>NZ_JBYSWM010000043.1:0-23741 GCF_058781125.1 Pseudogulbenkiania sp. FW507-F1 | reverse complement strand
CAGCTGCGGTAGTCGGCGTTGATGCGCACGTAGTCGTAGGAGAAGTCGCAGGTCCAGACGGTTGCGCTGGCCTGGCCGCGGTTGAGCTCGACACGCACGCCGATCTCGGACTGCTGCATCACGCGCTGGCCGTCTTCTTCCTTGTACTCCGGATTGCGGCCGCCGTTGCAGGCCACCAGCACGTCGTCGAGGTAGAGCGCCATGCGGTCGACGTCGAGGTCGTTGACGCCGGCGTAGCCGACCGCGCACAGCAGACGGCCCAGGTTGGGGTCGGAGGCGAAGAAGGCGGTCTTGACCAGCGGCGACTTGGCGATGGCGTAGGCGACGGCCTTGCATTCGGCAACGGAACGGCCACCTTCGACCTTGACGGTGATGAACTTGGTGGCGCCCTCGCCGTCGCGCACGATGGCCTGGGCCAGTTCGGTGGCGACGTCGAGCAGGGCGGCCTTGAGCTGGGCGTAGGCCGGCTGGTTGGGCGAGTCGATCAGCGGCGCGCCGCTCTGGCCGGTGGAGATCAGCATGAAGCTGTCGTTGGTGGAGGTGTCGCCGTCGATCGAGATGCAGTTGAAGGTGAGGTCGGCGACTTCCTTGACCAGCTGGTTGATCATCGGCCGGGTGATGGCGGCGTCGGTGGCGATGAAGCCCAACATGGTGGCCATGTTGGGGTGGATCATGCCGGCGCCCTTGGAGATGCCGGTGATCGACACCTTGTGGCCGTCGATGTCCAGCGCGCGGCTGGTGGCCTTGGGGGCGGTGTCGGTGGTCATGATCGCTTCGGCGGCCTCGGCCCAGTTGGCGCTGCGGCGCTTGGGCAGCGCGGCGATGATCTTGTCGGCCGGCAGCGGCTCGAGGATGACGCCGGTGGAGAACGGCAGGATCTGCTCCACGGCGCAGTCGAGTTCGGCGGCCAGTGCCTGGCAGACGGCGAGCGCGCGCTGGCGGCCGTCTTCGCCGGTGCCGGCGTTGGCGTTGCCGGTGTTGATCACCAGCGCGCGGATTTGCACGCCGGCGTCGAGGTGGGCCTTGCTGATCTGCACCGGAGCGGCGCAGAAACGGTTCTGCGTGAACACGCCGGCGACGGTGTTGCCCTTGTCGAGGCGGATCACCAGCACGTCCTTGCGGTCGGCCTTCTTGATGCCGGCTTCGGCCACGCCGAGTTCGACGCCGGCGATGGCGGCGAGCTGTTCGGGCTTAACGGGGTTCAGGTTGACGGGCATGTTGGGTTCTCCGGAATTGTAAAGCCAATGGCCAGGATGCAGCCTTCAAGTGTACTGGAATCAGTCGTCGCTCTGCGACGCCTCGTTGAGGATGGCGAGCAGGGCGTCGCCGTAACGCGCCAGCTTGAGTTCCCCCAGGCCGTAGACGCGGCCGATCTCGACGCGGCTGCCGGGGCGCTTCTCCACCAGTTCGCGCAGCGTCTTGTCGGAGAACACGGCGTAGGCCGGTACGTTGTGCTCGTCGGCCATGCTTTTGCGCCAGCGCCGCAGCATCTGCCACAGCCGCTCCTCGCGCTCGGTGCGCAGCCAGCGATCGGTGTTGGCGCTGCGGCTCTTCTTGTCGTCGGCGAGCGGGCGCAGGTAGACCTTCTGCTCGCCCTTGAGGATGGCGCGGCAGCCGTCGCCAAACACCAGCGACTGGCCGCGCGCGATGTCGACCTGCAGCAGCTTCTTGGCCACCAGCTGACGGATGATCGAGCGCCAGCCACGCTGGTTGAGCTCGCGCCCGATGCCGAAGGTGGAGAGCTGGTCGTGGCCGAAGGCGGTAACGCTCTGGTTGGCACGCCCGAGCAGCACGTCGATGACGTGGCTGGCGGCAAAGCGCTGCTCGACGCGGTAGATGCACGACAGCAGTTTCTGCACCGGCAGCGTGGCGTCGAAGGTGACCGGCGGATTGAGGCAGTTGTCGCAGTGCCCGCAGGGGGCGCTCTGTTCGCTGAAGTGGGCCAGGATGTGCTGGCGGCGGCAGGCGGCGGTTTCGCAGAAGGCGAGCATGGCGTCGAGCTTGGACAGTTCGACCTGCTTTTGCAGCACCGCCATCTCCGAGCCTTCGATCATCTGCGTCAGCTGCACCATGTCGTTGAGTCCGTAGCACAGCCAGCTGGCGGCGGGCAGGCCGTCGCGGCCGGCGCGGCCGGATTCCTGGTAGAAGTTTTCCGGGCTCTTGGGCAGGTCGATGTGGGCGACGAAGCGCACGTCGGGCTTGTCGATGCCCATGCCGAAGGCCACCGTGGCGACCATCACCACGCCGTCCTCGCGCAGGAATTCGCGCTGGTGGCGGTCGCGCACCTCGTGCCCGAGCCCGGCGTGGTACGGCAGCGCGCGGATGCCGTTCTCGACCAGCCATTGCGCGGTGTCTTCGACGCGCTTCCTGGACAGGCAATAGACGATGCCGGAGGCGCCGGGATAGTCCTGCTGGATAAACGCCAGCAGCTGCTTCTTGGCGTTGTGCTTTTCCACCACCTGGTAGAACAGGTTGGGGCGGTCGAAGCTCGACAGGAACACGCGGGCTTCGGCCAACCTCAGGTAGTGCAGGATGTCGGCGCGGGTCTGCTCGTCGGCGGTGGCGGTCAGCGCGATGCGCGGCACCGCCGGAAAGCGCTCGGCCAGAATGCCGAGTTGCTGGTATTCGGGGCGGAAGTCGTGCCCCCAGTGGCTGACGCAGTGCGCCTCGTCGATGGCGAACAGCGCGATGCGGAGATCGTTCAGGAGCTCCAGGAAACGCGGCGTCAGCAGCCGCTCGGGCGCGACGTAGAGCAGGTCGAGCGTGCCGGCACGCGCCTGGCGCACGATGTCGCGCGCCTCGTCGGGCGCGGTGGCGGAGTTGAGGCAGGCGGCGGCCACCCCCAGCTCGGACAGCGTCGCCACCTGATCCTGCATCAGGGCGATCAGCGGCGACACCACGATGGCGACGCCCTCGCGCAGCAGCGCCGGGATCTGGTAACACAGCGACTTGCCGCCACCGGTGGGCATCAGCACCAGCGCGTTGCCGCCGCCGCCGACGTGGGCGACGATCTCGGCCTGCTCGCCGCGGAAGGCGGGGTAGCCGAAAACGGTCTGGAGTAGGGCGTGGGCGTCCGGCATGAGGGGCAAGAATCGGAAGAAGGCGCCATTGTACGGCATGCTCCGGGCCGCGTCGCGCGCCGGACGGGCAAAAAAGAAGGCCACCGGGGACGTGGCCTTGAAGGGGCAATATCACAATGCAGAGGAAATGCTAATGCCGGGGATGAGACGCAGCCCCGGCGGCGAAGTTCCCGCCCGCGTCGCCGGTTGGCCGAAGCGCACACGCTGTGCGACACTGCCGGGGTATATCCGGAGGTTCCCCATGTTTTACCGTGTATCCCTGCTGACCGTGACGGCCGCCCTGCTGACCGCCTGCGCCAGCACCCCGTCCGCGCCCCCGCGCAAGCCGGCCCAACTGCGCCCGCAGCCGACGCCGAGCGCGCCGCAGCAAGCCAATGCCGACTGGCACAACCTCGGCGTCTCGCCCAACGGCAATATCCTGAACGAGATCGACAAGCTGTCGCTGCGCCGCCAGGGTTCCGTGGTAACCTTCCGCGACAAGAAGACCATCTTCAACATGAAGAAGGAAAACTTCCTGTCGACGCCGCGCCACAAGTATTCGATCAATACCTGGCAGATCGACTGTACGAGCCGGACCTTCCGTCTGACCAGTGTCACCCTGTTCGACGAAAACAGCCGTCTCGTCGCCAGCTACCTCTATAATGACAGCCAGATAAAACCGATGCCGGTGGTGCAGAATTCGGCCAGCTACCAGCAAATGCTGTTTGTTTGCGGTGGCGCTCAGCCCCTCTGAGCGGCCGACGGCGCACCCGCCCGGCTCCGAACAAGGATTAGCCATGGGCGCCATACGCCGTGTCGTCTTCAACCAGAAAGGCGGGGTGGGCAAATCCACCATCGCCGTCAACCTCGCCGCCGTGGCGGCCCGTGCCGGTCGCCGCGTGCTGGTGATCGACCTCGATCCGCAAGGCAACGCCAGCCACTACCTGCTGGGCGGCACGGCGACCGACGGCGCGCCGACGCTGGCCGACTTCTTCCAGCAGATGCTCAACATCAGCCTGTTCGGCAAGACGCCGCAGGAGTTCGTGGTGCCGACACCGTTTCCCGGCCTGTCGCTGATGCCCTCACACCCGGAACTGTCCGAGCTGATGGGCAAGCTGGAATCGCGCTACAAGATGTTCAAGCTGAAGGAGGCGCTCGACCAGCTCGCCGCCGACTACGACGAGATCTGGATCGATACCCCGCCCGCGCTGAATTTCTATACCCGCTCGGCGCTGATCGCCGCCGACCGCTGCCTGATCCCGTTCGACTGCGATGCCTTCTCGCGCCAGGCGCTGTACAACCTGATGGGCAACACCGACGAAATCCGCGCCGACCACAATCCCGAGCTGCACATCGAGGGCATCGTGGTGAACCAGTTCCAGCCGCGCGCCAGCCTGCCGGTGCGGCTGGTCGCCGAGCTGAAACAGGAAGGCCTGCCGGTGCTGGACGCGCCGCTGTCGGCCTCGGTGAAGATTCGCGAATCGCATCAGGCGGCCCAGCCGATGGTGTTCTTCGACGCCCGCCACAAGGTGTCGCAGGAATTCGAACGGCTCTACCAGCATCTGAATTCACGCTGATCCAGGGCGACGGACATGCGCCGGATCACCCCGCCCCGCCTTGTCCTCCTTACCGGCCTGCTGCTGATGCTGCTGCTCTGCGGCGAAGCCTGGCTGCTGGCCGACAGCCGCCGTCAGCAGCAGCTCGAGCACGATCAGGCCAGCGGCCGGGTCTGGCTGCAGGCCGTGGCCTGGCAGCTGCAGGCCAGGCTCGACCACGCCCGCCTGCTGGCGCTGCAGACCAACCATGACATCTCCCCGGCCGGGCTCGACGAGTGGCTGGGGACGCTGCGCCAGCAGGACGACGGCTATACCGAGGTGGCGCTGGTGGAGCGCATCACCGCGGCACAGCGCCCGGCGCTGGAGGCGCGGCTCGGCCAGCCCATCCGCGACCACGCCGGCGGCCAACAGCCCCCCGCCCCGCCCCGCCCGTTCTACTATGTACGGCTGTTGCTGGCCGGCACGCCGGACAGCCAGCAACGCATCGGCGTCGACCTGGGGGCCCGCGCCGACTGGATGCCGACCTTCGAGAGCGCGCTCAACACCAAGCGCCCGCGGCTGCACGTGACGGCGGCCCAGCCGGCATCGCCGCCGCGGCTGGACATCGTCAGCCCGCTGCCACAGCAGACGCGCGTGCTGCTGCTGCGACTCAACCCGTCGGCGCTGCTGAATTCACCGCTGACGGATGGAACGGCCCCCGTCAGCCAGCTGCGGCTGGTGGCCTGGCAGGAACAGCAGCCCGGCACGCCCTTTCTCGACAGCCACCCCGGCCATCCCCTGCCCACCTCCGCCCCGCTGCAGGCACGCACCCTCACCCTGGGCGGCATGACGCTGCAGTATGCGGTGTTCGCCCAGAGGGACCCGGCGCTGGCGCTGCAGGACCACGATCTGCTGGTCCTGATGCTGTCGGCGGCCGGGGCGCTGTGCCTGCTGATTTACCTCTACCGCCTCGGCCACAGCAACCTGCAGTTCCGCCACGCCCTGCTGGTGAAGCATGACCAACTGATGGAAAGCAACCGTTCGCTGCACCGTCAGCTGGACGAACACCGCCGCGCCGAGCAGGCGCTGGCCGACAGCGAGGCGCGTCAGCGCGCCATTCTGGAAGCCAGCTCCGACGCCATCCTGCTGCTGGAAAGCGACGGCACGGTGCGCGCCGCCAACGCCGCGGCGGCGCGGCTGATCGGGCGGCACGACGAGTGCCTGCCTCATCGGCCGCTGGCGAGCCTGTTCCCCGACTGGGTCGACCCGGAGCGCCACCGGCCGTTCGGCCAGATCGCGGCCGAACACGAAGGCGCGCCGTTCGAGGCGCAGCTGCGGTGCGAGGATGGCAGCCGCCTGCCGGTGGAGCTGACGCTGAGCCAGGTCGACCAGCCCGACGACACCTGCTTTCTGCTGGTCTGTCGCAACATCCGGCAGCGCAAGGAGCAGGAGGCGGCGCTGCTGGCGCTGAAGAACACCCTGGAGGGCCAGGTGGAACAGCAGCGCCAGCAGCTCGCCGCGCTGCTGGACGCCAGCCCGCTCGCCATGGCCTACGTCGCCGACCACCGTTTCAAGCAGGTCAACCGCGCCTTCCTCGAGCTGTTCCGGCTGCCCGCCGACGACGTCGTGGAGCAGCCGACCACGCAGATCTTCGAGTCTATTGAGCAATGGCAGCGGCTGGTGCGCCTGCTGTACGGCGTGCTGTCGCAGGGGCAGGTATGCCAGCAGGACCTTCGCCTGCGCGACGGCGACGGCGGCACCCTGTGGTGCCAGCTCTACGGCAAGGCGCTCGATCCGGCCCTGCCGGGGCTGGGGTCGGTGTGGATCTTCCAGGACATCTCGGCGCAACGCACCACCGAGGCCGCTTTGCGCGAGGCCAAGACCCTGGCCGAGGACACCAGCCGCGCCAAGACCGAATTCCTGGCCAATATGTCACACGAACTGCGCACCCCGCTGCACGCCATCCTGGGCTTTGCCGAAATGGGGGAGCGGCGCAGCACCAGCGACAACACCCCCAAGCAGCAGCACTATTTCGAGCGCATCCACCGCAGCGGCAAGCGTTTGCTGGCACTGCTGAACGACCTGCTGGACCTGGCCAAGATGGAAGTGAAGCGCATGGAATTCCAGATGATGCCGCAGGATCTGCTGCGCTGCGTGTACGAGGCACGGGAGGAAATGCTGCCGATGGCAGCAAAAAATGGCATCGACATTATACTGAAAGCGGACAGCCTGACGCTGCCGGCGGTATTCGACCCGCTGCGCATCGGCCAGGTGATGCGCAACTTGCTCGCCAATGCCATCAAGGTCAGCCCGCCAGGCGGCGTCATCACGGTGCATGTCGCCCCCCGCGCCGACGCCGACGGCATCGACCGGGTCGAGGTGGCGGTGACCGACCAGGGGCCGGGCATCGCCGACGACGAACGGGAGCCGATCTTCGACAAATTCGTGCAGGGCAGCGCCACCAAGACCGGCGCCGGCGGCAGCGGGCTCGGCCTGTCCATTTGTCGCGAAATCGTGCTCGCCCACGACGGCGAGATCAGCGCCGGGAACGCCGACGGCGGCGGCGCCATTTTCCGCTTCATCCTGCCACGCTGGCCCAGGCCCGCCCCACTCGGAACGGAGCATGATGGAACACACGCTACTCTTGGTTGACGACGAGCCGTTCAGTCTCGAACTGATGAGCGAACTGCTGGAAAGCGACGGCTACAAGACGGTGCAGGCCGACAGCGGCGAGGAGGCCTGGGCCCGTCTTGAGGCCGAACACGAACGCTTCTGCGCCGTGCTGCTGGACAAGATGATGCCCGGCCTGAACGGCATGGAACTGCTGGCCCGCATCAAGGAAAGCCCGGACATGGAGAGCCTGCCGGTGATCATCCAGTCCGCCTTCGGTTCGCCCGGCAGCATCCAGCAGGGCATGAGCGCCGGCGCTTTCTTCTTCCTCAACAAGCCGTTCTCGCGCGACATGCTGCTGGCGGTGGTCAAGGCGGCGGTCGACCACTGGGACCGCCAGCTCTATTTCCGCGAAATGGGCCTGCACCAGGAAGGCACCATGATGATGCTGCAGGAGGCCGAATTCACCCTGCGCACGCTGCAGGAGGCGCACGCCGTGACGGCGTTGCTGGCGCGCGCCTGCCCAGTGCCGGAACGGGTCGCCAGCGGCCTCTACGAGCTGATCGCCAACGCCGTCGAACACGGCAATCTGGGGTTCGGTTTCCAGGACAAGCAGCGCCTGCTGGCCGAGGAGAGCTGGGACAGCGCGCTGCAGGCCCGGCTGTCCGACCCGGCCTACGCCCAGCGTCAGGTCAGCGTGCGCTTTCGCCGCAGCGCCGAGGACATCACCTTCACCGTTTCCGACCAGGGCCGGGGCTTCGACTGGCAATCCATCCTCAACGCCGGCCCGGCGGCGCTGCTGCGCCCGCACGGCCGCGGCATCCTGCTGGCCAAATTGAGTTCGTTCGACCACCTCGAATACTGCGGGGACGGCAACCAGGTCATCGCCCGGCTGCGGCTGTGACTTCGTCATCCCCGGCCTCCGCACGCACCCTCCAGTAACGCGGCGCCTGGCGCCGGAACGCGCCGATGGCGAGCGTCTCCCCCAGGTCGATCTGCAGTGCCCCAAGCTGGTCGGTGCGCAGCACCTGGGCCCCCTGTGCCCGGTAGCGCGCCAGCGTCTGCGGGTGCGGATGGCGGTAGCGGTTGCGATAGCCCGCGCTGAACACGCCCCAGTGCGGCGCCACCGCCTGCAGCAGCGCCTCCCCCGAGGCGCCGCGGCTGCCGTGATGCGGGGCCAGTAACACCTCGCTGGCCAGCGCCCGGCCATAGCGCGCCGCCAACGCCTCTTCCTCGCGCCGCCCAATGTCGCCGGTCAGCAGCACCGCCCGGGTCAGGGTCGCCACGCGCAGCACGCAACTGTGGACGTTGTCCTCCCCCGCCAGCCCGGCCGGCGGCCACAGCACGTCGAAGCGAATCCCGTCCCAGGCCCAGCTCTGCCCCGGCGTGCAGGGCACGGCATCGTCGCGCTGCCCCGCCAGCGATGCGGGCTGACCGGCCCAGACCCGCGTCACCGGCACGGCGGCCAACAGGCCAGCCGCGGCGCCGTCGTGATCGCTGTCGTGGTGCGACAGCATCAGGGCGTCGAGACGCCGCACGCCGAGGCCGGCCAGCTGCGGCAGCAGCACACGCTCGGCCTGCCCCGGCCCGGTGTCGTACAGCAGGTCGTGGCGCGCGGTCTGCAGCAGCACCGACAAGCCCTGACCGACGTCGAACACCTGCACCCGCAGCGTCCCCTGCGCCGGCCGCGGCGGGCTGTAGAGCAGCGCCGGGGCCAGCAGCAGCGCGCCGAATCCCCGCAACGGCACGCCGCGTGGCGCGATCAGCCACAGCGACCCTACCGCGCCGAGCGCCAGCAGCGGCCACGGCAGCCCGGGGAGAGACCACGACGGCAGCAGCGCGAGCCGGTCCACCCCGTAGAAGAAGCCTTCGGCCAAGCTGGCGGTCAGGTGCAACAAGGCGTCGAACGGCAGCGCCACCGCCAGCAGCGCGAGCGGGGTGAGCAAGGCCGAGATGTAGGGAATGGCCACGGCGTTAGCGAGCGGCGACACCAGCGGCAGGCTGCCGAAAAACAGCGCCAGCGGCAGCAGCGACATCACCAGCGCGGCCCATTGCCCGGCCAGCGCCGCCCGCAGCTTGCCGGGCGGGCGGCGGCGCGCCAGCGTCGCGGCCATCAACGCTGCCACCAACCCGAACGACAACCACAGCCCGGGCGCCAGCACCGCGAAGGGATCGATCAGCAGCACCACGGCCAGCGCCAGCCACCACACCTGGAACGGAGTGTAGGCGCGGCGCGAGACCAGCAGGCAGGCCGCGCCGGCAAGCATGAACAGGGTGCGCTGGGTCGGCACCGAGAAACCGGCCAAGAGCGCGTAGGCCAGCGCCGCCAGCACGGTGACGGCGGCGATCACCAGCCGCGGCGGCACACGCAAGGTTGGCCGAAGACGCAACCAGCCGGCCGCCAGCGCTGCGGCCAGTCCGGCGACCATGGTGATGTGCAGGCCGGAGATCGAGACCAGGTGGGTCAGGCCAGTGCGCGCAAAGCGCTGCCACTCCTCACGCGCGATGGCCTGCTGCGCGCCGACGGTGAGCGCGCCGATCAGCGCCGCCTCGCGCGTGTCGCCCAGCACCCGCTGGATGCGGGCCTGCACGGCGGCGCGCCGGCGGTCGATGCGCGCCAGTGCATCCTGAGCGTCCTCCAGCCGCTGGGCGCCCTTGCCGATCGAGCCGCTGGCCAGCAGCCCTTCCGACCACATCCACGCCTCGCCGTCGAAACCGAACGGGTTGGCCGTGCCGTGGCGCGCCTTGAAACGTGCCGTGAGCCGCCAGCGGCTGCCGGCCGGCCAGTCGCCACCGCGGAAATCGCTCAGCTGCACCCGGGACGGCAGGCGCGCACCAGACGTCAGCACCTGTTCCACCTCGGCGTTCAGCCGCACGCCGTAGTCGCCCGGGTCGGGCAGGCCGCGCACCACGGCGACGAACTCCACCGGCCGCCCTTCCCACGGCGGCGCCAGCGCTTCGGCCAACCTGAGTTCGGCACGCCAGCCGGCGTAACCGAGCCCGGCCAGGGCGCATACCAGCCACAGCGCGGCCTGGCGGCGACGACCATCGAGGCGCCAGGCCAGCACGGCGGCCCCCGCCAGCGCCGGCCATAGCCAGCGAGCGTCGGGCAGTTCAGGGAGGAAGGCGCACAGCGTGATGCCGGCGCAGAAGGCTGCGATCGGGAGCATTGCGCCATTTTATGTTTTTGGCATGAAAACGCTAAGGCCACGCGGTTGCCGCTGATCGCGCCTTGCCGTATCTTCGCCGCGTCGTTCCCCGGAAACCGTCCATGACCCCCACCCCGCTGTACTGCGCCGAGCCGGCGCGCCGCGACACCGCCCATCGTCTTGCCGAGCGCTTCGCGCTGCCGCTGGTCACCCGACGCCCCGAAGCCGGCTACTGGCTGGAGCTGGGGCCGGAACGGCTGGAGCTGCTCACCAGCGGCAAACACGGCGCGGTATACGCCGAGTTCGTCGAGGGCGCGGCCAAGCACCGCCGCGAGCAGGGTGGCGGGCGCGGCCAGCCGGTGGCCAAGGCGATCGGGCTGAAGGGCGCTAAGGAATTGCCGCGCGTGGTCGACGCCACCGCCGGCCTCGGCGGCGACAGCTTCGTGCTGGCCAGCCTGGGCTGCGAAGTGACGCTGCTGGAACGCTCGCCGGTGGCGGCGGCCTTGCTGTTCGACGCGCTGGAGCGCGCCAGCGTCGACCTCGACACCATGGACATCGCGCGGCGCATGACGCTGGTGCACGCCGACGCCATCCAGTGGCTGGCGGCACAGGCGGCACGGCCCGAGGCGGAACGGCCGCAGGTGGTGTTCGTCGATCCGATGTTCCCCGACACCGACAAGAAAAGCGCCGCCGCCAAGAAAGGCATGCAGGCGTTTCAGCAGGTGATCGGCGACGACCTCGACAGTGCCGCGCTGCTGCAGGCCGCCATCGCCGCCGCCACGGTGCGGGTGGTGGTGAAGCGGCCGCAGCGCGGCCCGGTCATCGAGGGCGTGAAGCCGTCGGCGGTGCTGGAGGGCAAGTCCACCCGCTTCGACCTCTACGTGATCAAGGCGCTGCGGCCGCAGGGTTAGGCTGCCGCCACCGCCCCGCGTGGCGGTCCCCTGACCGCACCCACATGCGTTACACTCCCCGCCCCATGGCCCACGCCGACCAGCCTGCCTGCCAACGCGCCGGCAGCCGTGTGCCGGCCACCTGTCAAACCCCGATCTGGAGCTAGCCGATGTCTGTTTTTGCCGTTGAATTCAAGGTGCGCGATTACGAATGCGATATGCAGGGCATCGTGAACAACGGGGTGTACTTCAACTACCTGGAGCATGCCCGCCACGAGTTTCTGCTGGAAAAGGGCATCGATTTTGCCGAACTGGCGCGCCAGAACATCAACCTGGTGGTGGTGCGCTCGGAACTGGACTACAAGGCGTCGCTGACCAGCGGCGACCAGTTCACGGTGACGGTGGCGTTCGAGCCGGTGTCCAAGGTGCGCTTCGGCTTCCGCCAGCAGGTGATCCGCCAGACGGACCAGAAGGTGGTGCTGGAAGGGCTGATCATCGGCACCGCGATCAACGAGCGCGGCCGTCCGGCGATCCCCGCGCAGTTTGCCGCCCAGTTGGGGGCGTAAGCCGGCCCCGATGCCCGGCGTGCAAGCAACACCGGGCAACGAGCAAGCTAGCCGACACCGCTACACGAAGCGGCGCTGCAGTTGCAGCAGCAGCCCCACCATCAGTGCCACCAGCAGCAGCCCCCAGAAGAAATCCTGTCCGGCCAGCAACACCAGCTGGCCGGATGCCAGCTCCGGCGCGCGCACGGCGTGCAGCGCGCTGCGCTGCTGCAATAGCACGGTGCCCAGCAGCAGGCCGACGGCGTTGGCCACCTCGCGCATCGCGTTCTTGACCTGGTAGGCATGGCTGAACACCCGCTCCTCCACCTGGCTGAAGGTGCTGGCCGCCGCGGTGCCGAGCAGGAACGGCATGAACACCCCGTTGAGCAGGAATACCGCCAGCCACAGCGGCCACCCCGTCGTCGCCGGCTGCTGCACCGCTACCTGCGCGACACCGTGATCGCCGCGATGCGCCGTCAGTTTGCCGCCACCGAGGGCGTGACGCGGCACGCCGACGGCGCGTGGGAAACGGCCAGTCGGGAATGAGCGGAGCGCGGCACGAATGCGGTAAAATCGCGCTCCCTACCCCGTCGCCACCCAAGGACACCGCATGGACGACTCCCGCCTCACCGACCTCGAAGTCAAAGTGGCCTTCCAGGACGACCTGCTCGACGCGCTCAACCTCGCCGTGACGCGCCAGCAGCAACAGATCGATCTGCTGCAGGAACAGATCCGCGTGCTGTACCAGCAACTGCGCAGCAACCAGCCCGGCAACGACGCGCCGGGCGGGCACGAGATCCCGCCGCACTACTGAAGCGGGGTTGGCCGAAGCCCGAAAAAAAGCCGGACCCCATGATGGGGCCCGGCTTTTGTCATGATGCCGGCGCCGGCAACGCCATGGACTGCACCAGGCAGACCGACAGCCGGTGCCCTACCCCTTGCCGTGCCCCGGACCCGGATGGTCGCCGGGAACGCGGCGCGCCGCGTGGCCGGAGCAGCGGGTCAGCACGTAGCCGGCCTTGTCCGTCACGGTTTCTTCCGTTGCCGGGAAACGATGGCTTCGATGTTCTTGCGCGCGATCAGCCTGACCTCCTGCGGAGCGGGAGCGTAGCAGGCCGCCTCCCCGGCAGCGGCGTTTGTTTTGCACCAACCGCACCGATCTCCATTAAAATGGCCGCTTTGTCGTCGCGCCGGGAGCCCAAAGTGAATCCGAATCTTGCCCTTCTGCAGCCCTACCCCTTCCAGCGGCTGCGGTCGCTGCTGGCGGGCGTGACGCCGCCGGCCGGGCTGCCCCACGTCAACCTGTCGATCGGCGAACCCAAGCACCCGACCCCGGACGTGGTAAAGCAGGCCCTGGTCGATGCGCTCGACGGCTTGGCGAGCTACCCCGCCACGCTGGGCTCCGACGCCCTGCGCGCGGCCTGCGCCGCCTGGGCCGAGCGCCGCTACGGCCTCACGCTCGACCCGCTGCGCGAAGTGCTGCCGGTGAACGGCAGCCGCGAGGCGCTGTTCGCCTTCGTGCAGACCGTGATCGACGCCTCCGGCGCACAGAAGCCGGTGGTGATCTCGCCCAACCCGTTCTACCAGATCTACGAAGGCGCGGCGCTGTTGGCCGGCGCCGAGCCCTACTACGTCAACTGCCTCGCCGAAAACCGCTTCCAGCCCGACTGGGCGGCGGTGCCCGAGGCGGTATGGCAGCGCACCCAGCTGGTCTTCGTGTGCAGCCCGGGCAACCCCACCGGCGCGGTGATGAACCTGGAAGACTGGCGCCGGCTGTTCGAGCTGTCCGACCGTTACGGCTTCGTCATCGCCTCGGACGAATGCTACTCCGAGATCCACTTCGGCCAGCCGCCGCTGGGCGGGCTGCAGGCCGCCCAGCAACTCGGCCGCGATTTTAGCCGCCTGGTGATGTTCACCAGCCTGTCCAAGCGCTCCAACGCGCCCGGCCTGCGCTCCGGCTTCGTCGCCGGCGACGCCGCGCTGCTGGAAAGCTTCCTGCTCTACCGCACCTACCACGGCGGCGCCATGAGCCCGACCATCCAGGCCGCCAGCGTCGCTGCCTGGAACGACGAGCAGCACGTCGAAGCCAACCGCGCGGCGTATGGCGCCAAGTTCGCGGCGGTTCACGCCAAGTTGGCCGAAGCCTTCGCTGTCAGCCTGCCGGATGCCAGCTTCTACCTGTGGGCACGCGTGCCCGGCGGCGGCGACCAGGCCTTCGCCCGCGCCCTGTTCGCCGAAGAACACGTCACCGTGCTGCCCGGCTCCTTGCTCGCGCGCGACGCCCACGGCGTCAATCCCGGCGCCGGCTACATCCGCATCGCCCTGGTGGCGCCGCTGGCCGACTGCGTCGAGGCCGCCGAGCGCCTGGTCCGCTTTGCCCGACGCCACGCCTGAACCGGAAACCACTACAATGACCACCATCCATCTTGCACAAGGACTGAACCACATGCACCCGATCCAGACCCTGATCGAAGACGCGTTCGAAAAGCGCGCCGAGATCACCCCCGCCACCGTTTCCGCCGAACTGAAGGCCGCCATCGGCCAGGTCATCGACGAACTGGACGCCGGCCGCCTGCGCGTCGCCGAGAAGATCGACGGCGACTGGGTCGTCAACCAGTGGGTGAAGAAGGCCGTGCTGCTGTCGTTCCGCATCCGCGACAACGCCGTGCTGGACGACGGCGTGTCGCGCTACTTCGACAAGGTCGACACCAAGTTCGCCGACTGGAACCAGGAGCGCTTCCAGCAGGCCGGCTTCCGCGTGGTGCCGGGCGCCGTGGCGCGCAAGGGCTCGTTCATCGCCAAGAACACCGTGCTGATGCCGTCCTACGTCAACATCGGCGCCTACGTCGATGAAGGCACCATGGTCGACACCTGGGCCACCGTCGGCTCCTGCGCCCAGATCGGCAAGAACGTGCACCTGTCCGGCGGCGTCGGCATCGGCGGCGTACTCGAGCCGCTGCAAGCCAACCCGACCATCATCGAAGACAACTGCTTCATCGGCGCCCGTTCCGAAGTGGTCGAAGGCGTCATCGTCGGCGAAGGCTCGGTGATCTCGATGGGCGTCTACATCGGCCAGTCCACCAAGATCTACGACCGCGAAACCGGCGAAGTCAGCTACGGCCGCATTCCGCCGGGCTCGGTGGTGGTGTCCGGCAACCTGCCCTCCAAGGACGGCAGCCACAGCCTGTACTGCGCCGTGATCGTGAAGAAGGTCGACGCCCAGACCCGCAGCAAGACCAGCATCAACGACCTGCTGCGCGGCGTCTGAGCCGGACCGCACCCGACAGACAGCCCGGTTCCTCCGGGCTGTTTTGTTTGCCGGGCGAGCCCGAAACCCCCGAAACCGTTGTGTGCACCGCAACAGAACAGACTGTTCCATCGGTCGGATTTGGCGCGCCCAGCACAACAGGATAAAATCCGTCAATCGCCCGATAAGGGCTCATACGCTCTTGCTTCCTGATAAAGACGCAACCGGAACCTCCGTGTCCCAAGACGATTCATTCATCGAATTCAGGCAGGTCAGCTTCGGCTACACCGACCGACCGGTCCTGAAAGACATCAATCTGCGCATTCCGCGCGGCAAACTGGTCGCCATCATGGGCGGCAGCGGCAGCGGCAAAACCACGCTGCTGCGCCTGATCTCCGGCCAATACCGCGCCCAGCGAGGCGAAGTGCTGGTCGACGGCCAGAACGTGGCCACCATGAACGCGCGCGAGCTCCACGCCCACCGCCGCCGCATGGGCATGCTGTTCCAGTTCGGCGCCCTGTTCACCGATCTGTCGGTGCACGACAACGTGGCGTTTCCGCTGCGCGAACATACCCGGCTGCCGGAATCGATGATCGCCGACCTGGTGACGATGAAGCTCAACGCCGTCGGCCTGCGCGGCACCCAGGCACTGATGCCGGCCGAGCTGTCCGGCGGCATGGCGCGCCGCGTCGCCCTGGCCCGCGCCATCGCGCTCGACCCCGAAATCATGCTCTACGACGAACCGTTCACCGGGCTCGACCCGATCTCGCTCGGCGTCATCGCGCTGCTGATCAAGAAACTCAACGACGCGCTCGGCACCAGCGCGGTGATGGTCACCCACGACGTGCACAAGTCGCTGGAGATCGTCGACCACGTCTACTTCGTCGCCAACGGCAGCATCGTCGCCGAAGGCACGCCGGAGGAGGTCCGCGCCTCCGACTCGCCGTGGGTACACCAGTTCGTGCACGGCGAGGCCGATGGCCCGGTGCATTTCGCCTACCCGGCCCAGCGCAGCCTGGCCGACGACCTGGGCCTGAGCGGAGTCCGCCATGTTTGAAACCCTCACCGCCCCGTTGCGCCACCTCGGCCACGTCACCATCAACGCCATCTGGCGACTCGGTTTCGCCAGCCGCTTCCTGCTGGCCATCCTGCTGCAATCCGGGCAGAGCTTCCGCCGCCTCAACCTGACCATCCGCGAAGTGTACTTCGCCGGCGTGCTGTCGCTGATCATCATCGTGGTCTCCGGCCTGTTCGTCGGCATGGTGCTGGGCCTGCAGGGCTACAACACGCTGTCGCGCTTCGGCTCGGCCGATGCGCTGGGCGCGCTGGTGGCGCTGTCGCTGCTGCGCGAACTGGGCCCGGTGCTGGCGGCGCTGCTGTTCGCCAGCCGCTCGGGCAGCGCGATGACGGCCGAAATCGGCCTGATGAAGGCCACCGAACAGCTCGACGCCATGAGCGTGATGGCGGTCAACCCGATCGCCCGCGTGGTGGCGCCGCGCTTCTGGGCCGGCGTGATCTCGATGCCGGTGCTGGCCGCGCTGTTCAACGTCACCGGCATCTTCGGCGGCTATTTCGTCGGCGTGCAGCTGATCGGGCTCGACGAAGGCACCTTCTGGTCGCAGATGCAAAACTCGGTCGATCTGCACAACGATGTCATCAACGGCCTGATCAAGAGCCTGTTCTTCGGCATCGCCGTCACCCTGATTGCCGTTTTCGAAGGCTACGACGCCACGCCGACCGCGGCCGGCGTCTCCTCGGCCACCACACGCACCGTGGTCACCTCTGCCCTGGTGATCCTGGCGCTGGACTTCGTGCTGACCGCCTTCATGTTCTAGGAAAATAACCGAATGAAACGCACGACGATTGATTTGTGGGTCGGCATTTTTGTCGCCATCGGCATTGCCGCCGTCACCTTCCTCTCGCTCAAGGTGGCCAACCTGACCCCGCAGAGCGCCGAAGCCAGCTACCCGCTGTACGCCGAGTTCGACAACATCGGCGGCCTCAAGGTCAAGGCGCCGGTGAAGTCTTCCGGCGTGGTGGTCGGCCGCGTCGCCAGCATCGAGCTCGATACCCAGCGCTACCTGGCCAAGGTAACGCTGTCGCTGGACAAGCGCTACCAGTTCAGCCGCGATACCAGCGCCGAAATCCTCACCTCCGGCCTGCTCGGCGAGCAGTACATCGGCCTGGTGCAGGGCGGCGACCCGGACAACCTGAAGCCGGGCGAACGCATCGACCTGACCTCGTCGGCGCTGGTGCTGGAGCAGCTGATCGGCAAATTCATGCTGAACTTTGCCGAAAAAGGCGCTGCCAAAGAAGGAAGCCCCGCCGGTAGCAGTGGCGCGCAGTAAGGCCGCCCCTCCCTCCGGCTTACCCATGACCTGTCATAAAGCGTGAACAATCATGAAAAAACTGCTCGTTAGCCTGGCCATGCTGCTGGGCCTGTCCGTTCCGGCGCTGGCCGCCGACTCCCCGGTCGACATGGTGCGCGGCACCTCGCGCGAAGTGCTCGACCTGATCAAGCAGGACGACGGCAAGAACACCGCCAAGATCCGCGACCAGGTGGAAAAGCTGGTGCTGCCGAAGTTCGACTTCCAGCGCATGACGGCGCTCGCGGTCGGCCGCGGCTGGCGTGAAGCCAACCCGCAGCAGCAGACCGAATTGACGCAACAATTCCAGAGCCTGCTGTCGCGCACCTACTCCTCCACCATGACGCGCTTCAAGAACGCCCAGGTCGACGTCAAGCCGAACGCCGTGTTCGCCAACGACGGCCGCGAAGCCACGGTGAAGTCGGAAGTGACGCTGCCCAGCAACGGCGAGAAGAAGCCGGTGGCGATCGACTACACGCTGTACAAGACGGCGCAGGGCTGGAAGGTCTATAACGTCAGCGTCGAGGGCGCCAGTCTGGTCACGGTGTACCGCAACCAGTTCAACGAAGAGATCCGCAAGAACGGCATCGACGGCCTGATCAAGGTGCTGCGCAACAAGAACGACAACCTGGCCAAAGGCACGGGGGCGTAATGAACGATACGGCCGCTTCCAGCCGGCTGCAGCTGTCCGGCCGGATCGACATGGACTCCGCTGCGGCCCAGCTGGTCCAGCTCAAGCGCCAGCTGAACGGCAGCGCGGCACAGGAAATCGACCTGTCCGGTGTCACCGCGTCCGACTCGGCGGCGCTGGCACTGCTGCTGGAGCTGGTGCGGCACGGTCGGCAAGGCGGTCGCGTCTTGCGCATTGGCACCCTGCCCCCCACGCTGGCGAGCCTGGCCCGCCTCTACGGACTCGACGAACTGCTGCAAGGCCCTTCCGGAAATCTGTCATGAAAACCGCTCACCTGCTGTTGCTGAGCATCGCGTTGGCCGGTTGCGCCAATCCCCACGAACCGCTCGACCCGCTCGAGCCGATGAACCGCGCCGTCTACCGCTTCAACGACACTGCCGACCGCGCCGTGGTGAAACCGGTGGCCGAGGGCTACCGCACCGTCACGCCGCGGCCGCTGCGCATCGCGGTCGGCAACTTCTTCGACAACATCCGCGATGCCTACAGCGCCGTCAACAACGCCCTGCGCGCCGATGCACAGAAGACCACCAACGACGTGATGCGGGTGGCGCTCAACTCCACCTTCGGCCTGTTCGGCCTGATCGACATCGCCACGCCGGCCGGCCTCGCCAACAACAAGACCACGCTCGGCGATACCTTCGCCAGCTGGGGCTGGAAGAACAGCAGCTACCTGGTGCTGCCGCTCCTGGGACCCTCCACCGTGCGCGACGGCCTGGGCACCGCCGCCACGTACACCGCCAGTCCCGAACCGGGCGTGGTGTTCCAGACCCACACCCAACTGGCCGCCGGCGCCGTACTCGATGGCGTGAACACGCGCGCGCGCCTGCTTGGCCTCGAGAAAACCGTGGACGAAGCGGCCCTCGACCCCTACTCCTACATACGCGATGCCTACCTGCAGCTACGCGCCAAGCAGGTCGGTGCCGATCTGCCGAAGGCGCCGTCCGATGACGAAAATATCGACATCGACCAGCTGATGGCGCCGCCCCCCGCTGAGGCCTCGGCCCCGCTGTAAACCCGCCACACCGGGCTTCGGCCAACCTGCCGACGGCGGCGGCGCTGACGCGTCTCGCCGCCACGAGCCTCGATGCCCCTCAGTCATGCCGTACGGCTAAAGCGCGGCGTTTCTCTTATAACCAGTAGGCTAATCGCCGGCCGGCCGTTAAACTCGGCGGTTGTATCAAACCACCGAGCACCATGGCACGTCGCACCCGAGAAGAAGCCGAGCAAACCCGCTGTCGCATCCTGGATACCGCCGAGGCGCTGTTCAGCACGCATGGCGTTTCCCGTACCACCCTGGCGAGCATCGCCAGCGCCGCCGGCCTCACCCGGGGTGCCGTCTACTGGCATTTCGAGAACAAGCTCGACCTGTACCGTGCCATGCTCGACCGCATCATCCCCAACTTCGACACTCACCTCGGCGAACTCAAGGCCGGTGCCGCGCACAACCCGGCGGCGGCCTTGTGGAGATTCAGCAACAGCCTGCTGCGCTCGGTCACCCTCGACGCCCGCCTGCAACGGGTACTGCAGGTGATCTTCCTGCGCACCGAGCATGTCGACGAGCTGGCCCCGGTGCAGGACGAATGCATCGCCAAGATGCGCGAGGCTCACTCCACCCTGACCCAGATCCTGCTGGCCGCACAGGCTCGCGGCCAGCTGCAGCCGCAGGTGCAGCCGGTGATGGCGGCACAGTCGCTGCAGGCGCTGCACGACGGCCTGTTGCGCATCTGGCTGGCCGACGCGCAACGCTTCGACCTTGCACGCGACACCCCGGCGCTGTTGTCCTGCCTCTACGCAGGACTGTTCAGGCCCGAGGTACTGGAACAACTTTCCCCCCACCCCTGAGCCGGCAGTATAATTGTTACCTTTTACCCGATCCCCAGCCACCATGGTCCCGGCCATCGACATTTCCGCGGTCAGCAGACGCTTCGGCCAACTGCTGGCCCTCGACAACGTCAGCTTCCGCGTCGAACCCGGCGAATTCTTCGCCCTGCTCGGCCCCAACGGCGCCGGCAAAACCACGCTCATTTCCGCCATGGCGGGCCTGACGCGCCCGGATAGCGGCACCATCCGCATCATGGGTCACGACGTGGTCAGCGACTACAAGGCGGCGCGTCAGAGCCTGGGGGTGGTTCCTCAGGAACTGGTGTTCGACCCCTTCCTGACGGTGCGCGAGACGTTGCGCTTCCAGTCCGGCTACTTCGGCCTGACGCGTAACGACGCCTGGCTCGACGAGCTGCTGTTCAAGCTCGGCCTCTCCGACAAGGCCGACGTCAACATGCGCGCGCTGTCCGGCGGCATGAAGCGGCGCGTGATGGTGGCCCAGGCGCTGGTGCACCGCCCGCCGGTGATCGTGCTGGACGAGCCCACCGCCGGCGTCGACGTCGAGCTGCGCCAGAGCCTGTGGAGCTTCGTGCAGGAACTCAACCATGCCGGCCATACCATCGTGCTCACCACGCACTACCTGGAAGAGGCCGAGGCCCTGTGCAACCGCATCGCGATGCTGAAGAAGGGCCGTCTGGTCGCACTGGAAACCAAAGACAAGCTGCTCGCACGCAGCAACGAGCGCGACGTCGCCCTGAAGCTGTCGTCCGACTTGCCGGCGAGCCTGGAGGCGCTGCGGCTGCGCCAGGAAGACGGCCGCCACATCCTGCGCCTGCCCGAACTCGGCGCGCTGGAGGGCGTGCTGGCCACGCTGCGCCAGGCTAGCGTCGAGGTGCGCGAACTGAGCATGATCGAGGTCGATCTGGAAGACGTCTTCGTACACACGATGCAAGGGGGGGCCAACTGATGCAGGGCTTCCTCACCCTGTTCCGCAAGGAACTCGTCCGCTTCTGGAAGGTCTCCTTCCAAACCGTGGCGGCGCCGGTGCTCACCGCGCTGCTGTATCAGCTGATTTTCGCCCACGTGCTGTCGAAGCACGTCGAAGCCTACCCTGGGGTAAGCTACAGCGCCTTCCTGATCCCCGGCCTGGCGATGATGTCGATGGCGCAGAATGCCTTCGCCAACAGCTCGTCCAGCCTGATCCAGTCCAAGATCACCGGCAACATCGTGTTCCTGCTGCTGCCGCCGCTGACCGCGCTGGAGTTCTTCGCCGCCTACCTGCTGGCCGCAGTGGTGCGCGGGCTCGCCGTGGGCGCCGGCGTCCTGCTGGTGACGTCCTGGTTCGGTCTCGGCCTGCCCACGCACCCGCTGTGGGTGCTGATCTTCGCCCTGCTGGGCTCGGCGGTCCTCGGTACCTTGGGCGTCATCGCCGGCATCTGGGCCGAGAAGTTCGACCAGCTGGCGGCGTTCCAGAATTTTTTGATCATGCCGCTCACCTTCCTGTCCGGGGTGTTCTACTCGATCCACAGCCTGCCGGGCTTCTGGCGTGCCGCATCGCACGTCAACCCGGTGTTCTACATGATCGACGGCTTCCGCTACGGCTTCTTCGGCCAGGCCGACATCAGCCCCTGGCTGTCGCTCGGCGTGGTCGGCGCCAGTTTCATTTTGCTGTCCGCTCTGGCATTGTGGCTGCTTCATCGTGGCTACAAGCTCAGACACTAGGATAGTTCGCAAGGATCACACAGCATGGCTACTACCGAACAAGTCAAACAGTACATCGCCGCCGGCCTCGACTGCACCCATCTCGAGGTGGAAGGCGACGGCCACCACTTCTACGCCGTCGTGGTATCGGAGGCCTTTGCCGGCAAACGCCTGATCGACCGGCACCGCCTGGTCAAGGAAGTGATCAAGGAACAGTTGCAAAGCAACGAGATCCACGCGCTCTCCATCGTCAAGGCGCAGACGCCGGAAGAGTGGGCGAAACAGCAAGGCTAGCACCTGGCTGCAGCCGTGCCCGCCGCATTGGCGGCACCACACCGCAGGGCGTCTCTCGCGCCGCCCTGCGGTCACAGCTTAACGAGGCGCGACATCGCCGTGCGGTGGTGTCGCCTCCCCCAAGGCCAAGCGTGCCGCTTGCCATCCGTGGCGCTACCCGCTTGGCCAATGACTGACTCTGACCTGCGCGACCACGCCAAGCCAGCCCAAACAGGCCACTTGGCGCGGCTCGCATGCCGGTTCACCACAGGCTCTAACTCATGGACAAACTGCTCATCCGCGGCAACGGCCCGCTCAACGGCGAAATCCGCGTCTCGGGCGCCAAGAACGCCGCCCTGCCCATCCTGTGCGCTAGCCTGCTGACCGCCGACACGCTCAGGCTCAGCAACGTACCGATGCTGCGCGACGTCTCCACCACCCAGAAGCTGCTGCAGGGCATGGGCGCGCGCGTCATGACCGACAACGTGCACGAAGTCGAGATTACCGGCGCCGGCATCAACAACCTGGTCGCCCCCTACGAGCTGGTCAAGACCATGCGCGCCTCCATCCTGGTGCTTGGCCCGACGCTGGCACGCTTCGGCGAGGCCACCGTCAGCCTGCCGGGCGGCTGCGCCATCGGCAGCCGTCCGATCGAACAACACATCAAGGGCCTGGTCGCGATGGGTGCCGACGTCACCATCGAACACGGCTACGTCAAGGCCACGGCGAAGCGCCTGCGCGGCGCGCGCGTGGTGATGGACATGGTCACCGTGACCGGCACCGAGAACCTGCTGATGGCCGCGGCGCTGGCCGACGGCACCACGATCCTGGAAAATGCCGCGCGCGAGCCGGAAGTCACCGACCTCGCCCTGTGCCTGAACAAGATGGGTGCCCGCATCAGCGGCATCGGTAGCGACCGCCTGGTGATCGAAGGCGTCGAAGCGTTGCATGGCGCCGATCACGCCATCATGCCGGACCGCATCGAAGCCGGCACCTTCCTGGTCGCCGCCGCCGCCACGCAGGGCCACGTCGTGCTGCGTAACGCCGCGCCGCTCACCATGGACGCCATCCTCGACAAATTGGTCGAAGCCGGCGCCGTGGTCGAAGCCGGCGACGACTGGATCTCGCTCGACATGAAGCGCCGTCCCAAGTCGGTCAACCTGCGCACGCTGCCCTACCCGGCGTTCCCGACCGACATGCAGGCCCAGTTCATGACCCTCAACGCCATCGCCGACGGCGCCGCGATGATGACCGAGACCATCTTCGAGAACCGCTTCATGCACGTGCCGGAGCTCAACCGCATGGGTGCCAAGATCGATATCGAGGGCAACACCGCCGTGGTCAAGGGCGTCCAGCGCCTGTCCGGCGCCACCGTCATGGCGACCGACCTGCGCGCCTCGGCCAGCCTGGTGATCGCCGGCCTGGTCGCCGATGGCGAAACCGTGGTCGACCGCATCTACCACCTCGATCGCGGCTACGAACACATCGAACA
This sequence comes from Pseudogulbenkiania sp. FW507-F1, assembly GCF_058781125.1. NCBI lineage: Bacteria > Pseudomonadati > Pseudomonadota > Betaproteobacteria > Neisseriales > Chromobacteriaceae > Pseudogulbenkiania > Pseudogulbenkiania sp. FW507-F1. The sequence goes on along the minus strand of NZ_JBYSWM010000043.1, from coordinate 362 downwards.
GAAACTCAACGGCGTCGGCGCCCAGATCGAGCGCATCAGCTGATCGCCAAACCCCATGCACGACCACACCCCGCCAGGCACAGCCGGCGGGGTATTTTTTTAACAAAGCCACGCGACGCTTCGGCCAACCTCGGCCTGCAGCCGCAGCTCAATCCGGCCTTTTTTCTTGCCGTCTGCGGAGGGGGAATGAGGAGCCAGCGCCGCCAAGCGCCGCTTTATCGGAGCCCCGACGGGCGGTTCGGGCTTTCGGCCGGCACAAAGCACAAAGCAAAAAGCCCAGCTCGGATGAGCTGGGCTTTCTTGAGGGGAGTCTGGCGGTGTCCTACTTTCACACGGCAATGCCGCACTATCATCGGCGCTAA
>NZ_JBYSWM010000042.1:0-28242 GCF_058781125.1 Pseudogulbenkiania sp. FW507-F1 | reverse complement strand
GAATTGAAGGGGTTGCCGACCTCATGTGAGGTGGCGGCGCTACTCCAGCAGGAGGGGCTTTCTTTCGTGTTGGGCAATCGTTCGCTGCAACTTGATCAGGCATGCCAGATCAACGCGGCCAATGACCTTGAGGCGATTGAATGCTGGCTTGCGACAATAGATAACCCCAATACGCATCGTGCCTACAGGAAAGAGGCGTATCGGCTGGCCTTGTGGTCGATCAGTTTTCAGCAAAAACCGGTTTCAGGTTTGCGGGTGGAAGACTTGCATCGTTACTTCGATTGGCTGGCCGGGCCGGAGCGCCATCCGGAATGGCCGGCGCATTGGCGCTTGATCAATGGGCCGCTGAAGGAATCGAGCCGGCGGCAAGCCAAAATCATTCTGCAGGCGTTATTCGACTACCTGGTCAACGCCTCCTATTTGGCGGCCAACCCTTTCCGCTTGCTCGGTAAAAACCAGCGTGGCCGCGAGACCGTGGCGCCGGCAGGTTTTGACGAAGAGGGGCAGGTGGCGATCAATCGCTGGATCGAGCCGGGTTTGTGGGGGTGGCTGGTTGATTTTCTCGATGCCTTGCCGGTATCGACGGCGACCCGCCGGGCTCGGGTTGAACGCTTGCGCTTCCTTTTGGAGTGGCTGTACCGGACCGCGGCGCGACGAAGCGAACTGGCCGGTGCTCGCATGGGACATATCCATCGAACGCAGGGGCTGTGGCTGTGGCGGGTGATGGGTAAAGGGGGGCGGGTGGTCGATGTGCCGCTGGACCGCCAGGCGATCGACGCTTTGGTGCGGTATCGGCGGTTCCGCGGCTTGCCTGATTACCCGCAGCGGGGAGAGGGAGGTGTGCCGCTGGTGTCCGCATTGGATGGCGTCGGGGCGATCCAGGGGCTGCAGATCTATAGCGCCTTGAAGTGGTTCTTTCGAATGGCCGAGCCTGTGGCGCGCGCGCTCGATGTGCAGTGGAGTGAAGCCCTGAAGGCAGCTTCGACACACTGGATTCGTCATTCGCTGGCGTCGCATGCGGCACGGGCCGGCGTGCCGATTCACTTGACGGCAGAGCGTTTGCGGCACAAGTCGCATGCCACGACCCAGCGTTACTACATTCATTCCAGCTTGAAAGAGCAGGTTGAGGCGTTCGATCGCGATTTGTTGCGACGCGATGGGGAAGAATGACGTGGCGCAGGATGAAAATGAATTGATCTTATAATCATGTGTTGATGTTCGGTGGCGCGGTGATGCTGGCCGGTACGATAAGAAGAGAGGGTTTAGATGGGGGCGGATATTTATTCCCGCGTTCGCCAGGTGGCGTTTGAGTTGGTCGGCGAGGGGGTCTGGCCTACGGTGATTGAGGTTCGGGCGCGCTTGGGCACCGGCTCAAACACCACGATCAACAATACGCTGAAGGAATGGCGCCAGGAGTTCCTGTCGCGCGTGGCCGTATCCGCGCGCCGGCCAGACTGGCCGGCAGGGTTGGCCGAAGCCTTCGAGCAAATCTGGCAGCGCGCTTGTGACGAGTCTGACAGTCGGCTGGAGTCGGTGCGCCAGGAGTGGCAGGCAGAGCTGGCGGCCGAAAAAGAGGCCGGCGGCGAGTTGCGTCAGGCGCTGGAGAGTGCGGAGCTGGCGTTGGTGGCGGCCCGGCATGAGCTTGACATGGAGTCGGCCAGGCTGGCCGCGCTGGCGGGGCAGCTGAAGTCGGAGCAAGCGCGCTGCGAGTCGCTCGAGCGGGCCTTGCAAGAGCGTGGCCAGGCGTTGGAAAAGGCGCTGGTTCAGGTAGAGAAAATTCAGCAAGAGAGCGAGGGACGATTCTCCGAGTTCCGGGAGAAGGCCGAGCGCCAGGCACAACAGGAGAAGGAAGAAAGCGCCCGGCGCGAGGCCTTGGCGTATGAGCGCTTGGAAGGCTTGCGCGTGCGGCTCTACGAGCAGATCGAAGAAGAGCGCCAGCAGATGAAAGCCACTGAGGAGCGCCTGGAGGGCGAGTTGCTCGCTATGCGCAAGGAGCTTGGCCGGTCCACGACGCTGTGGCAGGAGCGACTGGCCGAGCGAGAACGAGAATGCGGACGCTTGTCGGCAAGGCTCGAGACGCTCGAGGAGCAGCGCGAGCAACTCCAGCGCATGCTCGACAGCGAATCGCAAAGCCGCAACCGGCTCAATGACCAGTTGCTGGAAATGTCAGCGGTGGTGACGCGTGCCGATGCCGAACGTCGATCGATGGTGCAGGGGTATCTGGAGCAGTTGGTGCAGGACCTCGGCGCGGCGTCGGCCGAGATCGTGCACATGGATGCAGTAGCCTTGCGGCAGTGGCTCGAGATCAGGGTGCCGCGTTAGCCGGCGCGGCGGTAAAGAGCCGGGCAAGCGGGGCGACGATACTCTCGAGGAAGTGGGCGTCGACATCGTCAAACTGGTTGAGCTGTTCCGAATCGACGTCCAGCACGGCGGCGACCTGGCCGTCCGGCAGGCGTACCGGGACGACGATCTCGGAGCGGGAACTGGAAGAGCAGGCGATGTGACCCGGGAAGGTGTCGACGTCGGGTACAACCAGCGTGCGGTTTTCCTTCCATGCCGCACCGCAGACGCCCTTGCCGTGCGGGATGCGCGTACAGGCTATCGGCCCCTGGAACGGCGCCAGGACCAGTTCATTATTCTTGACAACGTAGAAGCCGACCCACAGCCAGTCGAAAGTCATCTTGAGCGCGGCGCACAGGTTCGCCAGGGCCGCGACCTGGTCGGTTTCGTGGTCAAGCAGGGCACGGGTTTGCGGTAGCAGCGTCTGGTATTTCTCGGCTTTGCTGCCGCCTTCGATAATCAGTTGTTCGGCCATCTGGAATCTTCGTTTCGGGTGGTGCCATTGCGGGCAGGTATAGTGCCATGAAAAAGCCCGACCGGGCTGCCTGTCTCGTAAGGGTGACAAGCGGTCGGGTCGGGCGTCATCGCCATGGTGGCGATGGTTACATGGTGTGCTGGCCGCCGTTGATCGCCAGGTTGGCGCCGGTCATGAAGCCGGATACGTCGGAGGCCAGGTAGTTGACCAGGCCGGCGATTTCTTCCGGCTTGCCAAGGCGGCCAACCGGGATCTGGGCGATGATCTTGTTGCGCACGTCTTCCGGTACTGCCATGACCATATCCGTGGCGATGTAGCCCGGGGAGATGGTGTTGACGGTCACGCCCTTCTTGGCCACTTCCTGGGCCAGCGCCATGGTGAAGCCATGCATGCCGGCCTTGGCGGCAGAGTAGTTGGTCTGGCCGAACTGGCCCTTCTGGCCGTTGATCGACGAAATGTTGATGATTCGGCCCCAGCCGCGCTCCACCATGCCGTCGACCACCGGTTTGGCCATGTTGAAGACCGAGTCCAGGTTGGTGCTGATGACCGCGCTCCAGTCGTCCTTGGTCAGGCGCTTGAAGGTCGCATCGCGGGTGATGCCGGCGTTGTTGACCAGGATGTCGACCGGGCCGATGTCCTGAGTGATCTTCTCGACCATGGCCTGGCAAGCGGCGGTGTCGGTGACGTCGCACTGATAGGCGTAGGCCTGGTAGCCGGCTTCTTTCATGTCAGCCAGCCAGGCTTGTTCCTTGCCCGGTTTGCTGTAGGTGGTGACCACGGTGTGGCCGGCAGCGGCGAGAGCCTTGCAAATCGAGGTCCCGATACCGCCCATGCCGCCCGAAACCAAAGCGATTCTCTTTGCCATTATCTCGTCTCCTGTCTGTGAGAAGCGCTGTAAGTGCGCTGTTTTGAGGTTCTTTGCACGACAGAATAGGGGCATTGTCTGGCTTTGTAAATCATCAGCGGGATTGCATAACTTATGCTGTTATCTTGTTCAGTTCGCTTGTCAGTCTTTGTAACAATTCCATGCGATACTGGCTTATTTTCCCGCTCTTGGCGGCTTCCTTGATGGCGCAGTCCGGTTCGGCCAGGTGGGCACAATTATGGAAGCGGCACTGCCCGATGAGGGGGCGCATCTCGGGAAAATAATGTACGAGATCAGTGGCTTGAAGGTGTTTCAGGCCGAATTCCTGCAATCCCGGTGAGTCGATCAAGTGGCTGTTCGAGTCGAGATGATAGAGCGCGGCATGCGTCGTGGTGTGCCGGCCGGAGTCGAGAGCAGTGGAAATATCACCGATTCGTGCACGGGCGTCCGGCAGCAAGGCGTTGGTCAGGGTGGACTTGCCCATGCCCGACTGTCCAACAAAAACCGAAGTGTGGCCGGCCAGCAGGGGGCGAAGTTCTTCCACGCTCTGTTTGGCCGATAGACTGAGGACGTGATAGCCCAGCGCCTGATACAGCTCCAGTTTTTTTAGCCAGGCGGCGGTTTCCGGCAGGTCTGACTTGTTGACCAGGATGATGGGCTCGATATCGGCGGCCTCGGCGGCGATCAGGCCCCGGTTGAGGAACTCTTCGCTTGGGGTGGGAACGGCGGCAGTCACGAACAGAATGCGGGTGACGTTGGCCGCAATCATCTTGGTTTTCCAGTCGTCCTGGCGGTAGAGCAGGCTGCACCTTTCGTGGGCGTTTTCGATAACGGCCTGTTCGTCATTCTGGATCAGGATGTCGACGAAGTCACCGCAGGCGTAGTTGACGCGTTTGCCGCGAGTGGTGCAATCGTAGGAGCGGCCGTCGGTTTCGACAATGAAGCGGCGGCCGTAGCTGCGGATGATCTGTCCGGTTTGTTTCATGCAGGCCTATTCAGCAGGGCTTCCGTTTTTGCCGCGCAGATGAAGTCGTTGAGGGTGAGACCGTTGGCGTCGTGGGTGCTGAAGTGCACCACAGCGCGGTTGTAGTGGACCGACAGGTCTGGGTGATGGTCTTCTTGATGGGCAATCCAGGCCAGGGCGTTCACGAACGCCATGGTTTCGTAGTAATTGCCGAAGCGGAAGGTCTTGACCAGCTCGATGCCTTGGATTTCCCAGCCGGGCAGGGCGGCGAGATGTTGCTGCTGACGGGTGGCGTCCAGCGGGCTCTTGCCATGCTGGGCCTGGCAATGCATTGCCGTGAGGTTCATGCGTGCTCTCCTTTCAGATGGGCGATGCGCAGTGTCGCCGGCGGGTGGGAGTCGTAAAAGGCCGAATGCAGCGGGTCGGGGGTAAGCGTCGAGGCATTGTCCCGATACAGCTTGACCAAGGCCGACGCCAGCGCCTCGGCGGAAACCTGCGCGGCGGCAAAATCGTCGGCTTCATATTCGTGGCGGCGTGACAGCAGGCTGGAGAGCGGTGTCAGCGGGAAGGTGAAGGCAGGGATCACCATGAAGAACAGCACCAGCGCCAAGGCGCTGCTTTGGCTGGTCAGCCCCAGTCCCTGATAGAACCAGGAGGCATCGATCAGCCGACCCAGGATGAACAGCAAGCCCAGGGAGAGCGCGAAGGTGAGTCCGATGCGCTTGATGACGTGGCGCTTGTGGAAGTGCCCCAGTTCGTGAGCCAGTACCGCTTCGATCTCGTCGTGTTCGAGGCGTTTGAGCAGGGTGTCGAAGAACACGATGCGTTTGCTCGAACCAAAGCCGGTGAAGTAGGCGTTGCCATGGCTGGAGCGGGTGGAACCGTCCATGACGAAGATGCCTTGGCTCTTGAAGCCGCAACGCTGGAGCAGGGCGTCGATGCGCTGGCTCAGCGTGGCATCCTGCAGCGGTTGGAATTTGTTGAATAGAGGGGCGATCAGGGTCGGGTAGACCGCCACCAAGAGCACACTGAAGGCGCTCCACAGCAGCCACACCCACAGCCACCACAGGCTGCCCATGATCGACATCAGCCACAAGACCAGTAGCAGTAATGGCGCGCCGATCATTATGCCCAGTGTGGTGCTCTTGATCAGGTCGAGGAAGAACAGTTTGGGCGTTGTAGAGTTGAAGCCGAAGCGGGCCTCGACGCCGAAGGTGCGGGCCAGGCTGAAGGGCAAGGAGACCGCGCCGGAAACCAGGCTGACCGCGCCAATCAGGATCAGTCCGCGCAGCAGGTCCGATCCGGCAAGGTTGGCCGAAAGCTGCCACAACCCCTGCAGTCCGCCTCCCAGCGTCAGGGCCAGGATCAGCAGGGTATCGGCAGCGGCATTGAGCATGCCGAGCCGGGTCTTGGCGACGGTGTAATCGGCGGCGCGCTGGTGGGCTTCCAGTGGAATGCTGTCGGCAAAGCCCGCCGGCAACTGCTGGCGGTGGCGCTGGATGTGGCGGGTGTGGCGACGGGCCAGCCACAGCCGGAGCAGCAAGGAGCCCCCCAAGGCGAGCAGGAAGGCGTAGGTAAAGGCGTTTGTCATGGGAAAGAATGCGCGACGTTTGCCGGATGTGCGGCAATGGCGGAAAATACGACCGTTTAGAAAGATGGATCAGTATGGCACAAGATCAAAACAACCTCATCTGGCTCGACATGGAAATGACGGGCCTGAATCCGGATAGCGACCGCATCATCGAAATTGCCGTGGTGGTGACCGATGGCCAGCTCAACGTGCTGGCCGAGTCGCCGGTGCTGGCGATTCACCAGCCCGACAGCGTGCTGGATGGCATGGACGAGTGGAACAAGTCCACCCACGCCCGCTCGGGGCTGATCGAACGGGTCAAGGCCTCGACCCTGAGCGAAACCGATGCCGAGGAGCAGATGCTGGCGTTCCTGCAGGAGTACGTGCCGGCCAAGACCTCGCCGATGTGCGGCAACTCGATTTGCCAGGATCGCCGTTTCATGGCGCGCGGCATGCCACGGCTCGAAGCCTTCTTCCATTACCGTAACCTCGACGTGTCGACGCTGAAGGAGCTGTGCAAGCGCTGGAAGCCCGAGGTGGCGCGCGGCGTGGTGAAGAAAGGCCGTCATCAGGCCTTGGCCGACATCCTCGAATCGATCGAGGAATTGAAGTACTACCGCGAGCACTTCATCAAACTCTGATGGCTTGTGAATAAATCGGCTGCCTTCAGCCGGCCTAGTGCTGCCCACCGTGCCACGGGTACGGCTGTGCTGCCTGGCCCGGCCTGAGGGTGCGGCGATGGCCGCAGGGAATCCCCGATGATTTCTTTTGCCGGCTGGTTTTCCGGCCCGCTTTTCCCGGCGGGCTGTCTTCCCGTCATCAACTGGATTTTTCGATGCTGGACTACCGTCGTCACGACATCAACGGTTCACCGGTCTGGGCCAAGCTGCATCAGCACCAGCGCGCCACGCGCCACATGCACATGCGCGAACTGTTTCAGCTGGATCCGCAGCGATTCGGCCGCTTTTCACTGGAAGTCGACGGCCTATTGCTGGATTACTCCAAGAACCGCATGACCGAACGGACTTTCGAACTGCTGTTCGAGTTGGCCGAAACGGTGAACCTGCGGGGCTGGATGGAGTCGATGCGCCGTGGCGAGCGCATCAATGTGAGCGAGGATCGCGCGGTGCTGCATACCGCGCTGCGCCTTCCGGCTGATGCGGTGCTGGAAGTGGACGATGTCGACCTGGTGCCGCAGGTGCACGCCGTGTTGCAACGTCTGCGGGCGTTCAGCGAACGGGTGCGAGCCGGCGAATGGCGCGGCTATACCGGCTTGCCGGTGACCGACGTGGTCAATCTGGGTATTGGCGGTTCCGATCTCGGGCCGCTGGTGGTGGCCGAAGCGCTGGGTCCGTACGCGCATCCGGGGCTGACGGTGCATTTCGTCTCCAACGTGGACGGTCAGCATATCGCCCGCACCCTGGAGAAGCTCGACCCGCGCACTACCCTGTTCATCGTGGCATCGAAGTCGTTCTCCACGCCGGAAACCTTGCTCAACGCCCAGGCGGCGCGGCAGTGGTTCCTGCAGGCGGCGACGGAAGCGGATATTGCGCGTCATTTCGTCGCGGTGTCGACCAACGCCGGTGCCGTCAAGGCGTTCGGCATCGACCCGGAGAACATGTTCGGCTTTTGGGATTGGGTCGGCGGACGCTATTCGGTGTGGTCCTCCATCGGCCTGCCGGTGATGCTGGCAGTCGGATTCGAGTGCTTCAGCGAGTTTTTGGCTGGCGGTCATGCCATGGACCAGCATTTCTTCAGCGCTCCGTTCGAGCGCAACATGCCGGTGATCCTGGCGCTGATCGGCGTCTGGTACAACACCTTCTACGGTGCCCATACCCACGCCATCATGCCGTACGACCATGGTCTACGCCGTCTGCCTGCCCACATCCAGCAACTGGACATGGAGTCCAATGGCAAGCGTGTCGGGCGCTTCGGCGAGCGGCTCGACTTCAAGACCGGACCGGTGATCTGGGGCGAGGAGGGCGTGAACAGCCAGCATGCCTTCTTCCAGTTGCTGCATCAGGGCACCCGCCTGGTGCCATGCGATTTCATCATCCCGATGAACAGCCACTACCGGGTCGACCACCAGCATGCCGTGCTGGTGGCCAACTGCCTGGCGCAGACCGAGGCGCTGATGCGCGGTAAGGCCGAGGCCGAAGTGATGGCGGAGTTGTCCGACCTGCCGGGTGACCGGCTCGACATGCTGCTGCCGCAGAAACTGTTTCCCGGCAATCAGCCCTCCAACACGCTCGCTCTTGATAAGCTGACGCCGCACGCGCTCGGCATGCTGATGGCCTTGTACGAGCACAAGGTGTTCGTACAGGGTGTGATCTGGGGAATCAATTCCTTCGACCAATGGGGTGTCGAGTACGGCAAGCAACTGGCGCAGCGCATCCTGCCGGAGCTCTCGTCCGAAGGCGCGCTGGCGCACGACAGTTCCACCAACGGGCTGATCGCCCATTTCCGGAGTCGTCATGAGCGCTGAGATGGAATTGGCTCGCCAACTGGGCGAACTACTGTTTGATCGAGGGGAGTGCCTGACTCTGGCTGAGTCTTGCACGGCCGGCCGGATTGCCGGGGCCGTGACCGATATCGCAGGCAGCTCGGCATGGTTCGGTTATGGCTTTGTCACCTATAGCAACGAGGCCAAACAGCAGATGCTCGGCGTGCGTGCCGAAACGTTGGCCGAAGACGGCGCGGTCAGTGAGCGGACCGTGCGGGAAATGGTGGCCGGGGCGCTGCTGCACTCCGGGGCCGACTGGGCGGTGGCCGTGTCGGGTATCGCCGGTCCGGCAGGCGGCTCGGTGGCGAAGCCGGTGGGGACGGTATGGTTCGCCCTGGCTGGCCGTCAGGGTGCAGCCGAGGCCTTCGTCTGCCATTTTTCCGGCGATCGGCTCGAGGTTCGCCGGCAGACGGTGGAAACGGCGCTGTCCCGCCTGATACAGCTGATCGGCCGTCAGCCGCTGTCCGCCTGACAATCGCTTCGAGAGGTCACAACGCCGGTTCGTCCGGCGTTTTTTATGTCTCGTCGTCAGCCTGGGGGCTCTCATCCAGCTTGGCGCGTGGGTGGGTGGCATCGTAGACCTTGGCCAAGTGCTGGAAATCGAGGCTGGTGTAGATCTGCGTGGTGGACAGGTTGGCGTGGCCCAGCAGCTCCTGGACCGCGCGCAGATCGCCTGAAGACTGCAGTAGATGGCTGGCAAAAGAATGGCGCAGCATGTGGGGATGGACATGGCGGTCGCTGCCGTGGCGCTGCGCCCACTGTTCCAGCCGTTTCTCCACCTGTCGTCCGGACAGCCGCCGCCCGCTCTTGCCGGTGAATACTGCACCTTCGCCCGGCTGGGAGGGGCGGATTGCCAGCCATCGTTCCAGCGCCTGCCGGGCTTGGCGGCCGATCGGCAGGATGCGTGTCTTGTTGCCCTTGCCGTGGGCGGTGAGCAGGCCCTCGCCCAGATCGAGATCGGCAAGGTCGAGCCCGGTCAGCTCCGACAGGCGCAAGCCGCACGAGTAGAGCAGCTCGAACATGGCCTGGTCGCGGAGGGTTAGGTCATCCTCAGGGTCGATCGGGGCGTCGAGCAGGGCACTGGTGGCGTCGACGGGCAGGGCCTTGGGAAGCGTCTTCGGGCTTTTGGGTGGCCGGATTCCGTGGCAGGGGTTGGCTGGGAGTTTTTCCTGTTCGATCAGCCAGTCGAAGAATCCGCGCCAGGCGGACAGCATGCGCGCCAGGCTGCGGCCAATGTGCCCCTTGGCGTGGAGCCGTGCCACGGCGAGGCGGATCTGTTGTGCGGTGAGGGTGGCAGGATCCTGCGCCCCTTGCAGTGCGGCCAACGCCTGCAGGTCGCGGCGGTAGGCGCTGCGCGTGTGCGGGCTCTTGCCAGCAAGCTGCAGCGACTGGTCATAGCCGGCGATCCGCTGCTCCCAGCTCGTGGACGAGGGAGCGCTGTGGTTGGGGCTTGGGTCGGGCGCGTCTTGCAGGCCTGTGCTCATGATGCAACGTTCTCTGAAGTCAGGACAAAGTAAAAAGCCGCCCAGCGAGATAAGGGGCGGCTCTGGGGTGGGGCTCGGCGAACCTTACTGCTTGACGAATTCGTTCTCGATATCCTCGAGCGTGATTTCCCACGAGTCCATCATATAGCGCAGCAGGGCCATCTCCGGATCGCTGATCTGTCCGTCGGACTTGGTGACGTCGATGGCCAGGGCGCAGGCGAGAATGCGCCGGCTGCGGTCGGTGACATCGGTCAGCAGATTGTCGATGCGCTGCTTGTCGATGAGATGGATCGTGCCATCCTGTTCATCGGCTTCGTCCGAGATGTCGTCGCAGTAGCTGATCAGCACGTCCATGAATTGCTTGCGGCCAAGGCCTAGCACCTCGTAGGCGTTCAACTCCTCCAGTGCTTCGATTTCGTGGTGATCCATCTCGCCGTCGGTGACCAGGAACATGGCCAGCAAGCGGGCAATGGCTTCGGCACTGTTGGGGGGGTAGGGTCTCATCATGCCATTCCTCCTTGTTGTTCTCGCGGAAAGCGCGTCATAAACATGTCGGGCATGGGCACGATTTTCCGCTTGCCGTAATCGAAGAAGACGATTCCGGTCTTCAATCTTGCCACTTCTTGCCCGGTCTTGTCATGGCTTGCCTGATAAACCAGATCGAAACCGTATTTGTTGGGATCGGTCAGTCCTAGACGAAAGATCAGGTTTTCGCCATGAAAGACCTCTGCCTTGTAGACGATAGCGGCATCCGTCATGATGATGCCATGCCCCTCTACATCGAGCTCGGTATAACCGTAGGCCTTGAAGAACCGCAGCCGCGCTTCGTGGGCCAGCCGCAGTATGGCGTCGTTGGCGAGATGTCCCCCGTAGTTGATATCACCTATCCTGATATCGAGGGCTGTTTCGAATACGAATGTCTCCGGCAGGGGAATCTGGATACGGGCCATGATCGATTCTGCTTCAAATACGGCAGAGTCTACTCACGTCCTTAACCTGCATCAACAATGAAACGTGGCGGATTTGGTACGGTGTGGTAGTCAGGGGTTATCAGATAAGGAGCATGTCATGTATCAGCGAATTTACGTACCGGTGGATGATAGCGAAACTTCCAACCTGGCCTTGGCTGAGGCTTGCAAGCTCGCAAAAGAAGTCGGTGCCAAGGTGTGCCTCGCGCATGTTGTCGACCTGGCGCAGTTTGGATGGGGGGGGACGGAGTTTCTCGATGCTTCCGAACTACAGGCTTCGATCAAGCAGGCCGGCGAGAAGGTACTGTCTCAGGCTGAAGCCAAGGCGCAGGCCATGGGTGTTCAGGTCGAGGGCAAGATTCTCGAGAGCTGGGGCGACAAGATTGCGTCGGTATTGATTGAAGACTTGCAGAACTGGCAGGCGGACTTGGTGGTCATGGGGACGCACGGCTGGAGCGGCCTGATGCATCTGCTGATGGGGAGTGTGGCAGAGGGCGTGCTAAAGCAGGTCGAAGTCCCGGTCTTGCTGGTGCGTAACGTCGGCGACTGACCCGGGGCTGAGGTCGGTGTTGCGCATCACCATCTCCCCGGTGGGGTTCACCGGGGAGATGTCATGGGATGGTGCTGACGATGATCAGCTAGTAACCGATTCCGACGACGAGGAGCCTTCCGTGGCGTCCAGTTTGGCACGCACGGCTTTGCGCAGGCTCTTGTAGAGGTCCGGGTGGGTCTCTTTGAGGTATTCGACGATCTCGAAATCCTCACGGCGTACCCGGGCCAGATCGACTTGCTCAACATGAACCAGACGAAGCAGTTCGCGCACCGGTTTGGGCATATTGCGGCCGCTTTCATAGCGGGAGCCGCCGGATTGGGTGACGCCGATACGGCTCCAGAATTCCTGCTGGTTCAGGCCGAGCTTTCGCCGGATCTCGCGGGGGTTGGTGATCTTCTCAAACAGTTTCATGGTAAGCCTCGTAAATTGGTAACCGGTCTTGACAAGTGTTTTTATTGGGTACTGCTATATAAAAAATAGCAGAAAAAATCCATTAGGAATATTAGAGCGTGCAAAAAAAAATAGTTCCCGTCATCGCTCATGGAATATTCCATATTTCTTATGTTTTAAGCCGCAGGACAGCTTGCTGGATCGACGGGCGCAGGGAATCGTCCGGCGCTGACGGGCTGGGCTGTGCACAACAAAAAAAGGGAGGGGTGGCGAGCCCGACCCCCGGCACTTGCACTGAATAACTGTGGCTGCTTCCTTCCGGACCTGACCAGGTTCGCTATTGTGCAATGCGGGGAGGCCCGCCATTGAGAGTTAAAAATTATATCCCTTTAACATGGGTTTGCCAAGCAATTATTGCGGGCTTTCAGGGTATTTTTACTTTCCCATCAAATTGCACGGCGGGTCTCATGGTTTGACGCCGTGGTCGGCAAACCAGGCCAGCATTTTGGCCCAGCCGTCGTGTGCGGCGGCTGCATTGTAGCTTGGTCGGTAATCGGCATTGAAGCCGTGGCCGGCGTCCGGGTAGACGATCAGGCGGGAGGGGCTGCCTGCTTTGGCCAGCTTGTCCTGCATTGCCTTGACGGTGTCGAGGGAGATGCCGCTGTCGAGTCCGCCATAGAGCCCCAGAACAGGCGCCTTCAATTGATCCGCCAGGTCCAGTGGGTGCCTGGGGGTCATGGCGCTGCTGCTGGCAGTCAGTTTTCCGTACCAGGCCGCTGCAGCCTTGATGGCGTCGGTATGGGCGGCGTACAACCAGACGATACGGCCGCCCCAGCAGAAGCCGGTGATGGCTGTGCGCTCGCTATCCCCGCCATGGCTGTGCGTCCAGGCGAGCGTGGCATCCAGATCCTGCAGCACCTGCTGGTCGGAGACCTTGCCGACCAGTTTGGCCAGGAGTTCTTCGGTCGAGGGGTATTCCCGAGGATTACCCTGGCGGAAATAGAGTTCAGGGGCGATAGCGAGGTAACCGGCTTTGGCCAGTCGCCGGCAGAGGTCTTGAATGTGTTCGTGAACGCCGAAAATCTCCTGTACCACCAGGACGACGGGCAGCGTTCCTTTTGCGTTGGCAGGGCGGGCCATGTAGGCGGGGAGGATTTCACCGTTGACCGGCACGCCGACCGGGCCTGTGCTCAGGTTCTGGCTGTCGGTAGTGATGACGGTGGCCGAGGCTGGGCTGACTGCTAGTGCGAAACCGGTGCCCAGGGCCAGTTGCAAGAAGTGTCGGCGCTCGTCATCGGGGTGGGGCGGGGGGTCTGACGGTGTGGGCATGGTAACTCTCCAAGGGGTAATCCATGCTAGATCAATCCTGTCGTGTGAACCAGTGCAGACGGTCGGCCTTGGTTTTGCTATCCCGGGGCCTGCCGAGGGCTATCCTGTGGGGTGTGGTGTCATGCGCTGGCGGCTGACAAAGGTGGGGCCGAGTGTCGGGGCGGGGTGTAGAATGGCACGCATTACTGAAAGATGATGACAAGGCAGAGTGCACATGAAAAGAACGGATCTGGAAAAGAACAAGGGGCTGAAGATCAACGGCAAGATGGCTCAGGCCGGCGTGCCTGCCCGCTACAGCCAGCAGGCGGGCGAAGTGCTGGATAAGAAGGAACGTCGCAAGCTCGATCAGGCTCAGGGCCTGGTGCCTTTCGCGGTGAAGCTGCCGGGAGATCTGGTCAAGGAGTTGCAGGCGTTGGCTCAAGAGCGCCAGCTTGCCATGAGCGATCTGGCCGTAGAACTGTTGAAGAAGGGCTTGTCCGCCTGAATTAGAGCGGACGATGGCAAGCAAAACGGCACAATTATGTGCCGTTTTGCTTTTGGTGTGGCCGTGGCAATGGCAGTCAGGGGCGTGTGGCCGCCGTGGCGGCGGCTGCATCGAGTGGCAGGAACTGTAGCAAGGGGGCGCCGAGCAAGGCCTGGCTGTAGTTGATGGCGGCGCGGCGATACTTTTCGTCGGAGAAGGCGGCCAGCAGGTCCAGCCGGCCGACGATCTTGCCGAATTCACGTTCGAAGCTGAGGTTCTGCTCGCTATCGCTGAGTTCGTTGGCTCGCAGCATGGCTTTGCCGTCGTCACCTTTGCGGTTGGATAACAGCCAGGCCGCCACTTCGACATTGTAGGAGGCATTGGCGAGCTTGCCGGCGTCGAGACCGTCCAGCAGGTAGTGCTCGGTCTTGCCGTCGTAACAGTCGAGCAGCATGCTTCCCAGTCCGTAGATCAGAGTGCCGGCGCGGTCGCCCTTGAAGTGTGGATCGAATGCCGTGGTGAGGGCGGCCACCGAGCGCACCTTGCCCAGAGCTGGGAGGGGCTGGTTGCGGCGAATGGCTTCCATGATTTGCCGATGAGCTTCGTCGCGACTGCCCGCGCCGCCAGCGCGCCAACTGGATGGATTGCGCTTGTATAGTTTGTCGAGCAGCAGACTCAGGCTGTCGAGGTTGTCACGCATGGTGAGGTTGGCGACGCGGTTACCATCGCTTTGCCCGAGTTGCTCCACGCTGAAGCCATCGCTGCCAACCGGCTTCTTTCCGGGCGGCGAGGAGCAGGCCAGCAGCAGGCTGCAGAGGCACAGCGGGAGCAGGCGGGAGAGGGGCTGCGGGAGATGGAGCATGGGGAATCTGCGGCTGTAACGGTGTTGCCGTATGTAGCATGCCGCCGCGAGCCGCGGCAAGCGAGCGCGGCGGCGTCATTTCCCTGCCCCGAGGCTTAGTGTTGTTTGGCGCGGGGGTGGAGACCGAGGGCGGCCCAGCCTTCGTGCCCGAGCTCCTTCATCGTCGCGATGTTTTTTTCGTAGATGGCGTCGGCCTCGGGGAACGCCTCGACGGCGCGATCGATGCTGCTCTCGCGCAGCAGGTGCAGCGTGGGGTAGGGGGAGCGGTTGGTGAAGTTCTCGATGTCGTCCTTGTCGGTGCCTTCGAACTGGTAGTCCGGGTGGAAGCTGGCCACCTGCAGGGTGCCGGCGTAACCCAGTTCTTCGACGACGTTGTCGGCGAGATCGAGAAAGTCGTTGTAATCCAGGAAGTCGGTGAGCGTGTCGGGGTGGATCAGCAGGGTGGTGTCGATCTCTTCCGGGGAGGTCTCGTCCAGCAGTTGCAGTTCACGCTCGAGTTCTTCCAGCAGGGCGTCGATGTGGGGGGCATGGCTCACCACGAAGCGCACCTGATTCTTGACGTATACGGACTTGGCAAACGGACACAGGTTGAGGTTGATAACGGCTTTTTCCACCCATTGACGGGTGGCGGTGATGATGTCGTTGTCGCTGGGGGTAGTCATGTCGCGGTCCGATGAGGGTGGTGTCGTTGGTGGGATTTCATTGTAGACGGGCATGAAAAAACCCGGAACCAGTCCGGGTTTTTTCTGGAACGCTTAGTCGCAGTAAGAATTACAGCGGCTGAATGTTCGAGGCTTGCTTGCCCTTCGGACCCATGGTCACGTCGAAGCTTACACGCTGGTTTTCGGCCAGGGTCTTGAAGCCATTGGCTTTGATCTGGGAGAAGTGAGCGAAGATATCGTCGCCGCCTTCGTCCGGGGTGATGAAGCCGAAGCCTTTGGAGTCATTGAACCACTTAACGGTACCAGTTGCCATGGTATTTCCCATCTATAAAAATAACAATATGAACTAAGTGCATGAAAATCAAGGGAAATGGCGAACTGAGGTACGGACTTAGGCCACGACGACAACTACACATCTACGACTTGAAAATCTTGCGTGGAGGATAGTGCACCGAGTTGTCGCGCAAGGCAAGCGATTTCTGTGTGCTATCGGAAAATAGTTGCTGTACACGGCCATCCGGCTGCGCCCGCACTGGGCTGGCGGCGCGGCTGCCTTTTGTTATGCTGTGGCCCTTCCGTCCAGCCCTCGAGGATGATTTATGAAAGCCCTGTGGAAGCTGTTTGCTGTAACGCTTCTTGCTTTGTTCCTGGTTGCCTGCAGCAAGGTGACGCCGGCCAATTTCGAGAAAATTCAGGAGGATATGACCCGGCAGCAGGTGGTCGAGCTACTGGGAGAGCCTGCCGACGTTAGCAGTGCCAGCCTGTTGGGTTTCTCGGGCGGGACGGCGACCTGGCGTCACGGCAAGACCGTGATTACGGTGCGCTTCGTCAACGACAAGGTTGTCAGCAAACAAATCGATACGGCGGCCACGATGTCGGCGTACTAGCCCAGTTTCTCTTGCAGCTCGGCCAGCAGTTCGGGAGGCAGGTGCTGTTCCAGCCACGGAAACAGCTCGCGTTCTTCGAAGCGCACGTGTGAGATCAGTGCTTCGGCCAGCCTGGCAGGGTTGGTCGCAGGCGCCGCGGCCAGCGCGCGCAACTCCTGGTGCTCGGCCAGCAGGCGTGCGCTTGTTGCTTCATCCAGGTGAGGTTGCAGCCAGGCTTCTTCGAGCTGGAAATGCTGTTCCAGCGGTGCGGCGTAGTGCTGGCGGAAGTTTTCTAGCAGCGCCTCGCATCCGGCGGCATCGGCGTCGGAACAGGCCCGGCGCAGGCGCTGGGCAAAGGACAGGTTGTGGTGATGCTCGTGCGAGAGCGGGACCAGCGCGGAGTGACGTTTCATGCAGGCCTCTTTGCGGTTTTGCCGAGACGGACCAGTGCGATCATCAGGGCCAGGAATAGCAGCAGGGTGATGCCGTTGAGCAGGCTGCCGGTCTGGCGCCACTCGAAGCGGCCCAGCAGGTCGCCGGCGAGGCGCAGCAGCAGCGAGCCGTGCAGCAGTGCCAACGGCAGGTATAGCAGGGGGCGGTAGGGCACGCGCCAGCCGGTCAGTGCCGGCAGGATGACCGGGGCATGGCCGAACACCATGGAAAACACGAAACCGACGAACAGGGTGTGAAGCACGGCGTCGTAGCCGGGGCCGGGTTGTAGCACCTGGCCGCCCAGCAGGAGCAGCCCGCTGACGGCAAGCCAGATGTAGCCCGCCAGCAGGCTGGCGGCGATGTAGCGCGGCAGGCCCTGCTGGCGCACGGTGCGCCGCGCCAGGTCGTAGCGGGCCAGCCAGGCGGCCATGCCGACCAGGCTCAGCCCGACCAGCTGCAAGCCGGGAAGGCGTGGCGTCAGCGCGTTGGCCAGCATGCCCAGCAGCCACAGGATCAGCAGTCCGTTCAGCAACGGGGCGGCGTGGGGCGGGCGGCGCAGCAGGCGCGACAGTTCCAGCCGTTCGGCGACGATGGTCAGTAGCAGGAAGCCTTGCCACCAGCCGACGACGTCCCATACCGGCTGTCCGGCCAGCCAGGCCAGGTTGCCCACCAGCCAGAGCAGGGCGGCGACGGCCAGGAGACGGGTGAAGTCGGCCGGCTGGATGCGCCAGATGACAAACGAGGCCGCCAGCAGTCCGGCGCTGGCGAGTGCGAAGCCGGCCGCGGCAAGCCACCACGGCCCACCCAGCAGCAAGAGGCCGCCGGAGCAGAAGGCGCAGAGCGGGGCGAGCAGGGCCCAGCGTCGGCGCAGGGCGACGGCTCGTTCCAGTGAAATCAGGGCGCCGAATACCCCGGATACCATCAGGGGGCCGTGAAACAGGGGGGCTTCCGCCGGCAGGGCGGGCAGCATCATGCCCACGCGCGCCAGCCCTCCCAGCAGGGCCGCGGCCAGCAGTACCGGCACCAGCAACAATAGCCAGACCGGGCGCGGACTGGCTGCCATGCTCACGCGGTGCCCTCCCAGCCGAGGATGTAGCGCGCCTTGTCACTCATCCGCTCTGGCGTCCAGGCGGGTTCCCACACGAGTTCCACGGCAAGCTCGGCGCCCGGTACGAGGTGGTGCAGTTCGGCCAGGACGTCTTCTTCGATGATGGCGCCCATCGGGCAGGCCGGCGAGGTCATGGTCATGCGTACCGTCAGGCCGTGCTCGGTGCGTTCGATGCCGTAGATCAGCCCGAGGTCGACGATGTTGACCCCCATCTCGGGGTCGATCACCTCGCTCAGCGCGTTCAGCACGGCGGTGTCGTCAGGCAGGGACATGATGCTCTCCAGTGGGGTGGTTCATGCTATGGAGCGTAGTCCCTGGTGCCGCGAGTCTTCCATGAGCGCGCTCAAGTTTTTCCGTCCTGCCGGGGGGGGCAGTCCCGTGTCAGGTCGAAGTAGCCTTTCTCGGCGGCGGCATCGACCTGAGCTGCCACCCAGTCGCCGGCCAGCCGGCAACCGGCCTGCACCTTGCTGACGGCCTTGGCCATGACCTGCTCTTTGCGGATGCCGTTTTCGCGCCAGCTTTGCCCTTCGCGGTTGAGGTTGAGCAGCATCGGCATCAGCCGGTCCATGGCATTGGCGAAACGCGCTTCGGCGGTCTGGTTGGCTTCGAATTCCTGCCACAGCGCCAGCATCTCGACGGCCTGGTCCGGCGGCAGCAGGCCGAAGATGCGCTTCGCGGCGATCAGTTCGGCGGCCTTGCGCTCGGCCTCGCCGCCTTCGGCGTAGACGATGGTGTCGCCGGTGTCGACTTCGCCGATGTCGTGCACCAGCAAGAGCCGGATAACCTTGTCGATGTCGAGCGGCTCATCGGCGTGCGGCTGCAGCGCCATGGCCAAGAGCGCGACCTGCCAGCTGTGTTCGGCGGAGTTTTCGTGGCGCTCCAGGGTGATCGGCTTGTTCTTGCGCAGCACGCCCTTGAGCTTGTCGATTTCCAGGATGAAGGCGATCTGGCGTTCCAGCTGGGTGTAGTCCGGGGTCATGGCGGGTACTTGGGTGTGTCAGGATGGTGTAATGATACAGGGCTTCCGGAGCGGGCTGAACCGTTGCCTTGCTGGGGGGTATCCCTGGTCATGAGCAGGGTGGCCGATTTCAATGCGGCAACATGCTTTGGCCGCAGCAGCCGAAGCCCGGTCTGTCGGGCTTCGGCCAACCTTGTCGTCAGGCCGGGACGGCGTCTTCCGCTTGGCTGGGCCTGGGGCTGGCGCGGAAGGTGCGCCGTTCGACGTGCGGGCTGGCTACCCGTCGCGCCAGGGTCAGCGGGGTGATGCCGCGCGCGGCCAGGGTGGCGAGCAGGTCTTGCAGCACCGCCTCGCGGTTCAGCACGAAGGTGGAGGCGAAGCAGCGCCAGAACTGCCAGCCGGCGCGCTCCAGGATGCGCTGGCGGCGCATGTCGTCGGGCCATTGCGCGGCGCCGTGGTAGCGGTCGCCATCGCATTCGATGGCGAGGCGGGCGTCGTTGTCGCCCTCCACCACCAGATCGAGGCGGAAGCCGCCGACCTTGACCTGCGGCGTGACCTTGTAACCGCGCCCGGTCAGTTCGTCGTAGACCTCGGTCTCGAACGGCGATTCGCACAGCGTCCGCAGGTCGGTTACCTGTTGCTGGTCGAGCAGATAGGGGGTGTGGAAGTGCTCGATCAGCTTGCGGCGTAGTTCGTCGGCCGGGCTCAGTTGGCTGATCTCCACGCTGCGCACCAGGTACATGCGGTCGCGGGCGCGCGAGGCGGCGACGTTGAAGCGCTGCGCGAAGCTGTCGCGCGTTACCGCGTGCGGCTTGCCGGACACCACCATGCTGAGGAACATGATGTCTCGCTCCTTGCCCTGGAAGGTGCGGGCGTCGCCGCAGGCGATGTCGTGGCGCGCCATCAGCGCCTCGCCCAGCTCCTCGCGGATCAGCTCCCATACCTTGATCGC
Organism: Pseudogulbenkiania sp. FW507-F1; assembly: GCF_058781125.1. Classification (NCBI taxonomy): domain Bacteria; kingdom Pseudomonadati; phylum Pseudomonadota; class Betaproteobacteria; order Neisseriales; family Chromobacteriaceae; genus Pseudogulbenkiania; species Pseudogulbenkiania sp. FW507-F1. The sequence continues at coordinate 8,498 of NZ_JBYSWM010000042.1, read as the reverse complement.
CTGCTTGTCGCCCAGCAGCGACACCACGCCGATGGAGCGCCCGGCGGTGACCGGGTCGGCGGCGAGGCGGCGGATTTCCTCGACGATGAAGGCGGCTTCGGCGCGGTTGCTGTTGTCGTTGCCGCAGTGGCCGTCTTCCACCAGCACGTCGATCAGCGGCGGGTCGAGCCGCTCGCTCGCGGTGGGCAGGCGCAGCGGCTTGAGCTCGTGGTGGTAGAACTCGCGCTTGGCGTACTCGATGATCGGGCTGACCGAGCGGAAGTGCTCCTTCAGCATCACCGCGCTGGCGGCGAAGGCGACCTTGAAGAGGTCGTAGATCGAGCGCTCCGGCGTCATCAGCGGCCGGTACAGCGCGACTTGATCGCCGAGGAAACGCTGCATCAGCGTCAGCACCTTGTCTTCTTCCAGCCCGACGCCCTCCGGCGAGACCTGCTTGTCGTCGCCCACCACCAGCACTTTCCTGGCGCGCAACAGTGCGGGCAGGGCGCTGAGGTCGGATTGCGAGGCCTCGTCGATGATCACCAGGTCGAAGCAGCCCAGCTCGGCCGGCAGCGATTCGGCGATGCGGTAGTGCGGCATGATCCAGCACGGAATTGCCGGGGTGGCCTTGGCGGCGGCGGCGCGGGCGTCGCGGCGGTAGCGTACCGCGCGCTTGCCGGTGCCCTTGCCGATCAGCCGGATGGCGGCGGAATAGAGGCCCAGCGCGCTGCGCACCTCGGGTGTGGCGTTGTCGGCGAGCTTGAGCCAGGTGCGCTGGGCGACCAATTCCTGGTAGCTGTGCGCCAGCTGTTTTTCCAGCTGGCGGCGTTCTTCGGCCAACGTCTTGAGGCGGGCGCGGGTGTCCAGTTGCTGCAGCGCGTGGCGCAGGCGCTTGGCCTGCCACAGCGCCGCCCAGTCCTGCGGCAGCAGCGGGTCGGACTCGGCGCCGGCGGGCTGCTGACAGAGCTGGCGCGCCCAGAGCGGGGCGCCGGACTGGGCGATGCGCCGCACCTCGGTGCGGACGGTGTCGAGCGCGGGGCGCAGGGCGTGCAGCGCGGCCAGTTGCCGGCAGAGGTCTTGCCATGTTTCAGCCAGCGTGCCGGCGTCGAGTTCGGGCGTGCCGAGCTGATCGGCCAGGGCGGCCAGTTGTTCCGCCCACGGCCCGCCGCTGTGGCGGCTCAGCGCCAGTAACTGTTCGCGCAGCGTGGCGGCGCCTTCGAGGCGCTGGCAGCTGAGGTGGTGCAGCAGGATGCGCTGGGCCTCGAGCAGGCGTGCCGGCTGCTCCAGCAGGGTCTCCGGCCAGGCCGCGTCGGGCAGGCTGTGGCGCAGGCGCGGCAGCACCTCGGCTTCCAGTTGCACCGCCTCGGCCATGCGCCGGATCAGCCGGCAGCGCTCGCGGGCCCGCTCCACCAGCAGCGGGTCGGTGCTGGCCAGGGTTTCGGCGCCGAACTCGGTCGCGATGGCGTTCCAGCGCAGCAGCAGGCGGCGCAGCGCCTGGCGATGCTGCAGATGGGCCGCGACCTGGCCCCAGTCGGCGCTCGTCTGCGCCGGCTGGCCCAATACCTCGACCTGCGCCAGCCTCTTCTTGGCTTCTCCCTTGCCGAACCAGCCGGCCAGGCCGAAGGCGCTGCGGCCGGCGGCGAGCTGGCCGATGGCCTCGACCAGCTCGGCGTCCTGCTCCAGCCCGTCCGGCAGCGTCACCGGGCGCTGCAGCAACTGTGGGCGGCGCGCCAGTTCCGCCTCGGCGGCGCTGTCCCACTCCTCCAGCAGGCGCAACATCGCCGCGCAGGCCGGCAGGCGCAGCAGGTCGAGACAGGAGCGCGCCCACGGCGCCGCGGCGCTGGCGATCTCGACCTGCCGGGCGGACAAGTCGCGCAGGGCTTCGGCCAACCCTGCGGCTTGGTGTAGTGCGCCGTCGGCGAGCGCCGGCACGTCGCCGCTGGCGATCGCCTGCCGCAAGCGCACCGCCTGCAGCAAGTCCTGATGCGCCTTGTGCAGCGTTTCCATGGCAGGGAGTTCGGCCGGGTCGGGCAGGGTGTGCGGCAGGTAGGCGAGTGCTGCGCCAAGCTCGCGGCGTGCCGCGCGCAGCCGGGTGATGGCGTCGTCGTCGAACTGCGGGCGGTGGCGTTCCTCGGCGGTGAGTTCGTCCGGCAGCGTCGCCAGCCGCTCGGACAGGGCGCCGATCTGCTCGGCGGCGCGCAGCGGGTCGATTTGCTCGTCGTCCAGCGTCAGCGGCTGCAGGTTGCGCGCGGCGCACTGGTCGATCTCGCGGTCGACGCGCTGCAGGTTGCCGTGCAGGCGGTCGATGGTGTCTTCCAGGGCGGCAATCGAGCGCGCCAGCGCGGTGCGGTCGAGCGACTGGATTTCGCTGGCGATCTTGTTGACCGAATACTCGAAGCGCTTGGCTTCGTCGCGCTCGCCCGCCAGCAGGCTGATCGCCAGCGGGCGGATGGCGTCGGGCAGCTTCTCCTCCAGCACCTTGAGCGCCGGCTCCTTCATCGAGGTCACCAGCACGCGCTGGCCCTGGGCCAGGTAGTGACAGATGATGTTGGCGATGGTGTGGGTCTTGCCGGTGCCCGGAGGGCCTTGCACCACCACGCCATCGTGCAGTTCCAGCATCTGCACGATGCGCACCTGCTCGTCGTTGAACGGCTTGGGGAAGAACAGGTCGCGCGCCGCGCCGTTGCCCGTGCTGCCGCTCACCGCGGACAGCCCGCGGAAGGCCGGTAGCGGGCGATCGAGGTGCTGGTTCGAGGGCTCGCTCAGAAGTTGGGCCAGCGCCGGGGGAAGGGGCTCGGGCGTTGGCGGCAGCGTGTCGCTGAAGCGTTGCAGGTCCTGCACCAGCAGGTTGGCGGTGCGCGGCCTGGCGAACACGGCCCAGCTGTCGACCAGCTGCAGTTGGCCGTCCGGGCTGGGGAGGGGGGCGGGAGCGGTGTCCGGGATGTGCGGCAGCAGTCGGGCGTCGGGGTCGAGGTGGGCGGCGGCGGCCTGCAGCAGGGGCAGGTAGCTGGCGCTGTCGAACGGCGAATACTCGTGCGTGGCGTTTTCCAGCCACTGGCGCGCCTGGCGTTCAAAATCGGCCAGACCGGCCACATCGAGCGCGTTCAGCGCATCCGCTTCGAGGGTGGCGGGCAGGTCGCGCGGGCGCAGTTCCAGCGCCATGGTGCTGGAGTTCAATGCCAGTTCGACCGGCCGGGTCAGCAGCGGGTAGCACAAGCGCACCCCGTCCTTCAGCCAGACGGCGACGCCGCTGCCCCAGACGATCTCCAGCTGGTTGTCGGCGATCATGCCGTCCAGCGTCTGTTTCAGGCGGAACAGCTGGTTATAGAGCGCCATGGTCTTCTGGCGGCGCTGTTCTGCGTCGGCCCAGGCCTGCCACGGGCCGCTGCGGTAGGCCTCGAACAAGGCTTCGACACGCGCGCGGTCGGAGAAGTCGGGTAGCGCCACGTTGAGGGCCGGCTCGGCCAGTTCGCCGCGGACGTAGCCCAATGCTTCCAGCGCCGCGAAAGGGATCGCCGGGGCCAGGGCCGGTGGCTTGATCGCTCCCTTGTGGGGTGTGGCCGACAGCTCCAGCCAGCATTGCAGCAAGGGGGCTTCCGGCTGGGGCATGGGCAGCGGCTGCAGGCGTTCGACGGCAAGCCAGACTTCCTCGCCCTCGTCGTCCTCGCGGTTCAGCGAGATGCCCGGCAGTTGGTGCAGTTCGGCTTCCAGGGCGAGAAAGTCGCCGTGTTTGGCAAGATCGGTGACCGGAGCTGCGTGCAGGCGGGCGGTGTGCTGGACAAACTGGATCAGGGCGGCAAGGCGTTGCAGGACGGTCATAGGGTGGGTGCGGCGTATTTATGCAATGGATTTGGTTATTGGTATAAAAACAATCTATGCCGCATTGTAGCGCGAAGCCCCCGACCTTTTATACGCAGGTCATCGCTCCCAGGCAGGCGAGGGCATCAAGGCAGGCGCGCGGCCACAGGCAGTGACAGCGGCGGGGTGGAAAAAATCCGTTGTATGGTCGGTTTGGCGGGAAATGTCAGGTCAGCGGCCGGCTGCGCCACTGGGCCAGGTCGGCCGGGATGCCCAGGTCGCGCGGATCGCCGAACGGCGGCCAGGACGAACTGCCCTCGGCCAGCGCCCGCGCGGCGTCTTCCGGCGTGGGGTAGGCGCCGAGCGCCTCGCCGTCGTGCATGATGTGGTAGCGCCCGTCGAGTGGAACGATGTCGAAGGGGCCGTATTGGGTGTCGAAGCTCCAGCATTTCATGATCGCGCCCTCCTTTATAGTCTGAATGGTAGTCGATAAAGGAGGGCGGTCGGGGAGGACTGGGTCGGCCTGAGCCTCCCCGGCGGGTGCGACTCAGTGGCTGCGCGCCAGGATCAGGCGCAGGCCGAGGGCGACGAAGATGCTGCCGGCCAGCCGGTCGAGCCACTTGCTCATGCTGGGCTTGCGCTGCAGCCACTGGCCGACGTGGCCGGAAAAATAACCCAGCAGCCCGAACAAGACCGCCGCCTGCAGCGTGAAGATCAGCCCCAGCACCAGCGTCTGCCAACCCGCCATGCCGCGGCCGGTTTCGACGAACTGAGGCAGGAAGGCGAGGAAGAACAGCACCACCTTGGGGTTGATGGCGTTGGCCAGCAGTCCCTTGGCAAACATCGTGCGCGCCGGGTTGGCCGAACCCTGGCCGGACGTACCGGGCCGGAAACTGGCGCCGGGGCTGCGCAGTGCCTGCACGCCGAGGTAGACCAGATACGCTCCGCCGCCGACCTTGAGGGCGGTGAAGGCGAGCGGCGAGGCGGCGATCAGCGCACTGATACCCACGGCGGCGAGCAGGGTGTGGCTGATGCAGCCCAGCGCGCAGCCCAGGCCGAAGGCAATGCCCTGTTTCTTGCCACGTGCAATGCCGAGGCTCAGCACCATCAGATTGTCCGGGCCGGGGGAAAGCGTGATGAGAATCGCGGCCATGGTGAAGCCGGCCAGTTGTTCGGGCGTGAGCAGCATGTCGGAGTCCTTTGATCGGGGCGATGAACCGTTACCATCATCGGTTGCCAGCCGGAAGCTGGCAAGCGGAGGCGACCGCCCGGTCACAAGGGTGACTTTTCGTGGCGCAGGCACTAGAATTTTGGCCTCGAATGTACGAGGTAAAACCGTCTATGCCGTCTTTTGATATCGTCTCCGAAGTGAATGTGGTGGAAGTGCGCAACGCCGTGGATCAGTCCAACAAGGAGGTCTCCACCCGTTACGACTTCAAGGGCAGCGACGCCCGCATCGAATCCGCCGACAAGGTGCTGACCCTGTTCGCCGACGCCGAATTCCAGCTGGATCAGGTCAAGGACATCCTGCTGGGCAAGCTGGCCAAGCGCGGGGTGGATGTGCGCTGTCTCGATCACGGCAAGATCGAGAAGGTCAGCGGCAACAAGATCAAGCAGGCGATCACCGTCAAGGAAGGTATCGAGGGTGACTTGGCGAAGAAGATCGTCAGGCTGATCAAGGACTCCAAGCTCAAGGTGCAGGCCAGCATCCAGGGCGACGCGGTGCGCGTCAGCGGCGCCAAGCGCGATATCCTGCAGGATGTGATCGCCATGATGCGCAAGGAAATCACCGACTTCCCGCTGCAGTTCAACAACTTCCGCGACTGAGCCGGGACGAGCTGCAACGGAAAAGGCACCGCGAGGTGCCTTTTTTGCGTCTTCGGCCAACCTTTACAGCTTGATCAGCGTGCTCTTCAGTTCGGTGTACTTCTCCAGTGCGTGCAGGCTCTTGTCGCGACCGTTGCCGGACTGCTTGAAGCCGCCAAACGGCAGGTTCATGTCGCCGCCCTCGTCGTAGCAGTTCACCCAGACCGTACCGGCACGCAGCCGGCGCGATACCTGGTGCGCCGTACTGACGTTGGCGGTCCACACCGCGGCCGCCAGGCCGTATTCGGTATCGTTGGCGATGCGCACCGCCTCGTCGATCGAATCGAAGGTGATCACCGACAGCACCGGCCCGAAGATTTCCTCGCGACAGATGGCCAGGTCGGGGCGTGGGCAGTCGAACGCGGTCGGCTCGATGAAATAGCCCTTGCCCGCTACCTGTGTCGCCTGGCCGCCGCAGATCAGGGTGGCGCCTTCGCCCTGGCCCTGATCGATGTAGGACAGCACCTTGTCGAACTGGATCTGGTCGACGATCGCTCCCATGCCGGCGGCCGGATCGAGCGGGTCTGTCGGATAGTAGCCCTGGGCCGCCTTCCTGAACGCTTCCAGAAAGCGCTCCTTGATGCTGCGCTGGACCAGCACGCGCGAGCCGGCGGTGCACATCTCGCCCATGTTGTAGTAGATGGCGCCGGCGGCGGTGCGCGCGGCGCGGGCGAGGTCGGGGCAGTCTTCCAGGATGATGTTGGGCGACTTGCCGCCCAGCTCCAGCCAGACGCGCTTGAGGTTGGACTGCGCGGCGTAGCCGGCGATCAGTTTGCCGACGGCGGTCGAGCCGGTGAAGGCGATGCAGTCCACCCCCATGTGTAGCGCCAACAGCTTGCCCACGTCGCCGGCGCCCGGCAGGACCTGGAAGATGCCGTCGGGAATGCCCGCCTGCTTGGCCAGCCCGGCCAGCCGGATTGCCGTCAATGGTGATTTCTCGGACGGTTTGACGATCACCGCGTTGCCGGCGGCTAGCGCCGGGGCGAACTTCCAGCTCGCCATCAGGATCGGGAAATTCCACGGCACCACCGCGGCCACCACGCCGACCGGTTCGCGCGTGACCAGGCCGACCAACTTGGGGTCGACCGGCGCCACTTCGCCGCCCACCTTGTCGATGGCTTCGGCAAACCACTCCACGCAATACGCCGCACCCGGCACGTCCACGGTGGTGGAATCGCCGATCGGCTTGCCCATGTCGAGGGTTTCCAGCAGCGCCAGCTCGTCGCGGTGCTGGCGGATCAGGGCGGCGAAACGCTTGAGTATCTTGCCGCGCTTCCGCGGCGGCAACCCAGACCAGGCACCGGATTCGAAGGCCCGGCGGGCCGCCGCGACGGCGGTGTCGACATCGGCGGCGGCAGACCACGCCACCTCGGCGAGCTTGTCGCCGGTGGCCGGGTTGATGCAATCAAAGGTGCGGCTGTCGTGGGCGTGGGCGTACTCGCCATCGATGAAGAGCCGGCCTTCGATGGCGAGCGTCGCGGCCAGCTGCTGCCATTCGGCGTGGGTGCGAGACATGGACTTCTCCGTGGTGAGGGATGGCGTTGCCGTCGCTGTCGGGCGGGCCGCGCGCTCAGAAGGTGGACGGCGAACTCGCGCTGACGATCTCGCATGGCTCGGCGGCGACATTGCGGAATCGGTGGGGTTGCTGGCTATCGAAGTAATAGGCGTCGCCGGGGTTGAGGATGCGGCTGACGCCGTTCACCGTCAATTCGATCGAGCCGCGGATGATGACGCCGCCTTCCTGGCCTTCGTGGATCAGCATGTCCGGGCCGGTATCGGCGCCCGGCTCGTAGAATTCGCGCAGAATTTGCAGGTCGCGGCGCTCGTGCGACGCACCGACCAGAAACAGCTGCACCTTTTCGTTGCCGAGGTTGGGCAATTCGTCGGCGTTGTAGAACACCTTGTGTTCGGGCTCGGCGTCGAAGGTGAAGAAGTCCGACAATGTCATCGGCAAACCTTCCAGTACCTTTTTCAGCGAGCTGACGGAAGGGCTGACACGGTTCTGTTCGATGAGGGAAATCGTTCCGTTGGTTACGCCGGCGCGCTTCGCCAGCTCACGTTGTGAGAGTCCGAAGCGGGCTCGTACCATTCTCAGGCGGGCGCCTATGTCCATCGTTCCTGTCGCATCCCAATAAATACGTTAATAATTTTAGACGATTCGTGATAAGAATTTTGACCGCACACACGGCGCCTGCTGCGCCGCAAAACCGGTTTTCTTTGCGGGAATGAGAGTTTATAGTCAGAATCAAATATATATAGCAAGTCGAATGTGGATTTTCTTAAACGCTTTTGACGCCTGAAAGCCACACCCGAACACTATGGAGGTTGATATGTTAATCGGCGTTCCGAAAGAGATCAAAAATCATGAGTACCGTGTTGGTCTGACACCCTCCGGGGTGCGCGAGCTGGTGGCGCACGGGCACAAGGTGCTGGTGCAGTCCCGCGCCGGTCTGGGGGTGGGCTACACCGACGAGCAGTACATCCAATCCGGCGCCTCGATCGCGTCGAACGCCGAGGGCGTGTTCGAAACCGCCGACATGATCGTCAAGGTCAAGGAACCGCAACCGGTCGAATGCCGACTGCTGCGCTCCGGCCAGGTGCTGTTCACCTACCTTCACCTGGCGCCGGACCCGGAGCAAACCAAGTTGCTGCTGGAGTCAGACGTGGTGGCCATCGCCTACGAGACGGTCACCGACGAGCGCGGTGGGTTGCCTCTGCTGGCGCCGATGTCGGAAGTGGCTGGCCGCATGGCGATCCAGGCTGGAGCCCACGCGCTGGAGAAGGCGCAGGGCGGGCGCGGCATGTTGCTGGGTGGCGTGCCCGGGGTGGCGCCGGCCAAGGTGGTGGTGCTGGGG
>NZ_JBYSWM010000041.1:0-30312 GCF_058781125.1 Pseudogulbenkiania sp. FW507-F1 | reverse complement strand
GCGCCGTGGCGGGCCGGCGGACCGGGCATGCAGTGCCATGAAAATAGGGCGCCGTAGTGTGACAAAAACGCATCAAGCTTGACCAGGTGCGCGTCTTCTTCCTGTTGATAGATGTGCCAGAGGAAGGGACGCGCCGCCCACTGCGCGCGCACGAAGCTGTCTTCGCCGCGCACGATGTTGACGTCGCACGACCACAGCAGCCGGTCGTAGCCGGGCTGGTCGGTGAACGGCAGCACGTGCATGGCGAGGCGGCCCTTCTGCCGCACGTCGCCGGCCTGCAAGGTCTCGTCACCGAACACCGCCGCCACGTCGCCCAGCACCTTGCCTTCCGGCACCAGCACGCGCACCGGCTGGTTTCCGGCGGCCCACGCCCGCAGCAGCTCGCCGGCGGCCGGGGTGGCGTAGCTGAACAGGCTGACGCGCAGTTCGCCTTCTGCCTGCGGCGGTACACCGAGGCCCTTCCAGTACGCTGCCTGTGCCGTCGCATCCGCCTGCCAGCGTGCACGCTCGACGAGCAGGTCGGCCTCGCAGATCAGGCCGCCGGTGCGTTCGGTGAAGCCGGGAAAGAAGAAATGCTTGGTCAGCGGCAGGCGCGGATGCGGCGAGGGGAGGCCGTGGCAGCCCTCCACCCAGTCCTCGGCGCTGAGGTATTCCAGGTTGAGCCAGACCGGCTTGACCGGGCGTGCCGCCATGGCGGCCAGGTAGGCATCGGGCAACTGGCAGCCGAAGGCTTCGATCACCACATCGGCGGCGGCGATGTCGTCCGGAAACGTCTTCGGCCAACGTTGCAGGGTAATGTCTTGCCGCTCTTGTACGTCGCATTCCGGATCGAGTCCGGGACAGAGCCGCGCGAAGCTCGCCAGGTCGTCGACCCAGAGCCGGACACGTTGGCCGAACTCCCGCTGCAGCTGGCGCGCCAGCCGCCAGGCGACGCCGATATCGCCGTAGTTGTCGATGACGGTGCAGAAGATGTCCCAATGGCGGACGGCAGAGCGGTGCGGCATGGCGTGCGGGGAAAAGTGGAAACGCTGCCGAGGATACCACCGGCGGCGGCGTCCGGCGGGTTTGTCACCCGTCAAGGCGCGTGGAGGGCGCCGTGGCGGGCCGGCGGACCGGGCATGCAGTGCCATGAAAATAGGGAGCCGGCCTATAAATGTGTATGGCATAAGCGAATCGATTAATGCTGGACTACGCTTACTCTCAGGAAGGGCCTGTTTGCGCGCCACCGTGCGGCCCGTGATCGACGAGGGGATATCGTGGACATCCAGCTGTTGCCGTTCACTTTGCAGGCAGAACGCTTTGCCTTGCCGCTGGCCCAGGTGCGGCGCGTGTTGCCCACGCTGAAGGCGATTCCGTTGCCCGGCGCGCCGGCGGTGGTGGCTGGCGTGGTGGCGCTGCGCGGCCAGCTGGTGACGGTGGTCGATCTGTGTGCCCGGCTGGGCTGGGCGGCACCGCCGCTGCGCCGCTGGTCGCCCTGGATCTGGGCCTGCACCGAGCGGCGCGACCTGCTGCTGCCGGTCGAGAGCGTGATGCCGGTCCGGCGTGCCGGTGCCGCCGACTGGACGCCGGCCGCCAAGCTGGCCAAGGTGCAGGGCAACGTTTCCGGCGTGCTGCGCTCCAGCGACGGCCTGTATCTGTTGTACGACCTGGACGCCTTCCTTTCCTCTGACGAAGAGCGGGCCCTGGAGCGGGCCCTGGCCGATCATGCAGCACGCGACGCGGCGGAATGAGGCCCCGTCGTTGCCGACGGGGCCCTTGCTGGAGCGGCTGGCCCTCCGCATCCGCGTGGAACTCGGGCTGGCGTATCCGCCCACGCGACATGGCGAACTGGCGCACCAGCTCGCCCAGGCCGCGCACGAGCTGGGTGGCGGGCGGGCGGCGCAGTGGCTGGCCGAGCTGGCGGCGCACCGCTGGAGTTCGGCGCAGGTGCAGCAGCTGGCGCGCTATCTCACCGTGGGGGAAACCTATTTCCTGCGCGATCCTGCCTGCTTCACCGCGTTGCGCGACACCGTGTTGCAGCCGCTGGTCGAGTCCCGTCGTGGGCGGCAGCCGCAGTTGAGGATGTGGAGTGCGGCCTGTTGTACCGGCGAAGAGGCCTATGGCCTGCTGTTCATGGTGGATGAGCTGCTGGGCGGCGAGCGCGACGACTGGCGACTCGAACTGCTGGCGAGCGATCTCAACCCGGACTTTCTCTCCCGGGCGCGGCGCGGCGTGTACGGCGGCTACGCCTTCCGCCAGGCCGGGCAGGCCTGGCGTGCGCGGCATTTCGTGGAGGACGACGGACAGTGGCGGGTTGCGCCGCCCTGGCGTGACCGCATCCGTTTCTTCAACCTGAACCTGTCCCGCCCGGACTACCCCGATGCCCGGCGTGGCTTGGCCGAACTGGATGTGATCTTGTGCCGCAACGTGCTGATGTACTTCGCGCCGGAACAGGCGGGCCTGGTGCTGGAGCGGCTGCTGGCGTGTCTGGCGCCGGACGGCGTGCTGCTATTGTCCGCGGTGGAAGCGGGGATCGCGTTGGACGCCGGCCGGGTCGGCACATGGCTGGGAGATGGCTACGCCCTGCGGCAGCCCGTCGCGACGGCGGCGCTCTCAGGGCGGGCGTCGGCCCGGATGCCGCCTGGCGTGCGTCACCGCGACCATCCGGCGTCGTTGTCGCCGCTGACGGGTCCGGCAGAGGAGAGGACGCCGGGGACGGAGGCAGAGCGGGCGATGGCGGCCGGACGCTACGCGGAGGCGGCCTTGCTGCTGGAGCGCCGTTTCGCCGGCGATGGCCTGTCGGCCCATGAGCGCATGGAAACGTGCCTCCAACTGGTCCACGCCTGCATCAACGGCGGCCAAGCCGAGCAGGCCGAGCAGTGGCTGGCGCATGCCCGTGCGCTCGACCGGCTGGACCCGCGTCCGTACTGGCTGCTGAGCCTGCTGCGCTACCAGCAGGGCCGGCAGGACGAGGCGCTGGCGGGCCTGCAGAGGGTGCGCTACCTCGAGCCGGGCTTCGTGCTGGCCCCCTTTCTCGAACTGCAGATCCATCTGCGGCAGGGGGAGGGGGAGCGTGCCGAACGGGCGCGGCAGTGTTGCCTGGCGCTGCTGGCGGGGCACGCCGACGATGCCCTGGTGGCCGAGGGCGACGGGCTGAGCGTCAAACAGCTGCGGCTGCAATGCCTGGCGTTGGGCCGACAGCCGATGGAGAACAGGTCATGAGTGACGATAACGCGGCATCGTCGGCCGGTGATGCCGCACTGTGGGCGGCGGTGTCCGCGCGGCTGGCCCGCCTGGAAAGCCTGCTGGCGGGCGATGGTGAGGGCGATCCCGCGGCGCTCGAGCAGCAGCTGCGCGAACGCACCGCCTACTGGGCCGAGCCGGAAGCCGTGGCGGCGGCGCAAGCGCCGTTCGAGGTGCTGGGCTTTTCGCTGGGGGACGAGTGCTACGGCATCGTGCCGCACTTCGTGGCGGAAGTCGTCCCGTTGCGTCAGTTCACGCCGCTGCCGGGAACGCCGCCGTTCGTGCTCGGCATCGTCAACTTGCGCGGGCGCATCGTGTCGGTGCTCGACCTGCGCGTGCTGTTCGAGATTCCCCGGCGCGGCTTGTCGGAGCGCAACCACCTGGTGCTGCTACAGCACGATGACATGGAGTTCGGGGTGCTGGCCGACGCCATCCTCGGCATGCAGTGGGTCTCGCCCCAGACCTTGCAGCCCGAGCTGGTCGGCTTGAGCGGCATCCTGCCGTCCTGCCTGCTCGGCATCACCCCGCAGCAATGGGTGATCCTGGATGGCGCCAAGCTGTTGGGCAACGAACAACTGCAGGTGGAGTTCAACACCTAAAGGAGAGGCCATGCTGCTAGTGAACCTGCGTACCGGTACCAAGTTGCTGCTGGCCTTCGCCGTGGTGACGGGGAGTTTTGTCGGCCTGCTGTATCTGGCGCAGGACAGCATCCGACAGAGCCACGAACAGGGCCAGGCGATCGCACAGCTCGACCGCGACATCGCCGACGTCAAGGACCTGCGGATCAACGTCAATACCATGCGCGCGGAGACGATGGAGGCGCTGATACGCGGCGACCGCGAACTGGACGGCCTCGAGCGCGATTTCCGGAGTCGCACCGAGGAGGACCGGGCCACGCTGGCGCGCTTGCAGCTCCGTGCCGCCGCCTCTCCGGATTTGGCTCCGCTGATCGCGGAAATCCATCAACAATGGCTGACCTACGTGGAGAGTTTTGACCAGCAGCTCATGTCGCGCATGAAGGACGGCCGGCTGGAGGAGGCGCGCCGGCTGGTCGTCGGGGCGCAGAACGAGCGGGTGGATACGTTCCGCCAACTGGCGCGGCGCCTCGACATGGTGATCGCGCGCGAACAGCAGCGGCTCGACGACAGGAGTCGCGCGCTGGTGGTGCGTCAGCAGCAGCTGTTCCTGTCGGTGGGAGGCGGGCTGCTATTGTTGACGGCGCTGCTGGCGTGGCTGCTGACTCGCAGCATTGCCCGGCCGTTGCGGCAATTGACCCGCTACGCCGAGCAGATCAGCGTCGGGGAGCTGCCCGGGCAGATCGACTTCACCGCGCGCCACGACGAGGTGGGGCAACTGGGCCAGTCTTTTGCCCGCATGGCCGGCTACCTGCAACAGTTGGCAAACCAGGCGGAACGGCTGGCGGCGGGCGAACTGGGCGGCGAGGTGCGGCCGTGCTCCGAGCACGACCTGCTCGGCCAGTCCTTCGCCCGCATGGTGGCCAATCTGCGCACCCTGGTGCAGGAAATGCACGAGGGCATCGCGGTGCTGGCGGCGGCGAGCGAGGACATTCTCAGCGTGGCGAGCCAGGTGGCGGTGGGGGCTCAGGAAACCGCCACGGCGGTGACCGAGATCGCCACCACGGTGGAGGAAGTGAAACAGACCGCCGTGATGGCCAACAGCCGGGCGCGCCAGGTGACCGAGGCGGCGGCGCATACCCGCGAGGTGGCGCAGCAGGGGAGCGAGGCGGTGCAAGAGAGCCTGGACAGCATGGCGCAGATTCGCCGCCAGGTCAGCGCGGTGGCTGAGAGCATCATGCGCCTTGGCGAGCAGAGCCAGACCATCGGCGAGATCGTCGCCACGGTCAACGACCTGGCGGAGCAATCGAACCTGCTGGGGGTGAACGCCTCGATCGAGGCGGTCAAGGCGGGGGACGTCGGCAAGGGGTTCTCGGTGGTGGCACAGGAGGTCAAGGCGCTGGCCGAGCAGTCCAAGCAGGCCACGGCGCAGGTACGGGCCATTCTCGGCGACGTGCAGCGGGCGATGACCAAGGCGGTGCTGGCGGCGGAACAAAGCGGCAAGGCGGTCGAGGCCGGATTCGCGCGTTCGCAGTTCAGCGGCGAGGCGATCCATATCCTGACCGACAGTATCGATACCTCGAACGACGTGGCGCTGCAGATCTCCGCCACCAGCCAACAGCAGCTGATCGGCATGGACCAGGTGGCCAGCGCCATCGGCAACATCCGCCAGGCGAGCCAGGACAACGTGGCGGGTACCCGGCAGGTCGACCAGGCGGCGCGCAACCTGCATCAACTGGGGCTTCGGCTGCAGCAGCAGGCCAGCCTGTTCAAGTTGTGATGCGCCATGGCCATCGATCGTGAAGCCCTGCGCCAGCGCCTGCTGAGCAGCTTCCGCGAGGAGGCGGCGGAGCGTCTGGGCGTGCTGGAGCACGAACTGCGGCGCTGGCAGCAGGCGCCGCCGCAGCAGGAATCGCTCGAGACGGTGTTCCGCGAAGTGCACAGCCTGAAAGGGGCGGCGCGCGCGGTCGGGCTGACCGAGCTGGAGCGCCTGAGCCATGCCTGGGAGACGCTGCTGTCGGCGTTGCAGCGCGGGCAGCTGGCGTTTCAGCCGCTGCTGAGCGACGTCTCGCGCGATGTGCTGCGCCTGTTGCAGCGCGCCCACGCCGGTGAAACGTTGGCCGAAGCGCAGTACGGCGAGCTGTGCCGAGCCCTGGAGGCGGTGGCCGCCGGGGAGCCGCCGCCGCCACGCTCGCCCCTGCCGCAGATGAGTGTGCCACCGCCGGCCGAAGCGCCGCGGGGCGGCAGCGACAGCGTGCGGGTGCCGGTGCATTTGCTCGACGCCTTGTTGTACCACGGCGAGGAGCTGACCCAGAGCAAACTCGAGGCGCAGGCCCTGCGCCAGCAGCTGCGTGCGGCGCAGCAGGATTTCCAGGCGCTGAAGCAGCGCCGCACCTCGCTCGCGTCGCTGCTGCGGCTGCTGCGGGAGAACCTGGCCGACGGCGTGGCGCCCGCGACGGACACGCTGCAGGGCTTGCTCGACTACCTGGATTGGAATCAGGACCAGCTCGACCGCCTGCACTTCAACAGCAACCAGCAGGCGCGTGCCGGCACGCATCTGGCGGCCGGCCTCGCCAGCCTGAGCGACGGTTTCACCCAGGGCCTGCAGGAGGTGTTGCAGCTGCCTTGCCAGACCCTGCTGGACGGCTTGCCACCGCTGGTCGACGACTTGGCGCGCCAGACCGGCAAGCGGGTGCGGCTGGTGCTGCCGGACACCGCCTTGCAGGTGGACAAGCGCATTCTGGATGAGCTGCGCACGCCGCTGCAGCACCTGCTGCGCAACGCCATCGACCACGGCATCGAAGTGCCGGCGGCGCGCCTGTCGGCCGGCAAGGCGGAGAGCGGCACCCTGACGCTGGACATCCGGCAGGAGCCGGGCAGCCGCTTCGTGCTGCGGCTGCAGGACGATGGCGGCGGTATCGACGCCGCGCGGGTGAAGGCCAAGGCGGTGGAGCTGGGCCTGCTCGCGGCCGACGAGGCCCGGCAACTGGACGAGGCGCAGGCCCTGTCCTACATCTTCGAGTCCGGGCTATCGACCAGCCGGCTGCTGACCGATCTGTCCGGGCGCGGGCTGGGGCTCGCCATCGTGCGCGAGGCGGTGGAAAAGCTGGGCGGGCGCATCAGCGTGCACTCCGAGCCCGGCCGCGGCTGCGAGTTCTGCCTGCGCCTGCCACTCAGCCGCTCGTCGTTCCGCGCCGTGCTGGTGCGGGTTGGAGAGCGCCTGTTCGGCATGCCGGTGCAAGCGGTGGAGCGCACCCTGCGGATGCCGCGTGCGGCACTGCGGCGCGTGGAGAACAAGGTCACGCTCAGTCTCGACGGGCAGGTGCTGCCGCTGTGGTCGCTGGCCGAAGTACTGGGGCTGGAGCCGGCCGGCGAGGGCGGGGCAGAGGTGCCGCTGCTGCTGCTGGGCGCGGAGGGGATGCGCTACCTGCTGCAGGTCGACGAGTTGCTGGGGGACCAGGAAATCACGCTGAAGTCGCTGGGGGCGCAGCTCAAGCGGGTGCGCAACCTGCTCGGCGCCACGGTGTTGGGCGATGGCACGCTGGTGCCGGTGCTGCACCCGCAGGATTTGCAGCGCAGCGCGCTGTCTTGCGCCGGCACGGCCTTCGCCGTCACGCCGCCCGAGCGTCGCGTGGCGCGGCCGCGCATCCTGGTGGCGGAAGATTCGTTCACCTCGCGCGGCCTGCTGAAGGCGTTGCTGGAGAGTGCCGGCTACGAGGTGCAGACCGCCAACGACGGGCTGGATGCCTGGAACGCCCTCAAGCAGGCGCAGTTCGACCTGCTGGTGTCGGATATCGAGATGCCGCGCCTGGACGGTTTCGCCCTGACCAGCAAGATCCGCGCCGACCGCGCCCTGACCGAGCTGCCCGTGGTGCTGGTCACCGCCTTGCAGTCGGCCGAAGACCGGGCGCACGGGCTGGATGTCGGTGCCAACGCCTACCTGGTGAAAAGCGGGCTGGAGCAGGACACGCTGCTCGAGGCGGTGAAGCGCCTGCTCTGAGCGGGGCGCTAAGAGCCTGTTGGGGAGAGTCCCATGCGCGTAATGGTCATCGACGATTCCAGCGTGGCGCGTCAGTTGCTGCGCACCCTGCTCGAGAGCGAAGGCTACGACGTGGTCGAGGCCGGCTCCGGCCTGCAGGCGCTGGAACTCGTCACCCGGGTGCAGCCGGACCTAGTCACCATGGATGTCCACATGCCCGGCATGGACGGTTTCGACACCACCCGGCGGCTGCTCGAGGTCTATGCGGTGCCGGTGGTCATCGTCACCGCCAGCGCCAACACCAAGGAGGCCGGGACGGTCATCCGGGCACTCGCCGCCGGGGCGCTGGCCGTGGTGGAAAAGCCGCGCGGGCCGCTGCACCCGCAGTTCGACCCGCACGCTGTGCAACTGATCCAGACGCTGCAGCGGGTGCAGACGCTCACGGTACGCTCGCCGCCGCCCCGGTCGGGGCCGACGGGGGCCGACCCGGCGCGCTGGGACAAGCCGATCCGGCTCGTCGCCATCGGCGCTTCGGCCGGCGGCCCCGCCGCGCTGAAGGTGCTGCTGGGCGGCCTGGATCCGCCCTGTCCGTGGCCGATCCTGCTGGTGCAGCACATCGCCGGCGGTTTTCTCGACAGCCTGCGCGACTGGCTCAGCCTGCAGTCGACGCTGCCGGTCCACATCGCGCGGCCGGGTGAGCCGCTGCAGCCCGGTCATCTGTACCTGTCGCCGGAGGCGCACCATCTGGCGGTGAGCCGCGATTTGCGCTTCAGGCTGGCACGTTGCGAGCCGCAGGAGACGGCCTGCCCGTCGATCTCCCATCTGTTCGACGGACTGGCCGACGAACTGCAGGGGGAGGTGCTCGCCATCCTGCTGTCCGGCATGGGGAGCGACGGCGCGGCGGCGCTGGCCCGCCTCAAGGCCAAGGGGGCGCTCACCCTGGTGCAGCAGCCCGACAGCGCGGTGGTGAGCGGCATGCCCGCCGCCGCGATCGAACTGTCGGCGGCGTGCCGCGTGCAGTCGCCGGAAACCATGGCATTGACGCTCAACGGCCTGATGCGGCATGCCTGAACCATTGCTGATCGAGAGGCAGTCCATGTTGCAGGGAACCGACATTCTGATCGTCGAAGACAGCGCGACCCAGGCGCTCCAGTTGCAGGCCCTGCTCGAAGGGCACGGCTGCCGGGTGCGGGTGGCGCGTGACGGCTACCAGGCCTTGCGCGAGGTCGCCGGACAGCTCCCCACCATCATGATCAGCGACATCATGATGCCGGGGATGGACGGCTACGAGCTGTGCAGCCAGCTCAAGGCGGACCCGGCCACGGCCATGATCCCGATCATCCTGGTCACCACCTTGTCGGACCCGCGCGACGTCATGCGCGGCCTGAGCTGTGGTGCCGACAACTTCATCCTCAAGCCCTACGACGAAAAATACCTGCTGTCGCGCATCCATTACTTCCTGGCCAACCAGGCCTTGCGCCAGCCCGAGCGCGCGGCCGTCGGCATGGCGGTGATGCTGGAGGGCGAGCGCCACTTCATCACCTCGGCGCGTCAGCAAATCCTCGACCTGCTGATCTCGACCTACGAGCAAAGCATCCAGCTCAACCAGGACCTGAAGGCCAAGCATGCCGAACTGTCGCGCTCGCACGCCCTCCTGGACGGCCTGTTCCGCTTTTCGGCCGCCATGTCCGCGGCGCAGACCGAGCATGACGTGATCGGGCGGGCGCTGGAGGAGGTGCTGGCCTTCCCGGACGGCGCCGCCGCCTGGCTGCTGCTGGCCGATACGCAGGCCCTCGCCGAACCGATGCAACTGGCGGGGTGGAATGGCCGGCTGGACGAGCCCGCCTTGCGCCGCGCCATCGCGGACGGCTGTCCCTGCCTTTACGCCGGCCGCCAGGAGGAGTTGCGGCAGGCGTTCAACATCGCGCAATGCCCGGCCCTGTGCGACGCCGGGGAAGGGCACTGGCACGCCTGCAGTCCGCTGCTGCTGGGGGACGAGGTGATCGGGGTGCTCAACGTGCTGCGGGCCGGCCGCGTACCGTGGGACGAGCCGGCGCTGGACGCCTTCACCATGATCGGCCGGCAGCTGGCGGTGGCGCTGGCCCGGGCCCGGATGTTCGAGAGCCTGGAGTCGTTGGTAGCCGAGCGCACCCGTGCCCTGCGTAGCGAAATGGGCGAGCGCGCGCGTGCCGAGGCGGCCTTGCGCCAGAGCGAGGCGCTGCTGCACAAGGTGCTGGAGACGCTGCCGGTCGGGGTCTGGGTGACCGACGAGAAGGGGGGAATCCTGCTGCACAATTCCGAGGGGGAGCGCATCTGGGGGGCCAACCCGGGTAGCGAGCCGCAACGACGCTGGTATGGCCCGCAGGGCCAGCAGATTGCCGCCGACGACGGCGAGCTGCTGCGCACCATCCGCCACGACGGCACCGTGCACAACCCGGTGCGCCAGATATTGTCGTTCGACGGTGCGGCGCGCACCGTGCTCGACGCCGAGGTGCCGTTGACCGACGACGACAATCAGGTCCGGGGCGGCATTCTGGTCGAGCAGGACATCACGGCGCAGCAGGTGATCGACCTGGAACTGCGCGTTCGCCAGCGCGCCATCGAGGCCAGCGTCAACGCGGTGCTGATCACCGACAATCGCCGTCCGGACAACCCCATCATCTACGTCAACCCGGCCTTCGAGCGCATCACCGGCTACGCCCGTGCGGCGGTGATCGGCCGCAACTGCCGCTTCCTGCAGGGCCGTGACACCGCCCAGCCGGAGCTGACGGCGATCCGCCGCGCGCTGGAGAACCGGCACGAAGGCAAGGCGCTGCTGCGCAACTACCGCAAGGACGGCTCGATGTTCTGGAACGAGCTGCGGGTGGCGCCGGTGCGGGACAGCCAGGGCGAGGTCAGCCATTACATCGGCGTGCTCAACGACGTGACCGAGGCCAAGCGTTATCAGGAGGAGCTGGAACGCCAGGCCAACTTCGACACCCTGACCGGCCTGCCCAATCGCAACCTGCTGCAGGACCGGCTGGGCCAGGGCATCGCCGTGGCCAGGAGCAAGGACGAGCGCTTCGCCGTGGCGCTGCTCGATCTGGACAACTTCAAGTACGTCAACGACAGCCTGGGGCATACCCTGGGCGACGCGCTGCTGATCGAGGTGGCGCGGCGCATCGAGAGCAGCGTGCCGGCGCTGGCGACGGTGTCGCGGCTGGGTGGGGACGACTTCGTGCTGCTGCTGCCCGGGGTGAAGACCGCCGAGCAGCTGGATCTCGCGCTCAAAAACGTCACCGACCAGCTGAACCAGCCGGTCGAGCTCAGCGGCACCGAGCTGTTCCTCTCCGCCAGCATCGGCTGCTGCTTCTACCCGGACGACGGCAGCAGCGTCGACGAACTCCTGAGCAACGCCGACACCGCCATGTACCAGGCCAAGGCGCTTGGCAAGAGCCAGGTGCGTTGCTTCGCGCTGCACATGAACGACCGGGTGCAGCGGCGGGTGGAGCTGGAGGGCGCCTTGCGTCGGGCCATCGCGCAGGACGAGTTGACGATGTACTACCAGCCGCAGCTGGACCTGCAGAGCGGCCGGCTGTGCGGCTTCGAGGCGCTGTTGCGCTGGCGCCGGGGGGAGCGGCTGATCTCCCCGCTCGAGTTCATCCCCATCGCCGAGGAAACCGGGCTGATCCGCGAGATCGACCGCTACGTGATCCGCGCGGTGTTCCGCCAGGTCGAGGAATGGCGCGCCGAGGGGCTGGACCCCGGCGAGGTGGCGATCAACATCTCCGCCCTGAGCCTGCAGGAAGCCGGCATCGTGCCCTATATCGCGGCCGAGATGGCCAGCCGCCGCCTGCCCCCTGACGCCATCAAGCTCGAGGTCACCGAGAGCCTGCTGATGAAGAACGTCGATACCGCGCAGCAGGTGATGTCCGAACTCAAGGCGCTGCACCTGAAGTGGTCGATCGACGATTTCGGCACCGGCTACTCGGCCTTGAGCTACCTGCGCCGCTATCCCTTCGACCAGCTCAAGATCGACAAGAGCTTCATCGACGACGTCAACGTCAACCCGGAAAACGCCTCGATGACGCGCGCCATCATCAGCATGGCGCGTTCGCTGCGCATCGCCGTCATCGCCGAGGGGGTGGAGAATCGCGAGCAGCTGGGGTTCCTGGTCGAGGCCGGCTGCGACCAGATCCAGGGCTACTACTATTCGCCGCCGCTGACGGCCGAGGCGTGCCGGCAGTGGCTGATCCACCGCGGGCCGCCCGGCCCGGACCAGGCTTCGGCCAACCCTGCACGCCGCCACGCCGGTAACGACGCGCCCACCGGCTGACGCTGCTGCCGCGGCCGTGGCGTGCGGCTTTGAGGTGCCCGCTCCGCCTTCGCTTCCACACTTTGCCCCGTGTCCGCCGGCGATCCGGTCATGACGCGTTTTCATCCGGCCGGACGGGGGGGCGCCATCCCCAGGGGGCGCCTGCGGCCTCGCCGGGCACATGACCGCGACGGGAAGGGAACAATCGCGACGCGGGCCAGTCCCGTCATATCGATGCCGCGGCGCCCTCCCGACCAGGCGGGCGCATCGCGCCGGCACCCCCCCATCCCGAGCGCTTTATTGCCTGCTTGGCGGGCGGGTAGGCGCTGAAATCGATCGGGCAGGCTGTCATAATGACAATGAAAACAACAAGGGGTTATGCCGTGAGCGAAAGTGAGCAGGACAAGGGCGTGATGAGGCGTCGCCGCTGGCCGTACTGGGTCGGCGGTGGCGCGCTGGCACTGGTGGCGGCGAGCTGGGGAGCGCTGGCCTGGGTGGTGCCCGACGTGGCGCGCCACGCCGCCGCCGACTGGGCGCAGGGCAAGGGCCAGAAGCTCAGCATCGGCACGATGAAGATCGAACCGTGGTCGATGAAGGTGGAGCTGGGCGACGTGCGCCTGGCCGAGGGCAACGGTGCGCCGCTGTTTGCCGCCCGGCGTCTGGTGCTGGATGCCGAGCCGACCGCGCTGTTCATCGGGCGCTGGCGCGCCGCGCTGTTCCAGCTCGACAAGCCGCAGTGGTTCGTCGAGCGCAACGCGCAGGGCGAATGGAACTGGGCGCGCTTCGTCAAGGCGGTGAGCGGTCCGGCCAAGCCCGCCGCCGAGAGCAAGGGCGAGTTGCCCAAGCTGGTGCTGGACCTGTTGCAGCTTAATGGCGGCGAAGTGCGCATGGTCGATCACTTCGGCGGCGAGACGCGTGCCTTCGATCTCAAACCGGTCAACCTGACGCTGAAGGAGCTGAGCACGCTGCCGGTGGACGGTGGCAGTTACACCTTGACCGCCGAGCTTGGCGACGGCGCGAAGTTGGCCTGGAAGGGTAACGTGGGGCTGCAGCCGCTGCAGTCGTCCGGCGAGGCCCGGCTCGACAAGCTGACGCTTGCCAGCCTCTGGCCCTACGTGCAGCCGTTCTTCCATACCGCCCCGCCACAAGGCGAGCTGGCCGCCAGCGCGCGCTACCAGTTCGACCTCAGCGGCAAGACGCCGCAGCTCAAGGTGGCGCCGTTCAACGCCACGCTCAACCAACTGCGTCTCGCCGCCCCCGGCGGCGGCAGCGCGCTGGCACTGAAGCAGCTGGCGCTGGAAGGCGGCCGCTTCGACCTGGCTCGCTCCAGCGTCGACATCACCCGGCTGCGCCTGGCCGACGGCGAACTCTCCGCCCAGCGCAACGGTGCCGGGCAGCTCGACTGGCTCGCCGCACTGCCGCCCGCCAAGCCCGAAACGGCGCCGGCCAAACCGTCACCATGGCAGGTCAAGGTCGGCGAAATCCGCGCCGAGAACTGGCGCTACCGTTTCGGCGATGCCGGATTCGTCCAGCCGCTCGAGGTGCAGGCCGCCATGCCGCTGCTCAGCACACAGCTGGCCGTCGGGCCCAAGGACGGCGTGGTGCTGAGCAAGCTCGGTACGCAGCTGGCCGAGATTGGTGTCGGCGCAGCCGGCAGTGCGCCCACCATCAAGCTAGCCTCGGCGGCGCTCGCCGACAGCGAGCTGCGGCTGGCCAAGCACGATGTGCACCTGGGGGCGCTGACGCTGGGCGGCCTGGTGGCCGACGTCGAGCGCAACCGCCAGGGCACGATCAATCTGCAGCAATTGTTCGCCAAGTCTTCGGCCAACCCGGTGGTCAAACCGGTGGCAGCCGAGGGCGACGCCCCTGCCTGGCAGCTGCACTACCCGACGGTGACGCTGGAAAACGGCCGCCTCAACTGGCTCGACCAGACCCTGCCGCGCCCGCTGCGCGCCACGCTGAGCGAGCTCTCCGTCAACGCCGCGCCGCAGGATTCGGGCGCGCTGGCGCTGGACGTGGACAGCCGGCTGGAGTCTGGGCGGCTGGCGGCCAAGCTGACGCTTTCGCCGGATGGCGCCGCGCTGGGCGGCAAGATCACCGCCAGCGCCGTGCCGCTGGCGCCGTTCGCCCCGTACGCGCTGAGCGGCACCGTGCTGAAACTGGCCGGCGGTACCCTTTCGGCCAACCTCGACGTCGACGCCGGCAGCAAGGGCTGGAAGGTGGGAGGGCAGGGGGCGCTGAACCGGTTCTCGCTGCTCGAGCCCAACAACCGCCAGCCGCTGCTGGCCTGGCGTCAACTGGCGCTCAACGGCCTCAGCGCCAGCAGCGGCACGCCGCTCAAGGTGCAGCTGCGCGAGGTGCGCCTGAGCGACCCGGTGGCGCGGCTGATCCTCAACCAGCAGCGCCAGCTCAACGTCAGCAACCTGCTGGCCGGCAAGCCCGCCGCCGCGGCTCCCGCCCCGGTCCCCACCGCCACGCCGGCGGCCCCGACCGCGCCGGCCAGGGTCGAGGTCAAGGCGAAGAAACCCGCCGCGACGGGCGCGCCGCAGGTGGAAGTGCGCACGGTGCACGTGCAGGGCGGCGACATCGAGTTCGCCGACCTCGGCATGAAGCCCAGCTTCGCCACCCGCATCCACAACCTGCGCGGCTCGATCCAGGGCTTGTCGAGCCAGCCGGGACGACGCGGCACGGTGACGCTGGACGGCGACGTCGACCAGTACGGCGACGTGCGCGTGCGCGGCGCGCTGGCGCCGCAGGCCGTGACCGACGACGCCGACATCACGCTGGCGTTCCGCAATATCCCGCTCACCAGCCTCAACCCGTATTCGATGAACTTCGCCGGCTGGAAGGTCAACGACGGCCGGCTGTCGGTCGACCTGCGCTACCTGCTCGACAAGCGCCAGCTCAAGGCCGAGAACCGCGTCGTGATCGACTCGATCCAGCTCGGCGAAGAAGTGCAGGAGCCCGGCGTGACGCGCCTGCCGCTGCGCCTGGCCGTGGCCCTGTTGGAAGACAGCGACGGCCGCATCGACCTCGACCTGCCGATCAGCGGCAGCCTCGACGACCCGCAGTTCAGCTACGGCCGCGTGGTGTGGAAGGCCTTCGTCAACGTCATCACCAAGATCGTCACCGCGCCGTTCAGGGCGCTGGGGGCGCTGATGGGCGGCGAGGGCTTCGACGAGGTGCGCTTCGTCGCCGGCGAGGCCAACGTGGCGCCGCCCGAGCGCGAAAAGCTCGACAAGCTCGCCGCCGTGCTGGTGAAGCGCCCGCGCATGACGCTGGTGCTGGCGGGCACCTACGACCCGGCGGTGGAAACGCGCGAGCTGGCGCGCGCGCGCATCGACCGCGCCATCCTGCAGGCTGCCGGCCACAAGCTGGAAGCGGGCGAGCCGCTGCCGCTGCCCGACCTCGACGACCCCGCGGTGCAATCGGCGGTGAAATCGGTCTTCGCACAGCGCATCGGCCGGCTTAAACTGGTGCAGCGGCTGCTTTCGCTGCCGGACAACGTGGCGCGCTACAAGACGCTGCGCGAGCAGCTGATCGCCGCCGAGCCGGTCTCCGAAGCTGAGCTCAAGGCGCTGGCCCAGGCGCGCGTCACGGCGGCGCGCCAGGCCATGCTCAAGACCGACCCGACGTTGGCCGAAAGGCTGACGCTGGGCGAGGCGAAGCGGGTCAAGGCCGACGGCGACGGGGTGGCACTGGCTATCGCGCTCGGCAGCCGCTGAGCGCCGGCGAACGATCGGCGGTACGCCGCGTCGTTGGCGCAGGATGGGTTGCGCAGCACGTCACCCATCCTGTGGAACGCCGTTCCCGCGTCCGACGGGATGGCGCGCTCGTAACGATTTCTTGTCCTCGCTTCAGCTACCGAGGGAGCTTGACCAACATCAACGCCCGGCCGCGCTGGATAGCGTGAAATGCCGGTTTTGCCGCACCGAATGCCAGTTAGGGAGGGGGAGTAGTGAAACAGGAAAACGTGGCCGCCATGAGCGAACAGGCCATCTCGCGTGAAGTGCTGCTGGAGAAATACGCCAAGGGCGACGAACAGAGCGTCGCCGACGTGCGCCGCCGCGTGGCGCGCGCGCTGTCCGGCATCGAGGCCGAACCCGTGCGTTACGAGGCGGCGTTCTTCGACGCGCTGCAGCGCGGCTTCATCCCCGGCGGGCGCATCAACTCCGCCGCCGGCACCGAACTCAAGGCGACGCTGATCAACTGCTTCGTGCAGCCGGTGGGCGACGCCGTCAGCGAGAGCGAGGGTGGCAAGGTCGGCATCTACGAGGCGCTGCTGCAGGCGGCCGAAACCATGCGCCGCGGCGGCGGCGTCGGCTACAACTTCAGCCGCATCCGTCCCAAGGGCGCGCGCGTCAAGGGCACCCACAGCCGTGCTTCCGGCCCGGTGTCGTACATGCGCGTGTTCGACCGCAGCTGCGAAACGGTGGAATCGGCCGGCTCGCGGCGCGGCGCGCAGATGGGCGTGCTCAACATCGAACACCCCGATGTCGAGGACTTCATCCACGCCAAGGACCAGGGCGACCTGAAGAATTTCAACATCTCGGTTGGCGTCTCCGACGCCTTCATGCAGGCGGTCGAGGCCGACGGGCCGTGGCAGCTGGTACACGCCGTCGAGCCGGCCAGCGACGCCTTCCCCGAGGCCTTCCGCCGCGACGACGGCCTGTGGGTGTACCGCACCGTGCGCGCCCGCGAGCTGTGGCGCCAGATCATGGAATCCACCTACGACCACGCCGAGCCGGGGGTGCTGTTCCTCAGCCAGATCAACCGCGACAACAACCTCAGCTACTGCGAGGTCATCGAGTCGACCAACCCCTGCGGCGAACAGCCGCTGCCCGACTACGGCTGCTGCGACCTGGGCTCGATCAACCTCGCCGCCTTTGTCGAGCACCCCTTCACGCGCCGTGCCCGCTTCGACTTCAAGGCCTTCGAGACCGTGGTGCGCAGCGCGATCCGCATGCTCGACAACGTGCTCGACCTCACCGTCTGGCCGCTGTCCGAGCAACAACGCGAGGCGCAGGCCAAGCGCCGAGTCGGCCTCGGCTTCACCGGCTTGGGCGACGCGCTGATCCTGCTGCAGATCGCCTACAACAGCCCGCAGGGACGGCAGATGGCGGCCAAGTTCGCCGAGACCATGCGCGACGCCGCCTACGACGCCTCGGTCGATCTCGCCATCGAGAAGGGCGCGTTCCCGCTGTTCGAGGCCGACAACTACCTGGCCGAACCGCACTGCGCCAGCCGCCTGCCCGAAGCGATCAAGGCGCGCATCCGCCAGCACGGCATCCGCAACTCGCACCTGCTCTCCATCGCCCCCACCGGCACCATCTCGCTGGCCTTCGCCGACAACGCCTCCAACGGCATCGAGCCGCCGTTCTCGTGGTATTACACCCGCAAGAAGCGTATGGCCGACGGCTCGCAGCAGGAATACCGCGTCGAAGACCACGCCTACCGCCTGTACCGCCTGAACGGCGGCGACGTCGAGAAACTGCCGCCGTACTTCGTCTCGGCGCTGGAAATGAGCGCGCTCGACCACATGCAGATGGTGGCTGCGGTGGCGCCGTACATCGACACCGCCATCTCCAAGACCGTCAACGTCCCGGCCGACTACCCCTTCGACGAGTTCGAGCACCTCTACCTCGAAGCCTGGAAGGCCGGCCTCAAGGGCATCACCACCTACCGCCCCAACAGCGTGCTGGGCTCGGTGCTGTCGGTCGAGCCGGCCCAGGCCGCGCCGCAGGACCTCCTGGCGAGCCAGGAAGGTGATCCGGACCGCCGCATCGCGCTGGTCAGCACCCCGAGCCCCGCGCTCGCCAGCCTGAAGTGGCCGCACCGCCCGCGCCTGAAGGGCGGCAACCCGTCGTGGACCTACATGATCGAGCACGACGACGGCGCCTTCGCCGTGTTCGTCGGCCATGTCGAAAACGGCCACACCCAGCCCTTCGAATGCTGGGTCAACGGCAACGAACAGCCGCGCGGCCTCGGCGCCCTGGCCAAAACGCTGTCGATGGACATGCGCTGCCGCGACAAGGCCTGGCTCGCGCTCAAGCTCGACGCCCTGGCGCACACCATGGGCGACCGGCGCTACACGCTGGAACTGGGCGAGCGCACGCTGCATGCCAGCTCCGCCGCCGCCGTGCTGGGCCAGGTGGTGCGCCACCGCGTCGAGCAGCTCGGCGCGCTCGACATGCACGCCGACGACACCTCCCCGGTGATGGACGCGCTGTTCGCCAAGAAAGAACCCAAGACCGGCACCGACGGCACCATGAGCTGGTCGGTGGACGTCAGCAATCCGCAAACCGGCGACGACTTCGTGCTGTTCCTGAAAGAGCTGGTGTTGCCCGACGGCCAGCGCCGCCCGTTCTCGATGTGGCTCGCCGGCAGCTACCCGCGCGAGCTGGATGGCCTGTGCAAGATGCTGAGCCTCGACATGCGCGTGATCGATCCGGCCTGGATCGGCATGAAACTGCGCAAGCTGCTCAACTACGCCGAACCGCAAGGCGACTTCTTCGCCCGCGTGCCCGGCAGCGACAAATCGCAAAGCTGGCCCTCCACCGTCGCCTACGTCGCGCGCCTGCTGATCCACCGCTTCGCCATGCTCGGTCTCCTCACCGAAGACGGCGTGCCGGTGGAGAACATGGGCGTGATGGTGCCGGAGCAGGGCGACCTGTTCGACAGCGTGCAAATGGAAACCGTCGCCCCGGTCGCCGGCAAACCCTGCCCGGAATGCGGCCACCACGCGCTGATCAAGAAGGACGGCTGCGAGTTCTGCACCGCCTGCGGCCATATCGGGGCGTGCGGGTGAGGTTTGGCTGGCTTAGGGGCTTGGCTCCGAATGACGAAACCCCGTGGCTGTGAGGCTGCGGGGTTTTTTGCGAAGGGTGCTGGTGGTTGGAAGTGGTCCAAGTGGCCCGCCACTCCGAGAGTGGCATGACATGATGTATCTTGTTTATGGTGTTTGAATATGTGATGTCGCTAAGCCAAGTAGGACAAGGTTTGCCGACGATTGTGGGCTCCTGTGAAGCAATAAAATACGTCTTTTGGGACAGCTACTTACACGCCAACAAGAGGCAATAGCATGCAAGACCGAATGGAAGAGGATCGAATCAGGGCTCTTACTCGAGACGAGCATGCGCGGTTCTCAAGTCGTGAGAGAGAACTGAACGAGTACCGGGAGCTACTGGAGATTCAGCAGCGAGATTTTGACTCTTATCGCAAGCGTGCTCAGGAGGAACAACTTGCGCGGGAGGCGGAATTCCAGAAAGAACGACAAGAGCGCGAGAAGATGTTTGCTCAACGTGAGAAGCAACTCACGATGCGGCACCACGACTTCGAAGAGCGCCTAATGCAGCGCCAAGCCGAGGTTGAACATCTTCGTGAGCGTTTACAGACCGAGATAGCAGTGCGTGAACAAAAGGTGCAACAGGCACTGGCCGATCTCGCCCTTGAGAAAGAACGATACAACGAGGAAAGCAGAAAGAAGATCGAACGTACGTCGAAGGATTACGTCGCTGATGCGCTTGAAACGTTGGATCAGAAGGAAACTCAGTTCCACACAATCTCAAAGATCTGGAGCAGTGTTGGGGCTGCATCATTAGCAGTCGCCATAGCCTTCTTTGCTTACGTCACATTGTTTACAGCAATTACAATGCCAAATCCAATTACTTGGGAGTTTTTGGCCTTTGCCGTCTTCAAAGGCCTAGTGGCAGTTGCCCTGCTAGCAGGTCTCGCTAAGTATGCGTTTCTTCTAGGGAACTCTTACATGCAAGAGGCGCTGAAGAACGCAGATCGTCGGCATGCCATCAACTTTGGCAAGTTCTATTTGGAGTCATACGGCGCAGCTGCTGAATGGTCTCAAGTTAAAGAGGCTTTCGAGCACTGGAATATTACGGGCACGAATGCATTCAAGAAAACAGAAGATTCTATGCCAGATATCAGCGCGCTTGAAAAAGCTATTGCGTTGGTGGAACGTGCAGGCAAAGCATTGCCGAAGCTGAAAGGTGATGGTGGTGGGGTATAACCGGTCGCTCAAGCCGATCTCCGTTGCCAAGGCCGTAACCCGCATAACCCGTAGGGTGCAATCGGAGCGTAGCGACATTGCACCGCCTGCCAACCTTATCCGGATAAGCGACCATGCCGAATTACCGCCGTGCCTGGTATCCGGGGGGCGCCTGTTTCTTCACGGTGAACCTGTTGGTGTGGCATGGCAACGATCTGCGGGTACGGCATATCGATGCTTTGAGGGAGGCGGCGCGCATTACCCGGCAAAGCCATCCCTCCTGAACGGTGGTTGCCGTCGATCACGGGCGCGGCTTTACGTGACGATCGCTTGGCCATGCGGCATGTCGCCATGCCGAGCCGGCGGTCTCGCCGGGGCTTGAGCGGCGGCGGTCTCGCCGGGGCTTGAGCGGCGGCGGCCAGTCGGCTGCCGGCGCTGATTGGCCGCGGCCACTCAATAATCGAAGGCGATGACCCCGGCCTTGAAGGGGCGGGTCTTGCGGAGGAGTTGTTTGTCGCGGATGAACCGGAGGACGGTCTTGATGGTTTCGTCGCGACTGCCGTCGGCAGACAGGATGAAAGTCAGGTTCCGCTGACAGACCATCGGCAGACTGCACACCTTCACCTCCGGCGGTTCGGGAAAAATGGACAGCCGGGGCAGAATCGAAAAGCCGAGGCCTTCCGCGACCAGCCCGACGATTCCGCTTTCATTCGCCTGCTTGCGCACTGGAACATGGGTGAAACCGTTGGCCCGGCACTGGTCGACGACCCACTGCATTCCCTGAGCCGAGAGCTGGATAAAGGGAAGAGGCGCCAATTGGTTCCAGTCCAGCGGATGGGCAATCTTCATGGATGACGGCAAGACCAGGACGTAGTCGTCATGCACGAAGGGAAGGCTGATCAGGCCGTTGTCCGCCGCCATCCGGATGACCCCGATATCGGCCAGCCCTTGCTTCACATGGGACACGATTTCCTGATAATCGGGAAAGCCATCGTTCACCTCGACGTGAATCTGCGGGTATTCCCGGGAAAGCGCCTCCAGCGCTGGCGGAATCAAGTAGGTTCCCGCGCTGCGAAAGCAGGCGATGCGGACCTTGCCCGCCAATGACCGGGCATGCCGGACCGATTCCACCATGCTCTGCCCGATATGGAGCATTTGCCTGGCCTTGGCCACGACCTGATGTCCGGCTTCGGTCAGGGTGCAGCCCGCTCTGGAACGATGCAAAAGCCTGGTTCCCAGGCTGGTCTCCAGCTCGGAAATGGCATGGCTGATGCGGGACTGGGTGCAGTCCAGCTCAGCGGCTGCGGCACTGAATCCGCCACAATCGACCACCGCGACCAACATCTCCAACTGGCTGAGTTTGATTTTCAGCATGCGTACCTTGCGCCTGGCTCCGGTTGTTCAACTTCCATCGAAATTTATCATACATGAAAGCGAGTTATCGGCATTTTCGGTATCGCTCCCCATGCCGGAGTCGGGATGATGGATGCTGGTTGAACGGTCATCGACACGGCTTAAAGGAGGCTAATGTGAACGCACTGACGACACTCGCTACCGTACTGGGCATCTACCTCCCTGTCATCGTCACCCCGGGACCGAATTTCCTGGTGGTCACCCAAACGGCGATTTCCTCATCGCGCGAGCAGAGCATCCATACCGCGCTGGGGGTGGCCCTGGGCAGCACCATCATGGCCTGCCTGGCGGTCACCGGGATGAACTTCCTGTTGCAGCGGTTTCCGCAGATACAGTTCATCATCCATGTGGCGGGAGGCAGCTACCTGCTGTATCTGGCCGGCAAAGTGTGGCGCGAAGGCGGTAAATCCGGTGCGGAGCAGCACCGTGCGACAGCGCACAGCAGCGGCCAGTCATTCCGTCGCGGCCTGGCAACCAACCTGACCAATCCCAAGGCATTGGCCTTTTTCTCGACCATCTTTGCCACGGTACTGACCCCGAGCTCTCCCGTCTGGTTGAAGGTGGTCTGCGTGGTGACAATCGGCCTCGTCTCGACGTCCTGGCATCTGTTTCTTGCCACTCTCTTTGCCTCGAAACGCATTCAAAAGCAGTACAGCGACTTCCAGGGGCGGATTCATGTCATCGCCGCTGCCGTATTGGCCCTCTTCGGCGCCGGTTTGCTGATCCTCTGAATGATGGCACCCCTCTTTGCCGCCGTGCCGGAGCGCGGGGCGGAGGCCCTCGTGTTTCTTCCCCGGAATCAGCGTGCGCGGTTGGGCGGCGCCATGTTGCCCGGCATGCGTCTCGGGGTGATATGGCCCGGCATCGGCTACAGTCAAAGCGGGGAGCGGCGGCGACAGCCCAGCTGCCGGTACAAGGTATCGCCGTCATGGGGTTGGCGCTGCCAACGAGGAGACATCACAACCATGTTGAGACGAGTCATTCTGGCCGCGCTGGTGGGGTCGGCCGCATCGAGCGTGCCCGCGCTGGCTCGGGAGTGCATCGAGGTGGTGTCCGCTGGTGGCGGTTATGCCTTCTGGCAGGCGGTCGGCGAGGGGGCGAATCAGGCCGGGAAGGAGCTGGGCATCGACATCTACTTTCGCGGCCCGTCCAATGAAGAAGACCGCGACGCCCAGGAAACCATCGCCAACATGATGTGGGATCTGCATTGCCAGGCGCTGGTGATGGCGCCCAACGCGCCGGAGCGGGCGCGCCTGGTCGAGCGGCTCAAGGCGCAGGGCATCCCCACCGTGTACATCGACCGCGATACCGGCGGGGCCGACGTCGCGGCGGTGGTGGCAACCAATAATCTTCGGGCCGGCCAGCTGGCCGGGGAGGAAATGGCGCGGGCGTTGGGCAAGAGAAAACGCGTGGCGGTGTTGCGGGAGCGCGCCGACGTGGTGTCGACCGAAGAGCGCGCCCGCGGCTTCATCGAGGCGGCCACCCGTGCCGGACTGAAGGTGGTGCGCAGTACCTACATCGGCACCTCGGTGGGGGATTCACGGGTCGAGGCGGAAAAAGTGCTGACGGCGCTGCGCGGCAAGATCGACGGCGTGTTTACCCCCAACGAGTCGACCACCCTGGGGGCGGTGATCCAGCTGAAGAAGATGGGACTGGCCGGGAAAGTGCTGCATATCGGCTTCGACAGCAACCAGTATCTCGCCAGCGCGGTGCGTCTGGGCGATCTCTACGGACTGGTCGTGCAGCGCCCGCGCGAGATGGGCTACCAGGGCGTGTCCCTGGCTTACCGCAGAGCGCAGGGCCAGACGATCGAGGTGCGCAACGTCGATACCGGGGTGGTGTTCGTGACCAAGGGCAATATCGATCAGCCGGACATCGCCAAGGCGTTGTACTGAGGAGACGACGGCGCACTTGCGCCGCCGTAGCCATCAATCATGCCGGCGCATTCGCAGGGGGAGGACCATGACGGTATTACTGCTGGGTTTGCTGATCTTTCTGGGCGGGCATTCGGTGCGTATCGTCGCCGCGCCTTGGCGCGAAGCGCAGATCGCCCGTTGGGGGCCTCTGGTGTGGAAAGGGGCGTTCACTTTAATGGCGCTGGTGGGGCTGGTGTTGGTCGTCTGGGGCTATGGGCTGGCGCGCGAGCAGACAGCGGTATTGTGGGCGCCGCCATTCTGGGCGCGCCATCTCGCCGCGCTGCTGACCGCGGTGTCCTTCGTGTTGTTCGCGGCGGCGAAAGTGCCGGGCAATCATATCAAGGCCGTGCTCGGCCATCCGATGGTGCTGGGAGTGCAGATTTGGGCGGTGGCGCATTTGCTCGCCAAGGGTACGTTGGCAGCCGTGGTGCTGTTTGGGGCCTTCCTGCTCTGGTCGGTGGTGGACTTCGTCTCGGCGCGCCGCCGCGACCGCGTGGCGGGAACGCGCTATCTGCCCGGGAGGCTGGAGCGTGATGTCGCCGCCGTGGTCGCCGGGCTCGTGCTCTGGGGCTTGTTTGCATTCCTGCTGCACGGCTGGTTGATCGGCGTGCGGCCGTTCGGCTGAACGGCCGCGCATCAGACCAGCCAGCGCCCCAGCGTGGCGGTGGCGATGGTCAGGAAGCCCAGCCAGAGGTTGATGCCCACCGCCTTGCGGATGCGGCCCAGCGCGTCGCCGCCGGCTTTCCATTCTTCCGCGGCGACGGCGCGTTTGAGTTCGGCATAGGGGCCAAAGAACACGTAGAGGTAGATCGCGATCATGGCGAGCCCGACCATCAGCATCAGGTGCCAGTTGAGCGGGGCGGCATCGAAACCGACGCGGGCGATCATGGCGAGCCCGCTCACTGGGATCAAAATGACAGCGCCCCACACCCAGACGAAGAAGCGCGCGAACACGCGCTGCCACAGCCTCAGCCGGTGTGGCGGGTCGAGCAGCTCGGCCGCACTCGGGCGCAGGCAGACGTAGGCGAAGAACATGCCGCCGACCCACAGGGCGACGCTGGCGAGGTGCAGGAAGCGGAACAGCGGTTCGGGAGTCATGACGTCGGTTCGATCTCGAATGGATGGGGATGCTGTCATTCTATACGGCCCGGCCACCCTTTGCCTCGCCCTGCCAGCGCCGGCCGATTCTGGCAGAATGGCGGGTCCATCCGCCTGAGGTTTCTTCGTGGTCAGTTCGTCCCTGCGCGTGCTGTCGCTCATCCCGCCGATGACGCAGCTCAATACCCCGTATCCGTCCACCGCCTACATCACCGGCTTCCTGCGTTCGCGCGGGGTGCCCGCGGTGCAGGAGGACCTGGCGCTGGCGCTGGTGTTGCGGCTGTTTTCCGTGGAAGGGCTGCAGGCGATCCGCGAACGCATCGACGCCATTCCGCCGAAGAAGCGCAGTGCCCAGGTGCACGGTTTCGTCGAGCAGTTCGAGCGCTATCTCGCCACCATCACGCCCACCATGGCCTTCCTGCAGGGGCGCGACTCCACCGTCAGCCACCGCATCTGCAGCCGCAATTTCCTGCCGGAAGGGGCGCGCTTCGCCTCGCTGGAGGTGTACGTCGATCCGGACGATCCCTACGGCGGCGATCCGCTGGCCTGGGCCTTCGGCGCCTTGGGGCAGCAGGACCGCGCGCGCCATCTCGCCACGCTCTACCTGAACGATATCTCCGACGTGCTGCGCGAGGCGGTCGACGCGCGTTTCGAGTTCGTGCGCTACGCCGAGTCGCTGGCGATGAGCCAGCCCACCTTCGAGCCGCTGGCCAAGGCGCTGGCCGCCAAGCCCTCGCTGGTGGACGACACCTTGCAGGCGCTCACGCTCGACGCCATCGAGCGCCACCAGCCCGAGCTGGTGCTGCTGTCGGTGCCGTTCCCGGGCTCGGTGTATGCGGCGTTCCGTATCGCGCAGACCATCAAGGCACGTTGGCCGAACATCAAGACCGCGCTGGGCGGCGGTTTCGTCAACACCGAGCTGCGCGAGCTGAAAGAGCCGCGCGTGTTCGATTACTTCGACTTCGTCACGCTGGACGACGGCGAAAAGCCGATCCTGGCGCTGCTGGAGCACCTGCAGGGCCAGCGTTCCACCTCGCGCCTGGTGCGCACCTTCGTGCGGGAGGAGGGCCAGGTACGTTACGTCAATCTGATGGAAGCCGACATCCCGTTTGAGGAGGTCGGCACGCCGACCTGGGACGGCCTGCCGATCGAGCGCTACCTGTCGCTCTTGGACATGCTCAACCCGATGCACCGGCTGTGGTCGGACGGACGCTGGAACAAGTTGACGGTGGCGCACGGCTGCTACTGGAAGAAGTGCAGCTTCTGCGACGTCACGCTGGACTACATCTCGCGCTACGAAACCGCCTCGGCCGCAACGCTGGTGGACCGCATCGAGGCGATCATCGCCGAGACCGGTCAGACCGGCTTCCACTTCGTCGACGAGGCCGCGCCGCCCAAGATGCTGCGCGCGCTGGCCGAAGAACTGCTGCGGCGCAACGTGTCAATTTCGTGGTGGGGCAATATCCGCTTCGAGAAATCCTTCACCCCGGAACTGTGCCAGCTGTTGGCCGAATCCGGCTGCATCGCCATCTCGGGCGGGCTGGAGGTGGCGTCGGACCGGCTGCTCAAGCTGATGAAGAAGGGCGTGTCGGTGGAGCAGGTGGCGCGGGTGACGCAGGGCTTCACCGAGGCCGGCATCCTGGTGCATGCCTACCTGATGTACGGCTTCCCGACCCAGACGGTGCAGGACACGGTGGACGCGCTGGAATACGTGCGCCAGCTGTTCGACAACGGCTGCATTCAGTCCGGCTTCTTCCACCGCTTCGCCTGCACGGTGCATTCGCCGGTCGGGCAGAATCCCGAAGAGTACGGCGTCACGCTGCAGCCTTTGCCACCGGTGAGTTTCGCCAAGAACGACGTCGGCTTCATCGACCCGACCGGGGTCGATCATGACGCCATGGGCGAGGCCTTGAACAAGGCGCTGTACAACTACATGCACGGCATCGCGCTGGACGAGGATGTGCGGCGCTGGTTCTACGGCCGGGTGCCGCGCCCGCGGGTGCCGCGCAACTTCATCGAGCGGGCGCTGGCCGCGCGCTGACGGCCGAACCGACGTGCCGGTCGGCCGCCGGTCGGCCGCCGGCGTTACGAGGCCTGAGCCGTCTGCAGCCGGCGATGCTGCTGCCGGATGCGGCGGGCGAAGACGGTGCCTAGCACCGGCGTGATGGCGGCGGCGGCGATGAACACCATGGTGGCGCCGGAGCGCGCCAGCAGGGCTGCGGCCAGCACCACCCCCAGCGACTGGCCGAGGAAAAAGGCCGAGGCGAACAGCGACACCGCGGTGCCGCGCACCTGCGGCGCCATCTGCGTGGCGTTGGTCTGCAGCGTGTTGTGCAGCATGTAGTAGCCCAGCCCCACCAGGTAGCTGGCCGGAATGGCCCAGGCCCAGGCATCGCCCAGCGCCAGCAGCAGCCAGGCGCCGCCGATCAGCACGCCGCCGCCGGCGGCCAGCCCCACTTCGCCGAAGCGGCGCACGAAATGCCGGGCGAACAGGATGTAGGACAGGCCGCCGATCCCGAAGAACGCCATCAGGGCGCCCGCCATGGTGAGCGACAGGCCGAAGCGCTGATGCAGGTAGGACGGCACGAAGGCCAGCGCGCCGAACACCACGATCCCTTCCAGAAACACCGTGAGCAGGATGACGCGCGCCCAGCCGACGCCGATCACGGTGCGGCCCTGGGCGAGGACGCCGAGCGTGCGCCCGGCCGGCGCCGGGGTGGGGCGCGCCAGCGGGTTGGCGCGCGACTCGGCCAGCACGCGCCACCCCACCAAGAGGTAGACCAGCGCCAGCGCGGCGAAGGCCCAGCGCCAGCCCAGGGTGTCGGTGAACAGGCCACCGATGAACTGGCCGCCGATCACGCCCATGATCTGGCCGCCGAGAAAGCGCGCCAGCGTGGCCTGGCGCTGTTCGTAGGGCACGGTGTCGCCGATCCAGGCCATGGAGAGCGGGATGATGCCGGCGGCGGTGACGCCGGTGAGCAGGCGCGCCAGCACCAGCCAGCCCAGCGAGTAGGACAGCGCCGCGCCCAGGCTGCCGACGAGGCTGGCCAGCGTGGTCCAGGCGATCATCCGGTACTTGCCGAAGCGGTCGCCCAGCGGGCCGAAGAACAACTGCATCAGGCCGTAGGCCACCGAGAACGACGACACCACCTGGGCGGCGTCGGCCGGCGTGGCGAGGAAGGCCTTGGCCAGGTTCGGCAGCATCGGGTCGCAAAGACGCGCCGAGGCGGAGCTGGCAAAGGCGGCGCAGGAGAGCAGGGTAATCGCCCGGCGGTGGTGTGGATCCAGTGAAGACATGAAATAGCAACGTGGGTGACAATTGATCTTGGTATTATACCGTCCAACATCATGTGTTGCCGCCGCGTATGGCGCCCTGGCTCGGGTCCTGGCGCCGAGCGGGCGGCGCTGCCGTTTTTCCCCTGGTCTCTAGCCATTTTGGGTGATTCGAACGCTTGATGTAGCGGCTTTTTTGGCTTTCGGGCCCCGCCTGGGTGATAATGTGGGGTTACGAAATACGGAGAGGCAACTAATGAAGCGCGTGGATGACTTTCGCCTGAGATTGGGCAAGCATGAACTGGTGCCCATCATGGTCGGTGGCATGGGGGTGGATATCTCGACCTCTGCTCTGTCCCTCGAGGCGGCCCGCCTCGGCGGCATCGGCCATATCTCGGACGCCATGGTGCCGACGGTTGCCGATCGCCGCTTCAATACCAAGTACGTTAAGAACAAGCTGCAGCAGTACAAGTTCAACGTCGCCAACACCGACAAGTCGGTGGTGCAGTTCGACCTCGGCCTGTTGGCCGAAGCCACCAAGATGCACGTCGGCAGCACCATGGACGCCAAGCGCGGCGAGGGCCTGATCTTCATCAACTGCATGGAAAAGCTGACGATGAACGCGCCCAAGGACACCTTGCGCGTGCGCATGCGGGCGGCGCTGGATGCCGGCATCGACGGCATCACGCTGGCGGCCGGCCTGCACCTGGGCTCGTTCGCGCTGATCGAGGATCACCCGCGCTTCCGCGACGCCAAGCTCGGCATCATCGTGTCGTCGCTGCGCGCCTTGCAGCTGTTCCTGAAGAAGAATGCTCGTCTTAACCGCCTGCCCGACTACGTGGTGGTGGAAGGCCCGCTCGCCGGCGGCCACCTGGGCTTCGGCATGGACTGGGCCGAGTACGACCTGGCGACCATCGTCGCCGAAATCCGCGACTGGCTGAAAGCCGAGCAGCTGGATATCCCGCTGATTCCGGCCGGCGGCATCTTCACCGGCTCCGACGCCGTGGGCTTCCTGGAAATGGGCGCTGCGGCGGTGCAGGTGGCGACGCGCTTCACCGTGACCCACGAGTGCGGCCTGCCGGAGAAAGTGCAGCAGGAGTACTTCAAGGCCAACGAGGACGACATCGAGGTCAACCAGATTTCCCCGACCGGCTACCCGATGCGCATGATCAAGCACTGCCCGGCCATCGGCGACGGCATCCGCCCGAACTGCGAGGCCTACGGCTACCTGCTCGACGCCAAGGGCAGCTGCGCCTACATCGACGCCTACAACCGCGAGGTGGCGGCGCACCCGGATGCGCGCCGCGTCAAGGTGTGGGACAAGACCTGCCTGTGCACCCACATGCGCAACTTTGATTGCTGGACCTGCGGCCACTACACCTACCGCCTCAAGGACACCACGCGCCGCAACGAGGACGGGACCTACCAGATCCTCAGCGCCGAGCACGTGTTCCGCGACTACCAGTTCAGCACCGACAACACCGTGGCCCTGCCGGAGTAAGCCGGGCGGCGAGCGCCGCTGGCGCCAGCAGACGAAACCCCGAGGAGCAATCCTCGGGGTTTCTGTTTTTCTGCCGCTTGGGCGGACCGCTATCCGTCGGCGGGCTCCCTGGACTGGTCATGGCCGGCCTGCGCCATCAGCCACTGGATGAACACCCCGAGGCGTGGCGACGGCGGCGAGCGCTCGGGCAAGACCAGGTAGTAATGCTGCGCGGCGCGGCTGGAGAGCACTGGGAAGGGGGCGACCAGGCTGCCTTGGCGCAGCGCCTGCTCGACCAGGCGCCGCCGCCCCATGGCCACGCCGACGTGATGCTGCGCCGCCGTCACGGCCAGGTCGGAGCGGTCGAAGATCATCGCCGGTGCGTCGTCGAGGCCGATGATGCCATGCTGCGCGGCCCAGGCCTGCCACTCGGCATCGTGGCCGGCCTGCGGCCAGGCGCGGGCGTCGTGCAACAGGGTGCAGTGCGCCAGCTGCTCCGGCCGCTCGAACAGCTGCCGGCGGCGGGCGTAGTCGGGCGAGCAGACCGGCGTCAGGGTTTCGTCCATCAACGGCAGCACGCGTTGCCCGGCCGCCGGCAGTGCGCCGTAGTACAGCGCCAGGTCGACCGGCTGGGTGCGGAAATCCACCTCTTCGTTGCCGGTGCGCAGGTCGAGCCGGATGGCGGGGTAACGTTGGCCGAAATCGGCCAGCCGCGGCACCAGCCAGCACTGCGCGAGCGACGGGCGGGCGAATAGTGTCAGCGTGCCGGACTGCTCGTGGCGGCGGATGTCGTCGATCTCCTGGCCGACGCGCTGCAGCGAGTCGTTGAGCAGCGCGAACAGGCGCCGCCCCTCGTCGCTCAGCTGCAGTTGCCGCGGCCGGCGCTGGAACAGGCGAAAGCCGAGCTGCTGTTCCAGCTTGAGGATGCGGTGGCTGACGGCGCTGGGCGTCAGGCACAGCTCGGCCGCCGCCAGGGTGAAACTCAGGTGGCGCGCGGCGCACTCGAAGGTGTGCAGCGCCGCGAGCTGGCCGCTGTCGAGGCGGGTGGGGTGTCCGGGGC
>NZ_JBYSWM010000040.1:0-30816 GCF_058781125.1 Pseudogulbenkiania sp. FW507-F1 | reverse complement strand
CCCTGCCCCCTCCCCGCCGACCCGGCACGCCCGCCACAGCGCGGCGCCGATCCTCAGCGACGTCATGATGCCGCCGCGTCAAATGTGTTAAAAACACCTCTACGCCTCCTCACACACCCTTTTGGCAAGGCCGAAACCGCATGTCATCCGCTGCCCCTCTTCCCGACCTTGCCGCGCTGCTGGCGCAACGGGTCGATCTCGATCCGGCCGAGCTGGCACGGTACGACCTCGAGCAGCACCCGGCGCTGGCCGACACCGCCCTCCTCGGCGCCGCGCTGCACGACTTCCTGCAGCGCCAGCCGGAGACCGGCGAGCGCTTCGGCGACGCGGCCGACGCCGCGCTGCGCCAGCTGGTCGAGCACAAGGTAAGCCACTTCGCCGCCCTGCTGACGCGCCCCTGGGCCGGGGAGTCGCTCGACGCCGGGCTGGCGCTGGGACGGCAACAGCATGAGTACGGGCTCTCCACCGCCTGGCTCAGCAGCGCGCACCGGGTGTATCTCGACCACCTGGAGCAACGCGTGGGCGGCCTCGCCCTGGCGGCGGACGACCGCGCCGGCCTGACCGCGGCGCTGCGCAAACTGGTGTTCTACGACCTGCTGCTGCAACTGAGCGGCTACCACGCCGGGGCGGAAGCGGTGAGCCAGGGCGAGGCACAGCGGCTGGCGCGCCTCAACCGCCTCTACATCACCCTGAGCCAGGTCAGCCACATCGCCGCGCGCAACGTGCGCCACCTCGGCTCGCGCGAGCTGGCGGCGCAGACCCTGCTGCGCGAGGTATGCGAAACCGTGGTCGAGCACGGCGGCATCCACATGGCCTGGGTCGGCTTCATCGATCCGGCGTCGCAGCGCATCGACCCGTTCGCCTGGGCCGGCGCCGACGCCGCGCGCTACCTGGTCGGCATCACGGTGTCCACCGACCCGGCGCGGCCGGAAGGCCAGGGCCCCTCCGGCCGCGCGGTACGCAGCGGGCAACTGCAACTGCTCGAGGACTCGCTCAACGCCCCGAGCTATCACGCCTGGAGCCAGCACGCGCTGCGCCAGGGCTTCCGCAGCAGCGTGGCGACGCCGCTGTGGCGCGACGGCGCGGTGATCGGCGTGCTCAACCTGTACGCCGCCGCACCCGGCTTTTTCGGCGCGGAAGAACAGCGCCTGGCCAAGGCCATCGCCGACAAGATCGACCTCGCGCTGGGCCACCTCGACGACCTGGAACGGCAGCGCCAGGCCGAGGCCCGGCTGCTGCACCAGGCCACCCACGACCCGCTCACCGGCCTGCCCAACCGCACCCGCCTGTTCCACCGCCTGGAGCAGGCGCTGCAGGCGGACGCCGCCGACCGGCTGACGGTGCTGATGCTCGATCTGGACGGCTTCAAGGACATCAACGACCTGTTCGGCCACAGCGCCGGCGACACCCTGCTGTGCCGCATCGCCGAGCGCCTGCGCGCGCTGTGCCGCCCCGCCGACGTGGTGGCGCGCATGGGCGGCGACGAGTTCGTGGTGCTGCTGGAACAGCTGCCCGACCCGCACACCGCGCGCAACGCGGTGGAGCAGATCATCAGCGCCGTGCGGCGCCCGGTGCCGCTGCCGGACGGCGAGGTCAGCGTCAGCACCAGCATCGGCATGGTGACCGGCAGCGCCGGCGTCAGCGCCGATACCCTGCTGCGCCAGGCCGACATCGCGCTGTACCGCGCCAAGTCGCTCGGTCGCGACCAGTACTGCCTGTTCGACGACGAGCTGGAACGCCAGCTCAAGCAGCAGCAGACCACGCGCCACGCCATCCGCGCCGCGCTCGACGGCGACGAGCTGGCGCTCTACTACCAGCCCAAGGTCGATCTGCAAAGCGGCGCGGTGATCGGTGCCGAGGCGCTGATCCGCTGGCTGGTCGACGGCGAGGTGCGCGCCCCCGGCCGCTTCCTGCCGGCGCTGGAAGGCACCGAACTGCTGGGGCAGATCGACAGCTGGGCGAT
This sequence comes from Pseudogulbenkiania sp. FW507-F1, assembly GCF_058781125.1. Taxonomy (NCBI): domain Bacteria; kingdom Pseudomonadati; phylum Pseudomonadota; class Betaproteobacteria; order Neisseriales; family Chromobacteriaceae; genus Pseudogulbenkiania; species Pseudogulbenkiania sp. FW507-F1. Next base: position 28,853 of record NZ_JBYSWM010000040.1, on the reverse strand, counting down.
CCGCCACGCCATCGCCCAGGCCGCGCACTGGCACCGCCACGGCCTGCCGCTGCAGATTTCGGTCAACGTCTCCGCCATCTCGCTGCGCCGGCCGGCGTTCTTCGGCGAACTGCGCGCGCTGCTCGCCGAGGCCGCCCTGCCGCACCAGGCGCTGCAGCTGGAGGTGCTGGAATCGGTCAGCCAGGACAGCCTGCAGTACATCATCGACTGCCTGCAGGCGTGCAAGGACATCGGCGTGTCGCTGGCGCTCGACGACTTCGGCACCGGCGCCTCCTCGCTGCTGCACCTGCAGCGCATCCAGCCCGACGTGATCAAGATCGACCAGCGCTTCGTGCGCTCGATGCGCGAGCAGCCGGAAAACATCGCCATCATCAAGAGCGTCAGCACCTTCTCCCAGCTCTCCGGCCGCACCGTGATCGCCGAGGGCGTGGAAACCGAGGCCATCGGCCAGGACCTGCTGGCGCTCGGGGTGCGCTTCGGCCAGGGCTACGCCATCGCCCGGCCGATGCCGGCGGCGGACTTCCCGGTCTGGGTCAGCCAGTGGCGCCCGCCCGCGGCGTGGCGGGGCCACGCCGCGACCGCATCCTGACCCAGCCCTGCCGAGCTGGAGGGGACTTAGCCGCCATTCAGCGGAACGGCCCCGGGCTGCCGCACTGACAGGCGTTTGCGCATGATCTGGTACATGAAGGGTTGGCCGAAGGGGATGCCGCCGCCTGGGAGTGAACCGCGTGGGGCCGAACACCGGCAGCCTGCTTATCGCGGCAAGTGAATTGGTCTACCAGGTTGCGGGCCCCGCCCCCCACACGTTGGCCGAAGACCCCCGACACCAACAACAAAGCCCATCGGCCGCGAGGCACGATGGGCTTTGTGTTGCCGCGCGACGATCACGCCGCCGCGCTGGGTCAATGACGCAGTTACGAGCGGGCGGCCGCGGCGGCCACCGCCGGACGGCTCTTGCTCCACGGCGTGCCGAACAGGCGCGAGCGGGCCCAGCCCACCACCAGCAGCGCCAGCGCCAGCACACCGGTGCCGATCACCTCGATCTGGTGCTCCGGACGGATCGCCATCATCGCCACCACGGCGCAGATGAACAGGATCACCGCCCAGGTCAGCCACGGGAACAGCCACATCTTGAACGCCGGGGTCTCGCCCTTGGCGATCATGCGCTGACGCATACGCAGCTGCGAGATGGCGATCACCAGGTACACCAGCAAGGCGATGGTGCCGGAGGTGGCGAGCAGGATGTCGAACACCGCCTTCGGCATCAGGTAGTTGGCGATCACGGTGAGGAAGCCCACCACCATCGAGCCCAGCACCGCCTTCTGCGGCGTGCCGTTGGCGGCGGTTTCGCCGAACATCTTCAGCGCATCGCCACGGGAGGACAGCGAGTACAGCATGCGCGAGGCGGTGTAGAGCGCCGAGTTGAGGCAGCTCGCCACCGAGATCAGCACCACCACGTCGACGATGGCCTTGGCGTTGGGGATGCCAATCAGCTCCAGCGTGCGCTGGTAGGAACCGGACGAGGCCAGGAGCGGGTCGTTCCACGCCACCAGCGCGGTCACCACGAAGATCGAGCCCAGGTAGAACAGGCTGATACGCCACACCACCGAGTTGGTGGCCTTGGTGATCTGCTGCTGCGGGTTGTCGGATTCGGCGGCGGCGATGGTGACGATCTCGGTGCCGAGGAAGGTGAACATGGTGGTCAGCATGGCGCCCAGCACGGCGCCGAAGCCGTTGGGCATGAAGCCGCCGTGGGCGACCAGCTGCGACACCCCGCTCACCTGGCTGCCCGGGATGAAGCCCATGATGGCGGCGCCGGTGATGGCGAGGAAGGCGACGATGGCCACCACCTTGACCAGCGCGAACCAGAACTCGAACTCGCCGTAGTTCTTCACGCTGAACAGGTTGGTGATGGTGAGCAGCACGGTGATGCCGAGCGCGAACAGCCACATCGGCACGCCGGCAAACCAGGTGTGCAGGATGGTGGCGGCGGCGTTGGCCTCGAGCGGGATCACCAGCACCCAGAACCACCAGTACAGCCAGCCGATGATGTAGCCGGCCCAGTGGCCGATGGCGCGGTCGGCGTAGGTGGAGAAGGAACCGGTATCGGGCGCCGCGACGGCCATCTCGCCCAGCATGCGCATGACGAGCACCACCAGCAGGCCGGCGATGGCGTAGGCGATCAGTACCGCCGGGCCGGCCTCGGCGATGGCGTGGCCGGAGCCGACGAACAGGCCGGCGCCGATCACCCCGGCGATCGACAGCATGGTGACGTGACGTTGCTTGAGGCCGTGACTCAGGCCTTGGGATGAAACACTCATGAATAGATTCTCCTGACTACCCGGCCTCCGTGTGCAGAATGCGCCGGGGCCTGTGCTCGGCTGCGGCAAGGGGGCAGCGGCCGGCGTGTTATCGGTTTTTTTTATGCATGGGGAAATGCAGCGTGCGAGTGTAAGCGCGGATTGGCGATACAATTAGACCCAATCCGGTTTTTTTGATGGAGCCATTTTGGCCCGCACGCCCATGTCGCCACGTCCCAGCCCCGCTTCCTCCGCCACGCCCTCGCTGCTGACCGACCTGCTGCAGCTGCATTTCGACCCGGCCAGCAGCGAGCCCAACAACCAGCAGCTCTACCGCCTGCTGCGCGACGCCATCCTGCACGAAACGCTGCCGCCGGGGCTGCGCCTGCCCTCGTCGCGCCAGCTCGCCGCCGAGCTCCGCCTCGCCCGCAACACCGTGATCCACGTCTACGAACGGCTGGGGGCCGAGGGCTACGTCGCGGCCGGGGTCGGCCAGGGCACCTTCGTGCTCGACACGCGCCCGGACAAGCTCGCCAGCCGCGACGCGGCCGGCCCGGCGCGGCCGGTGCCGGCCACCCCGGAGGTGGTGATCTCGCGCCGCGGCGCCGAACTGGTGGAACAGGCCGGCGCCGGCGAGAAGCAATGGGGCGCCTTCATGCCGGGGGTGCCGGAGGTGCGCACCTTCCCGTCGCGCACCTGGATGCGGCTGCACAACCGCCAGTGGCGCAAGCCGCAGCCGGACCTCTTGACCTACGCCGTCGGCCCCGGCCTGCCGGCCTTGCGCAGTGCGCTGGCCGACTACCTGCACAGCTCGCGCGGGGTGCGCTGCACGCCGGAGCAGATCATTGTCACCAACGGTTCGCACTCGGCGCTGCAGCTGATCGGGCTGTTGCTGGGCGACGCCGGCGACCGCGCCTGGGTGGAAAATCCGGGTTACTGGGGGGTGCACAGCGTGTGGCGCAGCGCCGGGCTCGACACGCTGCCGGTGCCGGTGGACAACGAGGGGCTGCAGGTGGACGAAGGCGCCCGGCTCGGGGTGCCGAGGCTGATCTACGCCTCGCCCTCGCACCAGTACCCGCTGGGCGCGGTGATGAGCCTGGCGCGGCGCCGCCGCCTGCTGGCCTACGCGCGCCGCCACGACAGCTGGATCGTCGAGGACGACTACGACAGCGAATTCCGCTACGGCCGTCCGCCGCTGCCGTCGCTGCAGGGCCTGGACGGCCACGGCCGGGTGATCTACCTCGCCACCTTCTCCAAGGTGATCTACCCCGGTCTGCGGCTGGGCTACATGGTGGTGCCGGAGGCCCTGGTGGAAAGCTTCCAGACCGGCCTGTCCGAGCTGTTCCGCGGCGGCCAGTACCTGACCCAGGCGGTGCTGGCCGATTTCATCGTCGAGGGCCACTTCGTGTCGCACATCCGCCGCATGCGCCACCTCTACGCGGCGCGGCGCGAGGCCCTGCTGTCGGCCATCCGCCAGCATTTCGGCGACGAATTCGCCATCCACGACGGTGCCGCCGGGCTGCACCTGGTGCTGGGCCTGCCGGACGGCAGCGACGACCGCGCCGTCACCGCCGCGGCGCTCGCGCGCGGCATCCTGACCCGGCCGCTGAGCGCCTACTACCGTGGCGACGGCCCGCACCAGCCCGGCCTGCTGCTGGGCTACGCCCACGTCGACGAGGACGACATCGCGCGCCACTTCGCCACGCTGGCCGGGGTAATCGGGGGGTGAGGGAACTCAGCGCAGCGCCGGCTTGAACCACGGCCGGCCCTGCGGCGCCGGCAGGCGGTAGCGCTTTGCCAGCGCCTCGTAGAAGCCCTGCTGGCCGAGCCGGCGCAGCGCCTGGTTGAAACGGTCGCGCGCCGTGGCATCGAGGAAGGCCAGCCGGTATGGCGTGGGGGGGAACAGCGCGAACGGGCACAGCGACGGCGCGGTGTCGAGGCCGGGGCCGAGTTCGTCGTTGAGCTGCAGGAAGACGTTGATGTCGCTCACCGCGACGTCGGCGCGGCCGCTGTAGAGCAGGCGGTTGAGGGTGATCTGCGGCGACTGCTCGACGTAGTCGGGATTGCCCGCCGCCATCGCCGCATAATCCGGGCCGAGAAAGCGCCGCGCGTTCTGAAACGCCGCCACCCGGTAACGACCGAGCTCCGGCACCGCGTCGAGGCGGAGCTGGCGGCGACACAGCGTGATCGCGGCATTCTGGTAGGTGATGTAGGGATCGGACAGGTAGCCGCCGTCGTTGGCGATGGCCGCGTCCACCCGCCCGGCGGCGAGCCACTGCTGGGCGCGCTTGTTGGGGGCGAACGACACCTGCGGCTGGTAGCCGGCGGCGCGCAGCGCGGCGGTCACCAGCTCGTACTCCAGCCCGCGCCGCTCCTCCGCCATCACGTACGGCGCCTTGGTCTCGCCGATGGCCACGCGCAACGGCGTGCCGTCCGGCACGGCAGCGGCCAGCGCCGGCAGCAACGCGCACAGCAAGGCCGCCCAGCGGCGACTACGGTGCCTGGTGTGGATACCCTTCATGACCTTACATCCCAAGGACGAGCGCGCCGACGGCGCCGGCAGCATGGCATTTACATGGCATGGCATTGTGCATCGCGGCGGCCGGGGTGCCATGAGCCAGATCAACCCCCGCCGCCTGCCGCATAGACAAAAGGTTGGCCGAAGCCCCCTGCGAAGCTTCGGCCAACCTTTTGCCGCCCGGCGATCAGCGCCGGGCATTGTAGCCCAACCGCGCCACCGCGTCGGCAGTGCGCGGCGCGCCCCCGATCAGGCCGCGGCGTTTTTCAGGATCTGGTACAGCTCGTCCTTGAGCTTGAGCTTTTCCTTCTTCAGGTTCTCCACGTCTTCGGCGCTGCCCGCCTCGAGGTGCGCCTCGATGTTCTTGATCTGCTGGTCCAGCGCATTGTGCTTGTCGAACAGGCGCGCAAAATGGGCGTCTTCGGTCTTGAGCTGGCTGATACGGTCGCGAAATTCGGGAAACATGACATCCTCCAAGGTGGGGGCCGCACGGCGGCCGAATGGCTTCAATACCATGGTAGACGCCCACCGTAGCGCGGTTCTTGATTTAACGCAGAGAACCGCCTGCGCGCCTCGCCCCGCCAGCATCGGGCGCGCCCGGCCCGTGGCGGGGCGACGAAGGCAGCCGCTCGGAAGGGAGCAACGGGTACCGAGCCGCCCCCTCCGCACCGCGCGCAGCCCGTCGGACCCCGCGCTCAGGCCGGCGCCGTGCCGGCGCCCTCCCGCTGCAACACGTCGATCAGGCGGTGCAGGCCGTCGGTCAGCGCCCGCACCGAGCCTTCCAGGTCCCAGTCGTCGTGCCCCGGCTTCACCACGTTGGAAATGGCGCGGATCTCGACGAAACGCTGCCCCTCCTGCAGGCAGACGTGGAAGAACGCCGCCCCCTCCATGTTCTCGATCTCCACCTCGCGGCTATCGATAAAGGGCGCCAGCGCCGCGTTCAGCGACACGCTCTTCGCCTGCGCAAACCCGGCCGGCAACGCCGGGCACGCCAGGGTATGGCGGCGCTCGAACGCCATGTCGAGCGGCAGATGCGCCAGGTGGGTGAAGCCCTCCGGCGTGAAGAAGCCCAGATCGCCCTCCACCTCCGACGCCACCAGCACCACGTCGCCGATCCGCAGGCCGGCGTGCGGGTACACCCCGGCCACGCCGGCCAGGATGATGACGTCGGGCTTATGCTGCTGGATCGCCTTCAGCGTGGCGTAGGCGGTGGCGGTCAGCCCGACGCCGGAAACCACGGTGGTGACGCCGGGGTGGGAAAACAGGCTCGCCTCGGTGGCGGTGGGAAACAGCACGGTGATGTTCATGGCAATCCAGCAGTTCTGAGCGTAGCGACGTCGGCATTGTAAAACGGATACGCCGGGGCAGCAGCCGGCCCCATCCACCGGCTATAGTGAACCGAAGAACCGGTCCACGATCTGCCACGCGCGGATCGCAGGCGCGGTGGAGCACTGCGGCGACGGGCCCCGGCACCGGCTGCAGTCCCCTGAACTCCACCCCGGCTCACGGCATGGAGGAACGCCATGAAGTACGAGAGCATTCTGGACGCCATCGGCCACACCCCGCTGGTGCGGCTGAACCGCCTCACCCGCCAGTTCGACTGCGCGGTCTACGCCAAGCTCGAATTCATGAACCCCGGCGGCTCGGTCAAGGACCGCATCGGCCAGTTCATGGTCGGCGAAGCCGAGCGCCGCGGCGAGATCGCGCCGGGCGGCACCATTGTCGAATGCACCTCGGGCAACACCGGCATGGGGCTCGCCATGTTCGCCGCGGCACGCGGCTACCGCACCGTGTTCACCATCGCAGACAAGCAATCGCGCGAAAAAATCGACATGCTGCGCGCCATGGGGGCGGAAGTGATCGTCTGCCCCACCGACCTGCCGCCGGACCACCCGCGCCAGTACATCGAGGTGGCGCGCCGGCTGGCGGTCGAGATTCCCGGCGCCTTCCTGTGCAACCAGTACCACAACCCGGACAACACCCGGGCGCACTACGTCAGCACCGGCCCGGAAATCTGGCACGACACCGAAGGCAAGATCACCCACTTTGTCTGCTGCATGGGCACCTGCGGCACCATCAGTGGCATCGGCCGCTACCTGAAGGAGCAGAACCCGGCGGTGCAGGTGATCGGCGTCGACCCGGAAGGCTCCATCCTGTACGACCTGTTCCACAGCGGGCGCGAGGTAGAGCCACACGTGTACAAGCTGGAAGGCATCGGCGAGGACTTCGTGCCGGGGGCGCTGGATTGGAGCGTGATCGACGACGTGATCCAGGTGGGCGACAAGGACAGCTTCCTGATGACGCGCCACCTGGCGCACAGCGAGGGCATCTTCGCCGGCGGCTCCAGCGGCGCGGCGATACTGGCCGCGCTGCAGGTGGCAGAACGGCTGGGCCCGGGAGACCTGATGGTGGTGCTGCTGCCAGACGGCGGCCGGCAGTACCTGGGCAAGATCTACAACGACGACTGGATGCGCGCCAACGGCTACCTCGAGGCACGGCCCGGTCTCACCGTCGCCGACGTGCTGCGCGCCAAACCGCCGCGCGCACTCGCCACCGCCGCCCCGGGCGATGCGCTGCGCGACGCGCTGCAACGCATGCGCGACCTGTCGTGCGCGCAACTGCCGGTATTCGACGGCGATGAGCTGCTGGGCATGCTGTACCGCCAGGACCTGATCAATGCCCTGCTCGCCGGCAAGGCGCTGGACGCGCTGATCGTGCGCGAGCTGCTGCGCGAACCGCTACCGGTACTCGAAGCCGATGCCCCGTTCGACGAGATCGCGCGGCGCGTGCCGAGCCAGGTGCCGGCGCTGCTGGTGCACACCAGTGCCGGCTACGACATCATCACCAAGAGCGATCTGCTGCGGGCGCTGGCCGCCGACGACTGAAGCGCGATGGCCGCCGCCGGACTGCGCAGGATGGGTGAAGGCGCTATTCCTTCGCGACGTGACGCTTGCCCACTCAGTCAGTGCCGCAGCCCATAGAGCCACGCATCCGGCGCGGTGACGGGGTGCGCTACGCCCCCCATCCTACCGAGCGGCCGGGCAGGAAGAGTCGCTACACCGAAAGAGAGGCACACCATGCGTTTCTCCACCAAGGCCATCCACGCCGGGCTGGCGCCGGACCCCTCCACCGGCGCTGTCATGACCCCGGTCTACCTGACCTCCACCTTCGCGCAACAAGCCCCCGGCGTACACCAGGGCTACGACTACGCGCGCACCGCCAACCCCACGCGCAGCGCGCTGGAAGCCAACCTGGCAGCACTGGAGGAAGGCGCCTACGGCCTGGCGTTCGCCAGCGGCCTGGCGGCGGCAACGGCCGTGCTGCAAACGCTGTCGAGCGGCGACCACGTGCTGTGCGGGCAGGACCTGTACGGCGGCACCTACCGCCTGATGACCCAGGTGTTCGCCCGCTTCGGCGTCGCCTCCAGCTTCGTCGACGCCACCGACCCGGCGGCGGTTGCCGCCGCCTTCACCCCCGCCACCAAGCTGCTGTGGCTGGAGACGCCGAGCAACCCGCTGCTGACGGTGTGCGACATCGCCGCGCTGGCCCGGCTGGCGCACGCGCACGGCGTCACGGTGGTGGTGGACAACACCTTCGCCTCGCCCTACCTGCAGCAGCCGCTGACACTCGGCGCCGACCTGGTGCTGCACAGCACCACCAAGTACCTGGGAGGCCATTCCGACGTGGTGGGCGGCGCGCTGGTGACCAACGACGAAGCGCTGTACCAGACGCTCAAGTTCCTGCAGAACGCGGTCGGCGCGGTGCCGGGGCCGATGGACTGCTTCCTGGTACTGCGCGGTATCAAGACGCTGGCGCTGCGCATGCGCCAGCACTGCGCCAACGCGCTGGAACTGGCGCAGCACCTGGCCGAGCACCCCGAGGTGCTGCGCGTGCACTACCCCGGCCTGCCCGACAGCCCCTGGCACGAGCTGGCGCGGCGCCAGATGTACGCCTTCGGCGGCATGATCTCGCTGGAACTCAAGGGCGGCGCCGAGCGCAGTACCCGCTTCACCACGCGCACGCGGCTGTTCACGTTGGCCGAAAGCCTGGGCGGCGTCGAATCGCTGATCAGCCTGCCCACCGCCATGACCCACGCCGCCATCCCGCCCGAGCAGCGCCAGAAAACCGGCCTGCCCGACGCGCTGATACGGCTGTCGGTGGGTCTGGAAGACGTCGAAGACCTGATCGAGGATATCGACCAGGCGATCGCGGCAACGTGAGCGGCCCGTCTCGCCATCAAGCAAAAAACCGCCCTTGACGGGCGGTTTCTGTTGAGCCGGACACGTCCCGGCTTGGCATCACGGCGGCGCATCGCCACGATGGGCGGTAAGGTTCAGGCGTTGTACCCCAAATTCGACGCCAGATCGCGCTCGGCCTGCTCCACGCTGACGCCGCGGCGCTGGGCGTAGCTCTCCACCTGGTCGCGGCTCACTTTGCCGACACCGAAGTAGCGCGAGTCGGGGTGGCTGAAGTAGAAGCCCGACACCGCCGCGGTCGGCAGCATGGCGTAGCCTTCGGTCAGCGTCATGCCGATGGCCGGGGCGTCCAAGAGCTCGAACAACTCCTTCTTCACGGTATGGTCCGGGCAGGCCGGGTAGCCCGGCGCCGGGCGGATGCCCTGGTACTTCTCGTCGATCAACGCCTCGTTGTCGAGCTGCTCGTGCGGTGCGTAGCCCCAGAACTCGGTGCGCACACGCTGGTGCATCAGCTCGGCGAAGGCCTCGGCGAAGCGGTCGGCCAGCGCCTTGAGCAGGATCGCGGAGTAATCGTCGTTGGCGGCTTCGAAGCGCGCCACGTGCGGGTCGATGCCGAGGCCGCCGGTCACCGCGAAGGCGCCGATGTAGTCCTCAACGCCGCTGTCCTTGGGCGCGATGAAGTCGGCCAGGCACCAGTCCGGGTTCCTGTTGCCGTCCTTGTCGGTCTTGACGATCTGCTGGCGCAGGCCGACCCAGGTCATCAGCCGCTCGCCGCTGTCGGGGTGGTAGATCTCGATGTCGTCGTGGCCGACGCTGGCGGCCGGGAACAGCCCGATCACGGCGTTGGCGGTGAGCCATTTCTCGTCGATGATCTGCTTCAGCATGGCCTGGGCGTCGGCCCACAGCGCGCGCGCCGATTCGCCCACCACCTCGTCGGACAGGATGGCCGGGTAGCGGCCGGCCAGCTCCCAGCTCTGGAAGAACGGCGTCCAGTCGATGCAGCGGGCGATCTCGGCCAGGTCGTAGTGCTCGAAGCGGCGCACGCCGAGCCAGGACGGCTTGGGCGGGGTGTAGTTCGCCCAGTCGATCTGGTGACGCTGCTCGCGGGCTTCGGCAATCGGCAGCAGCTTGGCCTCACCGCGGCCCTCGAAGATGGCGCGCGCCTTGGCGTAGTCGGCGGCGACCTCCTCGACGAACACGTCGCGCAGGGTGTCGGACAGCAGGTTGGAGCACACGCCGACGGCGCGGCTGGCGTCCGGCACGTAGATCACCGGGCCGTGGTAGTTGGGGGCGATCTTCACCGCGGTGTGCACGCGGCTGGTGGTGGCGCCGCCGATCAGCAGCGGAATGGTAAAGCCCTGGCGCTGCATTTCCTTGGCCACGTGGCTCATTTCTTCCAGCGACGGGGTGATCAGGCCGGACAGGCCGATGATGTCGGCCTTGTGCTCGATCGCCGCGTCCAGAATCTTCTGGCACGGCACCATCACGCCCAGGTCGATCACCTTGTAGTTGTTGCAGCGCAGCACCACGCCGACGATGTTCTTGCCGATGTCGTGCACGTCGCCCTTGACCGTGGCCATGATGATCACGCCCTTGGCCGGCGCGTCCTGCAGGCCCATGGCGATCTTCTCTTCCTCGATGAACGGCTCGAGGTGCGCCACGGCGGCCTTCATCACGCGCGCGGATTTCACCACCTGCGGCAGGAACATCTTGCCGGCGCCGAACAGGTCGCCGACCACGTTCATGCCGTCCATCAGCGGGCCTTCGATGACGTGGATCGGGCGCTCGCACTTGAGGCGGACTTCTTCGGTATCTTCGACGATATAGGTGGTGATGCCCTTGATCAGGGCGTGTTCCAGGCGCTTCTCCACCGGCAGGCTGCGCCACGCCAGGTCTTCGCCCTTGGCCTCTTTGGCGTCGCCGCGGAAGCTTTCGGCCAACGTGATCAGCGCCTCGGTGGCGGCCATGCTGTCGTCGCCCTGCATCAGCACCACATCCTCGATGCGCTCGCGCAGCACCGGGTCGACCTCGTCGTACACCTCCAGCGCGCCGGCGTTGACGATGCCCATGGTCATGCCGCGCTTGATGGCGTGGTACAGGAACACGGCGTGGATCGCCTCGCGCACCTTGTTGTTGCCGCGGAACGAGAACGACACGTTGGACACGCCGCCGGAAATCTTGGCGTGCGGCAGGTTCTGCTTGATCCAGCCGGTGGCCTCGATGAAGTCGAGGCCGTAGCGCGCGTGTTCCTCGATGCCGGTGGCGACGGCGAAGATGTTGGGGTCGAAGATGATGTCTTCCGGCGGGAAACCCACCTCGTCCACCAGGATGCGGTAGCTCTTCTCGCAGATCTCGACCTTGCGCGCGTAGGTGTCGGCCTGGCCGGCCTCGTCGAACGCCATCACGATCACCGCCGCGCCGTAGCGGCGGATCAGGCGCGCCTGCTCGACGAACTTGTCGACGCCTTCCTTCATCGAGATCGAGTTGACGATGCCCTTGCCCTGGATGCACTTCAGGCCGGCCTCGATCACCTCCCACTTGGAGCTGTCGATCATGATCGGCACGCGCGCGATGTCCGGCTCGGCAGCGATCAGGTTGAGGAAGCGCACCATCGCGGCGTGGGCGTCCAGCATGCCCTCGTCCATGTTGATGTCGATGATCTGCGCGCCGTTTTCCACCTGCTGGCGCGCCACGTCGAGCGCGGTGGCGTAGTCGCCGTTGAGGATCAGGCGCGCGAACGCCTTCGAGCCGGTCACGTTGGTGCGCTCGCCGACGTTGACGAACAGGTCGCTGTCGCCGATGTTGAACGGCTCGAGGCCGGACAGGCGGCACTTGGGCTCGAGCGCCGGCAGCGCGCGCGGCGGCAGGTCCTGCACCGCCTGGCAGATCGCCGCGATGTGCTCCGGCGTGGTGCCGCAGCAGCCGCCGACGATGTTGATCAGGCCCGATTCGGCCCACTCCCTGACGTTGACCGCCATGTCCGCCGGCGACAGGTCATAGCCGCCGAAGGCGTTGGGCAGGCCGGCGTTGGCGTGCACCGAAACGAAGGTGGACGAGATGCGCGCCATTTCCTCGACGTAGGGACGCAGCAGGTCCGGCCCCAGCGCACAATTCAGGCCAAAAGAAATTGCATCGGCATGCGAAAGTGAGTTGTAAAATGCCTCTGTCGTCTGACCGGTCAGGGTACGGCCGGACTGGTCGGTGATGGTGCCGGACACCATGATCGGCAGCCGGGTCGCCTCCGGGTGCTCGTCGAAATACTTGTGGATGGCGAACACCGCCGCCTTGGCGTTGAGCGTGTCGAAGATGGTTTCGACCAGCAGCAGGTCGGCGCCGCCCTTGACCAGGCCGTCGATGGCCTCGGTGTAGCTCTCGACCAGGGCGTCGAAGGTGACGTTGCGGTAGCCCGGGTCGTTGACGTCCGGGCTGATCGAACAGGTACGGTTGGTCGGCCCCAGCACGCCGGCGCAGTAGCGCGGCTTGGCCGGGTTCTTCGCTGTTTCGGCGACGCACAGCTCCTTCACCAGACGCGCCGCGGCGTGGTTGATCTCCCACACCAGCGCTTCCATCTCGTAGTCGGCCATGGCGATCGAGGTGGCGTTGAAGGTGTTGGTCTCGACGATGTCGGCGCCGGCATCGAGGTAGGCCTGGTGGATGCCGCCGATGATGCCGGGCTGGGTCAGCACCAAGAGGTCGTTGTTGCCCTTGACGTCGCAACGCCAGTCCGCAAAACGTTCGCCGCGGTAGTCCTGTTCGGTGAGCTGGTGGCGCTGGATCATGGTGCCCATGCCACCGTCCAGAATCAGGATACGGCGCGACAGGTGATCGTATAGGGTGGGGTTGGTGGCGATCGTCATGGCAAACAAGTGGTTATCGTCTAAAACGGGAAGGTGGCGTCATCGGTCTGGCATCTTACCATGCTGTCCGTACCGAACCCGCCAACCTTTAAGAAGAAGAGAGCAGAAGCTTATGTTCAGGGCGCATAAACCGGTGCTGGCGATGGTGCTGGCCTTAGGGGGGGGACTGTCCGCGCAGGCGGCAGCGGTATTACGCATCGGCGTGTCGGATTCGGACGGCCCGCCCATCGTCGAGCTGGCCAGCGATCCGCAGCAGGGGCTGGTGGGCGGCCTGTACAAGGAACTGGGGACGGCGCTGGCGGAAGAACTGGGCACCACGCCACAGTTCATCGTGGTGTCGCGCAAGCGGGTGGAACAGAACATCGAGGCCAACAAGGTCGACATCCACTGCAACGCCAACCCCTTGTGGTACGGCAACGCCAGCCGCTTGGGCTGGACCCAGGAGCTGTACCCGCAGGTGGAACGGCTGATCGCGCTCAGATCGAACCACCCGCTGCGGCATCTGGACGAACTGGCGGGCAAGCGCATCGGCACCACGCGCGGTTACCACTATCCGGCGGTGGAGGCGCTGTGGGCCAGCGGCCAGGCCACGCGCGTGGACGAAGCGCGCATCGAGCTGTTGATGAAATCGCTGCAGAAGAAACTGATCGACGTCGCCATCCATTCCGAACTGGAATTCGCCTACTGGGCGCGCAGCTACCCGTTCGAGGCGCGCAAGCTGGAGATGCTGCCGGTGGTGGTGTCCACCATGCCGACCATGTGCGCGGTGGCCCCGGCCAGCCGCTACAGCGTGACCGAGCTGAACCAGGCCATCGCCCGGCTGCACAAGAGCGGCAAGCTCAAGACCATTCTCAAGGCCTATCAGTGGCAGGCCAATTGAACACCACCCGGACACGCCCTCAGAGCCTGTTTACGATCTCGCGAGCTAGAGCGAGACAAGGCAAAAACGGCTGAGGAAGCGGCGTTTCCACGTGGTAAATGAGCCTTCCGAAGACGTTTTTAACGCCGTATCGCCGACGCGCAGCAGATCGTAAACAGGTTCTCAGTAACGTAGCTGATAGTACAGCGAATAGGCTTCGATGCCGTCGTTGGGCTGCTTGAGTCCGGCGTTGGAGTAATGGATGGCGCGCAGGCCGAGGGCGTGGTGGGCGCCGAAACGCAGGCCGATGCCGATGCGGTCCTCGAGCTGCAGCGCGCTGCCCAACTGGTGATCCTCGATCTGGGTATGGCGGAACGCGGCAAGGCCGATGCCGGCCTCGACGAAGGGACGGATGTCGCTGTTGCTGAATTCGTAGACCAGCACCGGCGAGAACGACAGCGTCTGGTTGCTGGCGGCCTGGTCGCCGGCCCAGTGGGTCAGGCCGACGTCCCAGTAGCCGGTGAGGCGGCCGGTGGGGCTGTTCCACCAGCTCTGGGTGAAGTCCTGCTGCAGGCCCAGGCGGTAATAATCGGACCCCTCCCCGCTTTTCCCCAGCGACAGCGACAGATCAAGCGCCTGGGCGGCAGGCATCAGGGCAACGGTGAACAGCAAGCCGGCGACGATGGTACTTGTTTTCATTATCGGCATCCTTTGACGGCAGACCGGTGACGGACAAAGGCCAGTTAAAAAAAGTATAGTGGTCCGCATGTCATGCACAAGGCGATGCGCTCATCCGCCTTCCATGCCGGCCCCGCCCCTTTCACCAACCTCGCTTACAGAACCTGTTCACGATCTGTCGCGAGCAGCCCTCAGCGGGGTGAAGAGCAGCGCAGGAACCGGAATGTACTAGAGTACATGAGGCTTCCTGATCGCTGAGCGAATCACTGCGTGCCAATCTCTCGCTGAGCCAATCGAAGATTGGTACGCAGTGATTGGCTCAGTGATAGATTCACACGCAGTGCACATGAGCCCCGATCAGGGATGCGCAGCAAGATCGTAAACACGTTCTCAGGTCAGCCATGCCACACATCGTCTATCTGCACGGTTTCAATTCCAGCGAACACTCGGCCAAGGCGCAAGAAACCGCGGCCTTTCTCGACCAGTGCGGGTTGGCCGAAACGTTTCACTGCCCACGCCTGCCGCCACACCCGGCCGATGCCATCGCCGCCGCCACGGCGCTGCTGCAGAGGCTGCCGGCGGACACGCTGCTGATCGGCAGTTCGCTGGGGGGGTTCTACGCCAGCTGGCTGGCCGAGGCGCTGGGGCTGCGCGCGGTGCTGATCAACCCGGCGGTACGCCCCGACCGCTCGCTGGCCGCCTATATCGGGCCACAGACCAACCCCTATACCGGCGAGCAGTACACGCTCGGCGAGGCCGACCTGACGGCGCTGCGCCGGCTCGCCGTGGAGCGGCCCAACGCGGAGCGCTACTGGCTGGTGCTGGGCACCGCCGACGAGGTGCTGGACTGGCGCGAGGCGGTGCGCCACTACCGCGGTGCGCGCCAGACCGTGTTCTTTGGCGACGATCACCGCCTGGCCCGCTGGCCGGAATGCCTGCCGGGGGTGCTGGCGTGGGCGGGCGACGAGCGCAGGGAACGGGTGGACGAGACGTAACGCCGCCCGCTGTTCGCTGCGCGAAACAGCCTGTTCTGCCACGGCCATTGCGCGGCCGGCGCCGCCGCGACACTATGCCGAGCTAGACCGACATCGCTTGAGGAGACCCGACATGACGCTTGCCATCCGCTTTTACCAGACCGGTGGACCCGAGGTGCTGCAGACCGAAACCGTGGAAGTGGGCGCGCCCGGACCGGGCGAAGTGCGGCTGCGCCATAGCGCCATCGGCGTCAACTTCATCGACACCTACGTGCGCAGCGGGCTCTACCCGGCCAGCCTGCCGTCCGGGCTCGGCACCGAGGCGGCCGGGGTGGTCGAGGCGGTGGGCGCCGGCGTCGAGCAGGTGCGGGTGGGCGACCGGGTCGCCTACTGCGGCGGCCCGCTCGGTGCCTACAGCGGCGAGCGCCTGATCCCGGCGGCGGTGCTGGTGAAGCTGCCGGACGAGATCGGCGACGAACAGGCGGCCTGCATGATGCTGCAGGGCATGACCGTGGAGTACCTGATTCGTCGCACCTACCCGGTGCAGCCGGGCCAGACCGTACTGTGGCACGCCGCCGCCGGCGGCGTCGGGCAGATCGCGGTGCAGTGGCTGAGTTCGCTCGGCGTCAACGTGATCGGCACGGTGGGCTCGGACGCCAAGGCGCAGCGGGCGCGCGAGCTGGGCTGCGCCGACGTCATCAACTACAGTACCGAGAACGTGGTGGAGCGGGTGCGCGAGATCACCGCCGGACAGGGCGTGCCGGTGGTGTACGACTCGGTAGGCAAGGATACCTTCGAAATCTCGCTGAACTGCCTGGCGCCGCGCGGCATGTTCGTCAGCTTCGGCAACGCCTCCGGCGCGGTGCCGTCGTTCGCCCCGCTGCTGTTGGCGCAGAAGGGCTCGCTGTACTTCACCCGCCCCCGCCTGGGCGACTACACCACCAGCCGCGCCGAGCTAGAGGAATCGGCCAACGCGCTGTTCGAGCGGGTGCGGGCCGGCGCGGTGCAGGTTGCCCCGTCGCACCGCTACGCCCTGGCCGACGCGGCCCAGGCGCACCGCGACCTGGAAGGGCGCCGCACCACCGGTTCGCTGATCCTGCTGCCGTAACCGCGCGCCGTTTGCTGTAGCGCCTGTTCAGGCTCTTGGGCAAAAAAAGTGGCCGACGCCCGCACGGGGTCGGCCACTTTTTTGTATTTCTCGCGGAATGGGTCAGCGCATCGCCTTGGCGACGCACTCGCGGTAGTCCGCGCCGTAGCGTTCGCTGCAGGCCTGTTCCGCCTCCGCCCGCTGGCGACAACGCTCGGGCGCGGCAGTATGGGTGCAGTCCGGTGCCGGCAGGCGCTCGCGGATGCACACCCGGCGCGCCTCGCCGCGCTGTGAATCGCAGGCCTGCTGCGCCTGCTGCAGGGCCTGGCAGGCACGGGGGTCGCGGCTGCGGAAGCAGTTGAGGGGCGGGGTGAACAGCTGCTCGCATTCACGCTGGTGCTCGAGCGGCAGGTCGGAACACGACAACTGGCCCAAGCGCATCAGTTCGCAGCGCTGCGGGGCGATGCTCTGGCTACAGGAAAGCGCCAACGGCTCCGCCGACCAGCCCGTCATCGGCCAGCCTGACAACAGCGCCATCACCCCCATGGCCAGCATCTGTCGCCGCAGCATCCATCCCCCTTGTGAAGCCGACTTCCTTCAGGCGGTGGTCATGTGCAGCGCGGGCCTCCACGGCCTCCACGCTGCGTTGCCCCCTTGCCCTGCGGTTGCAGGCTGTCAATCGCCACGGTCGCGTTCGTTGGCTTGTCGCCGCTTGTCGCGCCAGTAGCGTCTCTTGTTATCCGGAGCACCCGGGCCTTCCCCGGCCGAGTTGCCTGGCGCAAACGGCCAGTATTCGCGCGGCGCCGGGCGCTGCTGGCGGGCTTCTTCGCGGCTCAGGTCGCCATTGCGAATGGCTTCCTTGAGGCGCAGCTCGCGCAGCCGCCGCATGTCGCCGTCCTGGCCTTGGCCATCCTGGCCCCGGCCGGCCTGCATCCAGCCCGGCGGCGAGAAACCGCCGCCGTCCATCCCGCCACCGGGAGGCCCATGCCGGCCGGCCAACGCCGGCGGCGCCAGAACCAGAACGAGACAAGCCGCCAAACCGGCGAAGACGCGATGTTTCATGCTTTCATTCTATCCTGTGCCAAGCGGACCTGCCATCCGTCGCATGCACGATATCGGCAGGGTTCAAACGTCGGCCTCGAACGGCCGCTGGTTGGCGCGCCAGCCGAGTTCCGGATAGCGCTCCCGGCTCGGGGGGGCGAGCGCGGGGCGCTGCTGCTGCACCGGCGTGCGGGACAGCGCGGAGGGGGAGAACGGGGTAGCCGCTGACGGCTGCGGGGCACCGACCCAGAGGCCCAGGGCGCCACCGCCGAGCATGGCCAGCAGCACGAGCGGAACGGTAGTGCGGATCATGGGGAACTCCTGACAGCGAGGGGATGCTGCCAGTGTAGGGGGCGGGTGTTGCCGAACCGTGTGCAAATCCGCGCCAAGTGTTAACGAGTTTGAAGCCGGCGGCACGATGTAAAATCTGTTTACTTTCCGGGCTGACACCCGCTACCGCGACACGCTACTCTTGGCATTATGGAAAACAGCAAAATCCTGGTCGTCGACGACGACGCCAAACTACGCGACCTCCTGGTGCGCTACCTCGGCCAGCAGGGCTACACCGTGGACACGCTGCCGGACGCGCGCGAACTGCAGCGCAAGCTGGCGCGCAACCGCCCCGACCTGATGGTGCTCGACGTGATGATGCCGGGCGAGGACGGGCTGGCGGTGGTGCGCCGGCTGCGCGCGCAGGGCGAGATGGTGCCGGTGATCATGCTCACCGCGCGCGGCGAGGACATCGACCGCATCCTCGGCCTCGAGATGGGCGCCGACGACTACCTGCCCAAGCCGTTCAACCCGCGCGAGCTGGTGGCGCGCATCCAGTCGGTGCTGCGCCGCCACAACGCCACGCCGGCGCTGGCGGCACGCCACGAGGAGGGCGACGCCATCGAGTTCGGGCCGTTCACGCTGCACCTCGGGCGGCGCGAGCTGACCCACCAGGACAAGGTGGTGACGCTGACCAGCGCCGAGTACGCGGTGCTGGCGGTGCTGGCGAGCCACCCGCGCCGACCGATGACGCGCGAGCAGCTGATGGAGATGGCACTGGGCAAGGGCAACGGCGAATCGCTCGACCGCAGCATCGACGTGCACATCTCGCGCCTGCGCCGCGCGCTCGACACCGATGAAGGTGGCCCGCGCTACATCCAGACGGTGTGGGGCTACGGTTACGTGTTCGTGCCCGACGGCGCGCCACGAGAATAAGGAGCACGCGTTGCGCCGTCTGCTCGGCTCGCTGTTCTTCCGTCTCGCCTTGCTGGTGGTGCTGGTGGTGCTGGCCAGCCAGGCCTTCACGCTGTGGATGAGCGCGCGCCAGCGCGAGCATCTGCTGGCCGACCAGCTCTACGCCCAGGTGATCGATACCCTGGCCGACCTGGAGGGGGCGCTCGACAATCTCACCCCGCTGCAACGGGTGGACTTCCTCATCGCCTACAACCGCCCCGGCTTCCCGCGTCTGCTGCCGGCCGCCTCGCGCCAGGACCAGCGCTTCCTGACCAGTCTTCCCTCGCTGGGGCAATCGCTGCAAGAACGCTTGTCGCTCGGCATGAACGAGCCGGTGACGGTACTGTGGGCACAACAGACCGAGCGCCAGGAGATCTGGCTCGACGTGCAGGTGATCGGCCAGCGCTACTGGCTGGTGATGCCGGTGGGACGCTACATCCCGCCGTCGGTGTCGCCGGTGCTGCTGGGCGGCCTGCTGTTCTCGCTGTTGGCGATCCTGGCCGCCTCAGTGCTGGCCTGGCGCGTCACGCGCCCGCTCACCGATCTGGCGCACGCGGCGCGCCAGTTGGAGAGCGGCTACAAGCCGGAGCCGGTGCCGCCCTCCGGCCCGAGCGAGGTGCGCGTGCTGGCCAAGCGCTTCAACCGCATGGCCGAGGCGCTGGACGACGCGGCGCGCGAGCGGCGGCTGATGCTGGCCGGGCTGTCGCACGACCTGCGCACGCCGCTGACCCGGCTCAAGTTGACGGTGGAGCTGCAGCAGAACAGCCAGGACAAGGACGACATGCTGGCCGACATCGACGAGCTGTCGCGCATCGTGCGCCAGTTCGTCGACTTCGCGCGCAGCGAGGAGACCAGCCGGCGCGAGCCGGTGGCGCTGGCGGAACTGGCCGCCAGCGTGGTGGCGCGCTTCCGCCGCGAGGGCATGGAGGTGGGGCTGCGGCGCGGCGCCGAGCCGGAAATCGAGGCCGATGCGCTGGCGCTGGAGCGCCTACTCACCAACCTGATCGAGAACGCGCGGCGCTACGGCCGCCCGCCGGTGCGGGTGGGGGTGGACGCCGACGCCACCACGGTGACGCTGACGGTGAGCGACCGGGGCAGCGGCATCGCCCCGGCGCAGCGCGAGAACGCGCTGGCGCCGTTCGAAAGGTTGGCCGAACACCGCGGCACCGACGGCGGCAGCGGCCTGGGGCTCGCCATCGTGGCGCGCATCGTCAAGCAGCACGGCGGCGCGTTGTTCCTGGAAGACGCCCCGGAGGGCGGCTTCCGCGTGCGCATCACCCTGCCGCAGGCGGCGACGCCTGCCACCCTCCTCCCAGCGCCTTGATCAGCGCCACCCGCGCCGCGAGCTGGCTGGCGAGGATGGCGAGCCCGTTCTGCTCGGCGGACAGGCGCGTGCTCTGCACCGTGACGACATCCAGATAACTCACCAGCCCGGCCTGGTACTGGTTGCGCGCGATGGTCTCGGCCTCGCGCGCGGCGGCCAGCGTTTCCACCTGCAACGCCGCCTGCTGGTCGAGCAGGCGGATCGCGGTGAGCGAGTCCTCCACTTCCTGGAAGCCCTGCAGCACGGTCTGGCGGTAGTTGGCGACGCTGGCGTCGTAGGCGGCGGTGGCCTCGGCGGTCTTGGCGCGGGTCAGGCCGCCGTCGAACAGCGTCGCCGCCAGTTGCGGCCCGAGCGACCAAAAGCGCGCCGGCAGGCTGAACCAGTCGGCCAGGCTGGCGCCGGCGTAGCCGCCGCTGGCGGCCAGCGTCAGGCTCGGGAAGTAGCCGGCCTTGGCGACGCCGATGGCGGCGTTGGCGGCGGCGACGCGGCGCTCGGCGGCGGCGATGTCGGGGCGCCGCTCCAACAGCTGCGACGGCAGCCCGGCCGGCAGCAGCGGCAGCGCCGGCGGCTGCTTGCGCTCGGCCAGCGTGAAGCCGGCCGGCGGGCGGCCCAGCAGCACGGCGATGGCGTGCTCCAGCTGGCGCCGCGTCACGCGCTTGTCGAGCAGGCTGACCTCGGTGCTCTTGAGCTGGGTCTCGGCCTGCACCACGTCGGCGCGCGATACCACGCCCTGGCGGTAACGGTTGCGCGTGATCTGCAGCTGCTGGCGATAGGCCGCCACCTGCTCTTCCAGGAGCCGTAGCGTGCGGTCGGCGACGTAGAGCTTGAAGTAGGCGCTGGCGAGCTGCGCCTGGGCGCTCAGCCGCACCGACTCCAGGTCGGCCGCGCTGGCCTCGGCGCTGGCGCGGCCGGCTTCCACGGTGCGCCGCACCCGTCCCCACAGGTCGAGCTCCCAGGCCGCGCTCAGGTCGGCGCGGTAGCTGTTGGCGATGGCGCTGTCGCCGCCGGCGCGGCCGCGGCTGGCCGAGACGCCGGCCGTGACGCTCGGGCTGTAGCCGGCCTGCGCCTGCTGCAGCAGCGCCTGGGCCTGGCGGTAGCTGGCCTCGGCGGCACGCAGCGTCTGGTTATGTTGCTGCAGCTGCTGCTGCAGGCTGTCGAGCTGGGCGTCGGCAAAGTCCTGCCACCATGCCGCGCGCGGCAGGTGGTCGGCCGGGGTCGCCGGTTTCCAGTCCTTGGCTTCCTGGTACGCCTCCGGCACCGCCACGCTGGGGCGCTGGTAGTTCGGTCCCACCGCGCAGCCGCCCAACAGCAACGCCGCCAGCGGCCACAGCGCATGGCGCTTGCTTGTCTTCATTTACCCGTTCTCCTGCGCCTGCGCCGGCGCGGAGCGGCGCTCCCGGCGCCCGCTCCACCGCCGCAGGCGGTCCATGTACAGGTACACCACCGGGGTGGTGTACAAGGTCAGCAGCTGGCTGACGATCAGTCCGCCCACCACCGAGATGCCGAGCGGCTGGCGCAGCTCGGCGCCCTCGCCGTGCCCCAGCGCCAGCGGCAGCGCGCCCAACAGCGCCGCCATGGTGGTCATCAGGATGGGGCGGAAACGTAGCACGCCGGCCTCGAGGATGGCCTCGCGCGGCGCCAGCCCCTGCTTGCGCTCGGCCGCGAGCGCGAAGTCGATCAGCATGATGGCGTTCTTCTTGACGATGCCGATCAGCAGCAGCACGCCGATCATCGCCACCACGTTCAGCTCGCCGCCGGACAGTTGCAGCGCCAGGATGGCGCCGACCCCGGCCGAGGGCAGCGTGGAGAGGATGGTGATGGGGTGGATGGCGCTTTCGTAGAGGATGCCCAGCACGATGTACACCGCCGCCAGCGCCGCCAGGATCAGCCAGGGCTGGCTGTCGAGCGAGGCCTGGAAGGCGCGCGCGCTGCCCTGAAAACTGCCCACCAGCGAGCCGGGCAGGCCGAGCCGGTTGACGGCGCCGTCGATGGCGGCGCGCGCCGCGCCGATCGACACCCCGGGGTCGAGGTTGAACGACACCGTGGTGGCGGCGAACTGGCCCTGGTGGTTGACCGCCAGCGGGGTGTTGTCGGGCTGCACCCGGCTCACCGTGGCGAGCGGCACCGGCTGGCTCTGCGGCGTGATCAAATAGATATCGCGCAGCGACTCGGGGCGCTCGAGGTAGGCCGGGGCCGCCTCCAGCACCACCTTGTACTGGTTGAGCGGATTGTACAGCGTGGCGATCTGACGTTGGCCGAAGGCGTTGCCGAGCGCGCTGTCGGCGTCGTTCTGGGTCAGGCCGAGGCGCGCCAGGGTGTCGCGGTCGAACAGCAGCGTGGTCTGCAGGCCGCGGTCCTGCTGGTCGGTGTTGACGTCGGCGAGCCCGGGCAGCCGCACCAGCGCCTGGCGCACGCGCGGCTCCCAGGCGCGCAGCTGGGCCAGGTCGTCGCCCTGCAGCGTGTACTGGTACTGGGCGTTGCTCTGCCGTCCGCCGATGCGCAGCTCCTGCGCCGCCTGCAGGAACAAGGTGGCGCCCGGCTCGCGCGACAGCTGCTTGCGCAGCCGCGCGATCACCTGGTCGGCGCTCTCCTGGCGCTCGCTGCGCGGCTTGAGTCCGACGAAAACGTTGGCGCTGTTGCGCGCGCCGCCGCCGGTGAAGCCGACCACGCTGGCCACCGCCGGGTCGCGCCGCACCACGTCGACGAAGCGCTGCAGCTTGTCGCGCATGGCCTGGAACGAGATGCTCTGGTCGGCGCGGATGTTGCCGATCAGGCGTCCGGTGTCCTGCTGCGGGAAGAAGCCCTTGGGCACCGCGACGTAGAGCGCGACGTTGGCCGCCACGGTGGCGACCAGCAGCAGCAGCATCAGCAGGTGGTGGTCGAGCGACCACGCCAGCGAGCGGCGGTAGCCGGCCACCAGGCGTTCGAACCACTGCGCGCGCCAGCGCGCGAAGCGGCTCGGCGCCGCCGGCCGCGGCGGCCGTGGACGCAGCCAGCGCGAGCACAGCATCGGCGCGGTGGTGAGCGACACCACCAGCGACACCAGGATCGCCGCCGACAGCGTCAGCGCGAACTCGCGGAACAGCCGGCCGACGATGTCGCCCATCAGCAGGATCGGGATGAAGACCGCGATCAGCGACAGGCTCATCGCCAGCACCGTGAAGCCCACCTCGCGCGCGCCGCGGAACGCCGCCGCGCGCGGCGTCATGCCGTTCTCGATATGGCGCGCGATGTTCTCCAGCACCACGATGGTGTCGTCCACCACGAAGCCGGTGGCGATGGTGAGCGCCATCAGCGACAGGTTGTTGAGGCTGAAGCCGGCCAGGTACATCACGCCGAAGGTGCCGATCAGCGACACCGGCACGGTGATCGCCGGCACCAGCGTGGCGCGCCCGCTCTTGAGGAACAGGAACACCACCAGCACCACCAGCGCCACCGCCGTGACCAGGGTGCGCTCGACGTCGCGCAGCGAGGCGCGGATGGTCGAGGTGCGGTCCTGCGTCACCATCAGCGTGGCGGTCTGCGGCACCGAGGCGGAGAGCTGCGGCATCAGCGCGCGCACGCGCTCCACGGTGTCGATGACGTTGGCACCGGGGGCGCGGAACAGCAGCAGCACGATGGCCGGCTTGCCGTTGGCGAGGCCGGCGTTGCGCACGTCCTGCACCGAATCGCTCACCGTGGCGACGTCGGCCAGGCGCAGCGCGGCGCCGTCCTGGTAGTGCACGATCAGGCCGCGGTAGTCGGCGGCGCGGTTGAGCTGGTCGTTGCTGGCGAGCTGCCACTGCCGGCCGGCGTCCTCCAGCACCCCCAAGGGCAGCTTCAGGGTGTAGTTCTGGATCGCCCGGCGCACCGCGTCGAAGCTGACGCCGTGGCGCGACAGCGCGGTGGGATCGAGCGCCACGCGCACCGCCGGCAGCGCCCCGCCGCCGACCGTGACCTGGCCGATGCCGTCCACCTGCGACAGCTTCTGCGCCAGCACGGTGGAGGCGATGTCGTACAGCCGGCCCTTGGTCAGGGTGTCCGAGGTCAGCGTCAGGATCAGCACCGGCGCCTCGGACGGGTTGACCTTGCGGTAGGTCGGCGTGCCGGACAGCGCGCTGGGCAGGTTGGCGAGCGCGGCGTTGATGGCGCCCTGCACGTCCTTGGCGGCGCCGTTGCTGTCGCGGTTGAGGTCGAACTGCAGCACAATGCGGGTGCTGCCCTGCGAGCTGGTCGAGGTGATCTCGTTGACCCCGGCGATGCGCCCCAGGGTGCGCTCCAGCGGCGTCGCCACCGTGGCCGCCATGGTTTCCGGGCTGGCGCCGGCCAGCTGCGCCTGCACCTGGATGGTGGGGAAATCCACCTGCGGCAGCGACGCCACCGGCAACAGCCCGAACGCCAGCAGCCCGGCCAGCGCGATCGCCAGCGTCAACAGCACGGTGGCGACCGGGCGCCGGATGAACGGCGCGGACGGGATCATGCCGCGTCACCCTGCGCCGCCGGCGCCTTGCGCCAGCGCCGCGCCAGGCGGTCGAAGGCGAGGTAGATCACCGGCGTGGTGAACAGCGTCAACAGCTGGCTCAACAGCAGCCCGCCCACCAGCGTGATGCCGAGCGGGTGGCGCAGCTCGGAGCCGGCGCCGGAGCCCAGCATCAGCGGCAGCGCGCCCAACAGCGCCGCCAGCGTGGTCATCAGGATCGGGCGGAAACGCAGCAGGCAGGCCTGGAAGATCGCCTCGCGCGGGCTCAGCTTCTGCTTGCGTTCGGCCTCCAGCGCGAAGTCGATCATCATGATCGCGTTCTTCTTGACGATGCCGATCAGCAGGATGATGCCGATCACCGCGATCACGTCGAGCGAGGAGCCCGACACCAGCAGCGCCAACAGCGCGCCGATCGCCGCCGACGGCAGCGTGGAGAGGATGGTGACCGGGTGGATGTAGCTCTCGTACAGCACCCCCAGCACGATGTACATCGTCACCACCGCCGCCAGGATCAGCCACAGGGTGTTGGAGAGCGAGCTCTGGAACGCCGCGGCGGCGCCCTGGAAGCGAGTCTCGACGCTGGCGGGCAGGCCGATCTCATGCTCCGCCTCGCGCACCGCCGCCACCGCGCTGCCCAGCGACACGCCGGGGGCGAGGTTGAACGACAGCGTGGCGGTGGGGAACTGGTCGAGGCGGTTGAGCACCAGCGGCGCCAGCCGCTCGCTCACCTTCACCACGCTCTTCAGCGGCACCGGGGTGCCGCCGCTGCTGGTCAGGTAGAGATCGTCGAGCGCGGCCAGGCCCTTGCCGGCGGCCCCGCCCGATTCCAGCACCACGCGGTACTGGTTGGTCTGGGTGAAGATGGTCGAGATCAGACGTTGGCCGAAGGCGTCGTACAGCGCGTTGTCCACCGCCGCGGCGCTGACGCCGAGGCGCGCCGCGCTGTCGCGGTCGATCTCGATATACGCCTGCAGGCCCTGCTCCTGCTGGTCGCTGGCGACGTCCGCCAGCTCCGGGCGCTGGCGCAGCGCGTCCAGGAGGCGCGGCACCCACTGCGCCAGCTCGGCGGCGTTGGCGCTGTCGAGCGCGAACTGGTACTGGGTGCGGCTGGGCGTGGTCTCGATAGTGAGGTCCTGCGCCGGCTGCAGGTAGAGCGCGATGCCGGGCACCTGCGCCGCGCTCTGCTGCAGCCGCGCCGCCACCGTGGACACGTCGTCGCGCTCGCCGTGCGGCTTGAGGTTGATCTGCAGGCGCCCGCTGTTGAGCGTGGCGTTGCTGCCGTCGACGCCGACGATGGACGACAGGCTCGCCACCGCCGGGTCGTGCAGCAGCACCGCGGCCAGGCGCTGCTGGCGCTCGGCCATGGCGGCGAACGACACCGACTGCGGCGCCTCGGTCACCGCCTGGATGGCACCGGTGTCCTGCAGCGGGAAGAAGCCCTTGGGCACCACCAGGTACAGCGCGGCGGTCAGCACCAGCGTGCCCAGCGCCACCAGCAGCGTCAGCGGCTGGTGCTCCAGCACCCACTCCAGGGCGCGGCCGTAGCGCGCGATCATGCCGTCGATGAAGGCGCCGCTGGCGTGGTAGAAGCGCCCCTGCTTCTCCTCCGGCACGTGCTTCAACAGGCGCGCGCACATCATCGGCGTCAGCGACAGCGAGATCGCCGCCGACAGCAGGATCGACACCGCCAGCGTGACGGCGAACTCGCGGAACAAGCGCCCCACCACGTCGCCCATGAACAGCAGCGGGATCAGCACCGCGATCAGCGAGAAGGTCAGCGAGATGATGGTGAAGCCGATCTGCGCCGAGCCCTTGAGCGCGGCCTGCAGCGGCGAGTCGCCCTCCTCGATGTAGCGCGCGATGTTCTCGATCATCACGATGGCGTCGTCCACCACGAAGCCGGTGGCGATGGTCAAGGCCATCAGCGTCAGGTTGTTGAGGCTGAAACCCGCCAGGTACATCACGCCGAAGGTGCCCACCAGCGACAGCGGCACCGTCACGCCGGGGATGAGCGTGGCCGGCACGTTGCGCAGGAACAGGAAGATCACCATCACCACCAGCGCCACCGCCAGCATCAGCTCGAACTCGACGTCGTGCACCGCGGCGCGGATGCCGTCGGTGCGGTCGCTGAGCAGGGTGACGTCGACCGAGCCCGGCAGCGTCGCCTTGAGCTGCGGCAGCAGCGTCTTGATGCGGTCCACCACCTCGATCACGTTGGCGCCGGGCTGGCGGCGGATGTCGACGATGATCGCCGGGCTGCGGTTGGCCCAGGCGCCGAGGCGGCGGTTCTCCACCTCGTCCACCACCGAGGCCACATCGGACAGGCGCAGCGGCGCGCCGTTCTTGTACGCCAGCACCAGGCGGCGGTAGTCGTCGGACGAGGCGAGCTGGTCGTTGGCGTCGATGCTGGAGGCCTGCAGCGGGCCGTCGAAGCCGCCCTTGGACTGTTTCACGTTGGCGCTGCCGATGGCGCTGCGCAGATCGGCCAGGGTCAGGCCGTTGGCCGCCAGCGCGCGCGCGTCGGCGCGGATGCGCACCGCCGGGCGCTGGCCACCGCTCAGGCTCACCAGCCCCACCCCGGAGAGTTGCGACAGCTTCTGCGCCAGGCGCGTGTCGACCAGGTCTTCCAGCTTGGGCAAGGTCAGCGTCGGCGAGGTGATGGCGAGCGACACGATCGGGCTGTCGGCCGGGTTGACCTTATTGTAGATCGGCGGCGACGGCAGGTCGGCCGGCAGCAGCGAGCTGGCGGCGTTGATCGCCGCCTGCACTTCCTGCTCGGCCTCGTCGAGCGCGATGTCGAGCGTGAACTGCAGCGTGATCACCGAGGCGCCGCCGGAACTGCTGGTGCGCATCTGGCTCAGCCCCGGCATCTGGCCGAACTGGCGCTCCAGCGGCGAGGATACCATCGCCCCCATCACCTCCGGGCTCGCGCCCGGGTAGAGCGTCACCACCTGGATGGTGGGGTAATCCACCTGCGGCAGCGCCGACACCGGCAGCAGCTTGTACGCCACCCAGCCGGTCAGCACCAGCGCCAGCATGCACAGCGTGGTGGCGATCGGCCGCAGGATGAAGGGACGGGACGGGTTCATTGCTTGGCCTGTCCCTGCGCCGCCGGCGCCGAGGCCGCGTGCTTGCCACGGCGCTTGCCGCCGCCGGCCGGCGCCGTGGCACCCGCGTCGTTCAGGGCGCGCGGCTTGACCTGGCTGCCGGCGCGCAGCCGGTCGAGACCGTCGAGCGCCACGCGCTCACCCGGCGCCAGGCCCTGCTCCACCGCCAGCTGGCCGGCGTCGGCCGGCCCCGGCACCACCGGGCGCAACGCGACGCGGTTGTCCGGCTGCACCAGGTAGACAAAGGGGCCGTCCTTGCCGCGCTGCAGCGCCGCCTCCGGGATCAGCACCGCGTCGCGGCGCACCTCGGTGAGCAGCTTGACGTTGATGAACTGGTTGGGGAACAGCACGTTGTCGGCGTTGGCGAAACGCGCCTTGAGCTTGACCGTGCCGGTGGTGCTGTCCATCTGGTTGTCCAGCGTCTCCAGCTTGCCCTGCGCCAGCAGCTTGCCGCCGCGGTCCCACGCCTCGACCGACAGCGCCTGCCCGGCCAGGTACGGCTTCATCACCGTGCTCAAGTGCGCCTCGGGCAGCGCGAACACCACGTGGCTGGGCTGGGTCTGGGTGATCACCACCAGGCCGTTGGCGTCGTTGGCGGTGATCATGTTGCCGGCGTCGACGCGGCGCAGCCCGACGCGCCCCGCCAGCGGCGCCGTGATATGGCTGTACGACAGCTGCAGGCGGGCGTTGTCGACCACGCCCTGGTCGACCTTGACCGTGCCGCGGAACTGCTGCACCAGCGCCGCCTGGGTATCCACCTGCTGACGCGCGATGGAATTCTCCGCCAGCAGCGACTGGTAGCGCGCCAGGTCGATCTCGGCGTTCTTCAGCTGCGCGCTGTCACGCAGCTGCTGCCCCTCGGCCTGCGCCAGCGCCGCCTCGAACGGGCGCGGGTCGATCTCGGCCAGGAGCTGGCCGGACTTGACCAGCTGGCCCTCGGTGAACAGCACGCGCATCAGCTGGCCGTCGACGCGGCTCTTCACCGTCACCGTCTCGCTCGGCGTCACCGTACCCAGGGCGGTCAGATAGACCTTGAGTTCACCGCGCCGCACCGTCGCCACCGTCACCGTCTGCGGCCCGCGCTCGCCCCGTTTCTGCACCGCCGCCTTGTCCGCACCGGACGCGGCGTGCCAGCGCTGCCAGCCGACCGCCCCGGCCACGACCAGGCCGAACAGCGCCAGCCACAGCAGGCGGCGACGCGGGCGGGGGGAAGAGGGAGAAGACGGGGG
>NZ_JBYSWM010000003.1:0-215630 GCF_058781125.1 Pseudogulbenkiania sp. FW507-F1 | reverse complement strand
TCGGACTTCAACCTGCGCCGCACCATCGTCACCGACGCCAACGGCCGCTACCAGTTCCGCAGCATCATGCCGATGGGTTACGGCTGTCCGCCGCAAGGCACCACCCAGCGCCTGTTGAACCTGCTCGGCCGCCACGGCCGCCGTCCGGCGCACATCCACTTCTTCGTGACCGCCGCTGGCCACCGCAAGCTGACCACGCAGATCAACATCGACGGTGACGACTACCTGTGGGACGACTTCGCCTTCGCCAGCCGCGAGGGTCTGGTGCCGGCGGTGAACCGCATCACCGACGCGGCCGAGATCGACAGGAAGGGCCTGCAGAAGCCGTTCGCCTCGATCGACTTCGACTTCCGCCTCAACGGCGAAACCGCGGCCGCACCGACGACCGAAGTCGAACGCAAACGCGCCAGCGCCTGATCGACACCGAGCATAGAGCAACAGGGACGGGCCCTGCCCGGCAGGGTCCACTTGTCCCGATAGAGGAGAACGGCAATGATCCCCATCCATCCCGATGCCACCCCGAAGCTGAAGAAGCTGGACGATTACCTGATCGAGAACCCGCAGACCGGCGACTACCGCGTGCACCGCAGTGTTTTCACCGACGAAGCGCTGTTCGAACTCGAAATGAAGTACATCTTCGAGGGCAACTGGATCTACCTCGCGCACGAGAGCCAGATCCCGAACGTCAACGATTACTACACCACCACCATGGGCCGGCAGCCGGTATTCATCGCCCGCAACCGCCAGGGTGAGCTGAACGCCTTCATCAACGCGTGTACCCACCGTGGCGCCACGCTGTGCCGTCACAAGCGCGGCAACAAGGCGACCTACACCTGCCCGTTCCACGGCTGGACCTTCAACAACAGCGGCAAACTGTTGAAGGTGAAGGACCCGGAAGACGCCGGTTACCCGGATTGCTTCAACAAGGAAGGCTCGCACGACCTGAAGAAGGTGGCACGCTTCGAGAACTACCGCGGTTTCCTGTTCGGCAGCCTGAACGAAAACGTCAAGCCGCTGACCGAATTCCTCGGTGAAGCGGCCAAGATCATCGACATGATCGTCGACCAGTCGGCCGAAGGGCTGGAAGTGCTGCGTGGCTCGTCGACCTACACCTTCGACGGCAACTGGAAGCTGACCGCCGAAAATGGCGCCGACGGCTACCACGTCTCCGCCGTGCACTGGAACTACGCCGCCACCACCAGCCACCGCAAGGAACAGAGCGAGCGCGTCGATACCACCCGCGCCATGGACGCCGGCAAGTGGGGCAAGCAGGGCGGGGGCTTCTACGCCTTCGAGCACGGCCACATGCTGCTGTGGACGCAGTGGGCCAACCCGGAAGACCGCCCCAACTTCGCACGCCGCGACGAGTACGCCGAAAAGCTCGGCCCCGAGATGGCGGACTGGATGGTGCGCAACTCCCGCAACCTGTGCCTGTACCCGAACGTGTACCTGATGGACCAATTCGGCTCGCAGATTCGCGTGGTGCGCCCGCTGTCGGTGAACAAGTCCGAAGTCACCATCTACTGCATCGCGCCCAAGGGCGAATCGGACGAGGCGCGTGCACGGCGCATCCGCCAGTACGAGGACTTCTTCAACGCCAGTGGCATGGCCACGCCGGACGACCTGGAAGAATTCCGCGCCTGCCAGCAGGGTTACTCCGGCATCGCGCTGGAATGGAACGACATGTGCCGCGGTTCCACACACTGGATCGAAGGCGCCGACGAGGCGGCGAAGAAGATCGGCCTCAAGCCGGTACTGAGCGGGGTCAAGACCGAGGACGAGGGCCTGTACACGGTGCAGCACCGCTACTGGCTGGACGTGATGAAGCACGCCGTGCGCGAGGAAGGAGAAGAGGCATGAGCAACGTCAACATGGAGCAGATCCGCAGCTTTCTCTACCGCGAAAGCCGCCTGCTGGACGACGAGCAGTGGGACGAGTGGCTCGAGTGCTACCACCCGGACGCCGAGTTCTGGATGCCGTCGTGGGACGATGACGACAAGCTCGTCACCGACCCGCAGCGTGAAATCTCGCTGATCTACTACGCCAACCGCCAGGGCCTGGAAGATCGCGTGTTCCGAATCAAGACCGAGCGCTCCAGCGCCACCATGCCGGACACCCGCACCAGCCACAACATCAGCAACGTGGAGCTGGAAAAGCAGGATGGCGACCTGGTCACGGTGCGCTTCAACTGGCACACGCTGAGCCACCGTTACAAGACCAACTACAGCCATTTCGGCATGGCACGTTACGTGATCGACTTTTCCGGCGCGAGCCCGAAGATCCGCAACAAGTATGTGGTGCTGAAGAACGATTACATCCACCAGGTAATCGACGTCTACCACATTTAAGCAAGCATAGAGAGCCGCCGGCCCTCCCGGCACAGCGCGCCCGCCGTCTTGTATTGGACAGGACGGCGCGGCGATGCGGGACGGGGGAGGCGCGGCTCGGTACGGCAGGAGTAGGAATCATGAGCTACAACATCGCACTTCAATTCGAGGACGGCGTCACCCGTTTCATCAGCTGCAACGAAAACGAAAAGCTGTCCGACGCGGCGTATCGCCAGAAGGTCAATCTTCCGCTGGATTGCCGCGACGGCGCCTGCGGTACCTGCCGCTGCTTGTGCGAGTCGGGCGAGTACGACCTGCCGGAATCGAGCTACATCGAAGACGCCCTGGCCCCGGAGGATGCCGAGCAGGGCTACATCCTGACCTGCCAGACCCGGCCCAAGTCGGACTGCGTGATCAAGATCCCGGCTTCGTCGGTGGCGTGCAAGACCGGCGTGTCGAGCTTCGGCGGCACCATCGCGGCGGTGCGGCCGCTGTCCGATTCCACCATCGGCTTCTCGATCAAGCTCGACGATCCGGCGAGTCTTTCCTTCCTGCCGGGCCAGTACGTCAACGTCGGCATTCCCGGCACTGAACTGACCCGCGCGTATTCGTTCAGCTCGGCACCCGGCGCCAGCGAGGCCGCGTTCGTGGTGCGCAACGTGCCGAACGGTCGCATGAGCCACTTCCTGAGCCATGACGCCAAAGTGGGCGAGCGCATGACGTTTGCCGGCCCGTACGGCAGCTTCTACCTGCGCGAAGTGGCGCGGCCGGTGCTGTTCCTGGCCGGCGGTACCGGCATCGCGCCGTTCCTGTCGATGCTCGACGTGTTGGCCGAAAGCGGCAGCACGCAGCCGATCCGCATGGTGTTCGGCGTGACCAACGACGTCGACCTGGTGGCGCTGGAGCAATTGGATGCCATCAAGGCCCGGCTGCCGCAGTTCGACTACCGTACCTGTGTGGTGGCGGCCGAGAGCGCCCATCCGCGCAAGGGTTACGTCACGCAGCACATCGAGCCGGAATGGCTCAACGCCGGCGACGTGGACGTCTATCTGTGCGGCCCGGTGGCGATGGTGGAGGCGGTGCGCGGTTGGCTGCAGCAGTCGGGCGTGACCCCGGCGAGCTTCCTGTATGAAAAATTCTCCGCCAGCAGCGAGGCCTGAATCATGAGCACACGTTTCAAGGACAAGGTGGTCATCGTCACTGGCGCGGCCCAGGGTATCGGGCGCGGCGTCGCCCTGAGTGTGGCGGAAGAGGGCGGGCTAGTCGTGCTGGCCGACCGTTCCGAGCTGGTGCACGAGGTGGCCGGCGAGATCAAGGCCAGGGGTGGCCAGGCCACGGTGGTGACGGCCGACCTGGAAAGCTACAACGGCGCCCAGCTCGTGGTGGAAGCCGCCGAGGAGGCCTACGGCCGCGTCGACGTGCTGATCAACAACGTCGGCGGCACCATCTGGGCCAAGCCCTATCAGGAATACGAGGAGGCGCAGATCGAGGCCGAAATCCGCCGCTCGCTGTTCCCCACGCTGTGGTGCTGCCGCGCCGTGCTGCCGGGCATGGTCGAGCGCCAGCAGGGGGTGGTCGTCAACGTGTCGTCGATCGCCACGCGTGGTATCTACCGTATTCCGTATTCCGCCGCCAAGGGCGGGGTGAACGCGCTCACCGCGAGCCTCGCCTTCGAGCACGCCGAGGACGGCATCCGTGTCAACGCCGTGGCCACCGGCGGCACCGAGGCGCCGCCGCGCAAGGTGCCGCGCAATAGCGCGCCTATGAGCGAACAGGAAAAAGTCTGGTACCAGGGCATCGTCGACCAGACCCTTTCCAGCAGCCTGATGCACCGTTACGGCACCATCGACGAGCAGGTGCGCGCGATCCTGTTCCTGGCGTCGGACGAGGCGTCCTATATTACCGGCACGGTGTTACCGGTCGGCGGCGGCGATCTGGGCTAGGCGCCACCCACGAGTCCCTCTTGCATCATCGCGTTCGGACCTCTCATCCTGATGGGTGAGAGGTCATTTTTTGATGAGGCATACTCAATGAACAATTCATCCCAAGACCGTTCTTTGGCGTCCCCGGCACCCGATGCGAGCGGTTCGCTGCGCCAGGACTGGTCGCTCTCCGCCATCACCGCCGGCTTCCTCGCGGTGCTGATTTCCTATTCTGGTCCGCTGGTGATCTTTTTCCAGGCCGCCAAGGTGGCCAACATGCCCAACGAGATGATCTCGTCCTGGGTCTGGGCCATCTCGATGGGCGCGGCGGTGTCCGGCATCGTGCTGAGCTGGCGCCTCAAGGTGCCGGTGGTGACCGCCTGGTCCGCGCCCGGCACCGCCTTGCTGGTGACGCTGTTTCCCGGCGTCACGCTGAACCAGGCGGTGGGAGCCTATCTCACCGCCGCCGTGGTGCTGTTGCTGATCGGCGCGTCGGGTTCGTTCGACCGGATCATGCGCCACATTCCCAAGGGCATCGCCGCCGGGATGATGGCGGGCATTTTGTTCCAGTTCGGCGCCAGCGCCTTCAAGTCGGTCGGCTCGATGCCGGTGCTGGCGTTCGGCATGGTCGGCGCCTACCTGCTGTTCAAGCGGCTGTTGCCGCGTTACTGCATCGTGCTGGTGCTGCTCTGCGGCGCCGCGCTGGCCGTGCTCCTGGGGCAGACCCACCTGGGCGATGTGCGGCTCAGCCTGGCCACGCCGCAGTTCATCCGCCCGGAGTGGACGCTGGGCACCACGCTGAGCCTGGCGCTGCCGTTGGTGATGGTGAGCCTGACCGGCCAGCATCTGCCCGGCATGGCGGTGCTGCGTGTATCGGGTTACGACACCCCGGCCAAGCCGATCATCACCGTCACCAGCCTGGCCTCGCTGGTGGTGGCGTTCTTCGGCGGCATCACCATCGTCATCGCCGCCATCACCGCCGCGCTGTGCACCGGCAAGGACGCGCACGACGACCCGTCGCGGCGTTACGTCGCGGGCATCGCCAACGGGGCGTTCTACCTGATTGGCGGAATGTTCGGCAGCACCATCGTGCTGCTGTTCACCGCCTTGCCCAAGGAATTCGTCGCCGTGCTGGCGGGGCTGGCGCTGATCGGGGCGATTTCGGCCAACGTGCTGGGCGCGGTGGAGGAGGCCGATCACCGCGAGGCGTCGATGATCACCTTCCTCGCCACCGCCTCCGGCATGAGTTTTCTCGGCCTGGGATCGGCCTTCTGGGGCGTGGTGATCGGCTGCATCGCCTACCTGGTGCTGAATAAGCCGCACCAGCGGCAGGCCAAGGGGACTTAGCGGGGCCACGTCCCCGCGGCGCCCGTCCCTCATCCGGAGCCGGACGCGCAGGCCGGCTGGCCGCGCGGCCCCGCTCCACGTTGCCTGTTTTTTGCGGCCAAGTGGCCGGCGCCGACTCAGCCGCCTGCTGCGGGCGGCTATCGACACTCTTTCCGATACGACACTCCAGCCCGTGGCTTTCGGCCAACGGTGCGGTGTCGTGATGCCCTGGAGGTTTGCTATGGAACTGCGCCACCTGCGTTACTTCGTTGCCGTCGCCGAAGAAGGCAACATCACGCGCGCGGCCGAGCGGCTGCATATCGCCCAGCCGCCATTGAGTCGCCAGATTCAACAATTGGAAGACGATCTCGGGGTGGTGCTGATCGAGCGCGGCTCGCGCCCGCTCAAGCTGACCGAGGCCGGGCAGTTCTTCTATGGCCATGCCCTGCAGTTGCTGTCGCAGACGCGCGAGCTCAGGGCGATGACCCAGCGCATCGGGATCATCGACAGCAAGATGTCGATCGGTTTTGTCGGCTCGACGCTGTACGGCATGTTGCCCAAGATCATTCGGCGCTTCCGCGACGCGCACAAGACCATCGAACTGAGCCTGCACGAAATGACCACGATGGAGCAGATCGGCGCGCTCAAGGAGGGCCGCATCGACGTCGGGTTCGGCCGCATCCGTCACGAAGATCCCAATGTGCGCCGCATCGTGTTGCGCGAGGAGCGCCTGATGGCGGCCTTGCCCAGCGAGCACCCGCTGGCGACCAAGCCCGCCTTGTCGCTGCAGGATATTGCCATGGAGACGCTGATCGTGTTCCCGAAATCCCCGCGCCCGAGTTTTGCCGATCAGGTGCTGGCGGCGTTTCATGACCGGGCGCTGGAGCCAAGAAGCATCTACGAGGCGCGCGAGCTGCAGATCGCGATAGGGTTGGTGGCGGCCGGGGTCGGCATCGCGATCGTTCCCTCCAGCGTGCAGGGTCTGAAGCGCGAGGATGTCAGCTATCGGGAGCTGGATGTGCCCAATATGGTGTCGCCGATCATTCTCAGCACCCGCCTGCTCGACGAATCCAACGATGTCAAACTGCTCATCAAGATGATCATCGACATTTACGAGGCGGAATCGATGGCGCATGCCGTTTCCGCACACGACTTGAACGGCGTGCTGCTCAAAACCTGATCGGTGCTGGCCGATCCAGGGCCTTGCGGTATGCCTGGCTCAGGGCCAGCACTTTTGCCGTCACGCTGAAATAGCCTTTTGCCTCGCGCTGGACGAAGCCCATTTTGTTCAGCGTGTACAGGCAGCGATAAACCGCCGCATAGGAAATGCCGGTTTGCGCGCTCACCTCGGTGACGGAAAGGGTTGGGTTGTCGGCGGAGAAAGCCTGCAGTACGGCGAGGCCGCGTTCAAACGGGGTGTGGGAGGCATTCATCGTCAATCCCTCGGGAAAATAAGCGGCTGACACAGGGTGAATCGGCAGGGGTAAAGATGGGGAAATAAACAGTTTGGCGACGGCTGGAAAATAATCGGCACGACATTTGAGGTAACGCGGCCGGGCAGTAATCGGGCGTATCGCGCCATCCGCTCCGGATCGAGCCGGGCTGATATCCAGCCCGGCTCTGCTACGCGGTTTTTGTTTTCCCGCCCGTCAATGCGCCGGGTTTATTCCGCCGGTTTCAGCGAGGGCAGGGCGCCAGCCGCTGCCGTATCACGCCCGGTTTTCACCGACAGGGTCCAGAGGGCCAGCATGGCGATGCCGGCGGGGAGGGTGAGCAGGGTCAGGGTCTGGCTGAACGGCAGTTGCATCCCCTGCAAGACCCCGCCCAGCAGGGCACCGGCGATGCCACCGAAGCGGCCGATGCCCAGCATCCAGGCGATGCCCGTGGCACGCCCCTGGGTCGGGTAGATCGGCGCGGCCAGCGCCGGCAGGGAGGCCTGGGCGCCCGTCACCATGACCCCGGCGAGGAAGATCAGCACGGCGAACAGCGAAACGTTGTCCATGCTCTGGCCCACCGCGACCAGGAACAGCGCGGCCAGCACGTAGACCAGGCTCAGCACGCGGCCGGGGTTGTATTTGTCCATCAACAGCCCGCTCACAAGGGTGCCGATGCCGCCGCCAAGCGGGAACAGCGCGGTCAGCAGGGCCGCCTTTTGCGTGCTGAAGCCGGCGTCTTTCATCATCAGCGGCATCCAGTTGGTCAGCAGATAGAAAATCAGCAGGCCCATGAAGTAAGTGACCCACAGCATCAGCGTCGGTACCAGGAACGGCCTGGACAGAATCAGGCTCAGGGCCGATTTCTCTACCTTGCCCTTGCCGGCCGCTTCACCGATGACGCATTGCTTGACGTGGCTCAGGTCCTGGCGGCAAATCCGCTCCAGCACAGCTTTGATTTTCTCGATCGGGTACTGTTTGGCGGCCATGTAGGACACCGACTCGGGCAGGTGGCGGATCATGAACGGCAACAGGGCCAGCGGCAGGATGCCGCCCAGGATGAAGACGCCTTGCCAGCCATAGTGCGGAATCAGCCCGGCCGAGACGAACCCGCCCGCGGCGGCGCCCAGCGGAAAGCCGACGTAGACGGCGTTGACCACGAAGGAGCGACGTTTGGCCGGGGCGAGTTCGGCGATCAGGGTAACCGCGTTGGGCATCGCCGCCCCCAGGCCGAGGCCGGTCAGGAAGCGCAGCGCCGACAGGCTCGGCACGCTGCTGGCGTAGGCCGTCAAACCGCTGAAGACGGCAAACACGATGGTCGAGGCGATCAGCACGTTCTTCCGGCCGAAGCGGTCGGCACTGGGGCCCGCCGCCATGGCGCCAAAGGCCAGACCGAACAAGGCGGCGCTCAAGACCGGCGCCAGCGAGGGGCGGCTGATGCCCCATTCGGTGACAAGGGCGGGCGCGACGTAGCCGATGGCCGCGGTGTCGAACCCGTCCAGCGCCAGAATGGAAAAGCAGAAAAACAAGACCAGCCAGTGATATTTCGTAAAATCCTGCTCGTTGATTAATGCCGTCACATCGACGACTTCCTTGCTATATTCTCGACTCATTTTTCCTCCGTAAACTGATCGACTTGCCTGCTGGCGCCGGGTTTTTAGGGCGGCGCTGCATGGTTTTATTTTGTTTGAATGGGAGTGCCGAAATGAAAGCGCCGTTTTAATGAACGGCCCATTCAAGGCAGTCGTATCCTGGGGATAAAGAAATCGACCGTCTAATACTGTTTCAGTATCCGACGATACTCGGCCAGTATTGAGCAAGGCGGAGGCCCATTCCCGCTGGAAAGCGGGCTGGTAAAAAGTGCGGGGCGCCGGGGAAAAAAGCCCGCCTCTCGATGAAAGGCGGGCTTGGGGCCGGTATGGTCTGATGTGCCTGAGCGGCGCCTGGAGGGGCGCGGCGGCGGGCGGAGGGGCTCGTTATGCCAGGCAGCGTGCCGTCAGCCAGGCGACAAAGTCGTGGGCCATCACGGAGGTCAACTGATGGCCCACCGGGTAGAGGTGCAACTGGTGGGGTACGCCCAATTCACGGAGCCAGTTGCCGGCTTTTTCCGCCCAGCTCAATGGCAGCTTGTCGTCGAATTCACCGTGCGAGACGAAGCCCTCCAGCCGTGCCAGCGCGTCGGGCGCACCGAGATGCGGGGCGATTTCCGGCAGGATGCGCCCCGACAGCAGGCCGAAACCGCCCACCTGCTGCGGTTCGGTCAGAGCCAGGCCGGCGCTCATGATGCCGCCCTGGCTGAAGCCCGCCACGACGGTGTGCGCGGGATCGATGCCGCTGGCCGACTGCAGACTGGCGACCAGCTGCTGCAACTGCTGCCGGCTGCGTTCGGCTTGGTCCGGATTGATTGACGGGCCTTGCGGACCGAAGCTCACCTGGAACCAGCCGAACTGTCCCGGCCCGAACTCCAGCGGACCGCGCACCAGCGCCACCTTGATGCGGGCGTCGAGCAGCGGTGCGAGTCCGGCCAACTGCATCTCGTTGCCGCCCACGCCGTGCAGCAGCAACAGCAGGGCCTGCGGGCGGGGCGCCGACGCCGCGGCTGGCAGGACCAGCGTGCGGTAGGTTAGCCCCGAAGCCGCGTCGTGCTGCGGGGGCGAAAGCTGCGCGCTGGACAGGGTGAGCGGCTGCGGCGAGGTCGGGTCACGGTCTGGCGGCGGGGTCATTGGGTATCCTTGCAGGAAATGCGGCAACAGGGGCGAGCATGGCGTCCATTCTGAGGCGTCCCCAGGAGCCGATAAACCCGGGTTCAGGAAAATGACTGTCTCCCGACAGGAAACAATCATCCGGTGCTCCCGTGCTCATGCTCCGCCGCCCTGCACGCCCGGGTCCAGGGCGTGCGGGCAGCCGATCCGCAATGTGCAATCGCGGTGGTCGCGCAGGAGGTATTCCAAACGCGCGGGGAGACACGTCCTAGCCCAGCTTCTTGAGGTAGGCCGCCACCCCGCCCATCAGCATCTCAATCGAAATCGCGGTCAGCACCAGCCCCATCAGCCGTTCCAGCGCCGCGATCACCGGCTCCCCGAGCAGCTTCTGCAGCCGCCCGGAGGCCAGGAACACAGTGGTGCTGACCAGCATGGTGATTGTCAGCGCGCCGGTCCACTCCAGCATGCGTGCCGGTTCGCGCGTCGACAGCAGCAGCACGGTGGCCATGGCCGAGGGCCCGGCGATGAGCGGAATCGCAATCGGCACGATGAAGGGTTCGCCCTGGGATTTGCCGGGAAAGGCGCTTTCCTCGCCGGGAAAGATCATCTTGAGCGCGATCAGGAACAGGATGACGCCGCCCGCGACGCGCAGCGACTCGTCCGAGAGCTGCATCAGTTCCAGGAAATGGCGCCCGAAGAACAGGAAGATGAGCAGCACCGCGAACGCGATCAGGCACTCGCGCAGCACCACGCGCCGGCGCCGTTCCGGCCGGACCTGCTTGAGCGCGGTAATGAAGAGCGGGATGTTGCCCAGCGGATCGGTGATGAGGATCAAGAGCACGGTGGCCGACCAGAACGATGTTTCCATGTTTCTCCCGGAGTCAGCGCGGCATCAGGCCGCTGGCGGCGACAAAAAGGCGTCCGCCCGTTTTACCCAGTATGCCGCAGCGGCCGGCCAGTGCGGTATCGTCGACCCGTCGCGAATGTGGCGTTCACCCTGGCTGCAGCACGGGTGTCATAGGCAGGGTGGCTTCGGCCGACGTGTTGCCGTTCAGGGGCCTGGCTGTCGTTGCCGCGTCGCGATGGAAATCAGAAGCAGCTGAATCCGGTCACGAGGGCGAGACGGTCCACGCGAGAGGTCGGTCCGAAGATTTGCTCGAGCTCCTTCACCGTCATGGGGAAACCGACGGGGTGGGTGCCCTGCGCCGTCCTGAATATCTCCTTGAAGGCCGAGCCGCACGCGCCCAGGGTCAGGGAGTCCACCTTGCCGTCGGGTTTGATGTCGAAGGAAAAGTATTGATGTCGGCCCACCACCGATGCCCACAGCGGCAAATCGGGGTGCCAGATGGCCTGGGTGAGCGTGCCGTCCTGATCGATGTGGATGCCGTGTTCGCTCAGGGTCTGCCGGGTGATCTGCCGGGAGTCGACCCACGCGCCATCGGGAAAACGAAACTGGAAGGGGGCCGCCTTGTCCAGCTTGATCCAGAGATCGTCGATCGGATTCTGCTCGTTGCCGGCGTAGCGGAAACCACGCACCACCGGGCTGCCCCGCAGCTCGATGAAATAGTTCTCGCCGTACTGCGGCCGGGCGCAGCCGGAACAGGTCAGCAGCGCCAGCAGCATTACCCCGACCAGCCAATGGGTCTTCATGAACGTACTTCCGGGCGTTGCTTCGCCGCCCTGGCCGAGTCGGGAGCGGCAGGCGATGCCGCCGTGGCGATAGTTTCGCCAGAGCCTCGTTTCATGCCGCTTCCTCCGCTTCCAGGTAGCTCATCCGGGGCGCTTCGCCGAGCAGGAAGTCCTGATTGAGCTGGGCGCAGGTACGCAGGTAGTCCGCCGCCAGCGTGATGCGCTTGAGCTTGCGCAGGTCTTCACTGTAGTACATCCAGAATTGCCGTGTGACGGCCACCTGCTCCGGCAGTACCCGGACCAGCCGCGGGTCGTCGCCGACCAGAAAGCAGGGCAGGATCGCCAGGGCGCGGCCTTGCAGCGCGGCCTGGTACTGGGCG
Organism: Pseudogulbenkiania sp. FW507-F1; assembly: GCF_058781125.1. NCBI lineage: Bacteria > Pseudomonadati > Pseudomonadota > Betaproteobacteria > Neisseriales > Chromobacteriaceae > Pseudogulbenkiania > Pseudogulbenkiania sp. FW507-F1. Next base: position 203,911 of record NZ_JBYSWM010000003.1, on the reverse strand, counting down.
ATCACGCTGGTGCTGCGCAACGGGCTCCTGGCGCCGGGCAGCACGTCGTCCATGTACAGCAGCTTGGGGCTGAAGGCCAGGTCATCGACGTAGGTGATGAAGCGGTGCCCGGCCAGGTCTTCCGGCTGCCGGATCGGCGGGTGGCGTGCCAGGTAGTCCGGGCTGGCGTACAAGAGCAGGCGATAGTCGCACAGCTTGGAGCACACGTAAGGCCCGCGCTCGGGCCGCTCCAGCGTGATGGCGATGTCCGCCTCGCGCCGCGACAGGTTGATGAAGTGCGGCACCGGCAGGATATCGACGGTGATGTCGGGGTAGCGGTCCTGAAAGCGGCTGATCTGCGGGGTGACGAAGCCGGAGCCGAAACCCTCGGTGCAGCCGATGCGCACATGGCCGGACAAGGCGAAGCCGGTCCCCGATACCTCTTCACAGGCGGCCTGCAAGGCGCTTTCCATCGCCTCGGCATAACGCAGCAACTGTTGCCCGTCCACGGTAAGGACGAAACCGGCCGAGCGTGACTTCTCGAACAGCAAGGCGCCCAGCGCCTGCTCCAGCGCGCGGATGCGGCGCGACACCGTGGTGTAGTCGACGCCGAGGCGCTTTGCCGCGCTGCTGGCGGTGTGGGTGCGGGCGACCTCGAGAAAGAACTTGATGTCGTCCCAGTTCAGCCGGTCGACGGGTATGGGGCTTTTTTGCATATCGCTCCGGTGTTTTTGTCTATTCCTGGTGGAATTTCTCCTATCTATACTCGTTTTCAACCACCCAGACCAGCGGCTTCGGCGGGTTGAAGCACAACAAAAAAAACGAACCGGGCCGGCATAGAGCGAGACGTGCCGGAGGTGTTCCATCCAGGAGAGAGACGTCAATGAATGCACGTTGCCAGGCCTTCGTGGCCGCGCGGGATTTTCTGCTGACTCACCGTACCGACTACGCCACGGCGTATCGAGACTTCCGCTGGCCTCAGCTCACCGAATTCAACTGGGCGCTGGACTACTTCGACGAACTGGCGCGCGGCAACCAGGCACCGGCGCTGTGGATCGTCAACGAGGACGGCAGCGAGGAGCGTTACAGCTTCGACGAACTGGCGCGGCGTTCCAACCGCGTCGCCAACCATCTGCGCGCCCTGGGAGTGAAGCGCGGCGAGCGCATCCTGCTGATGCTGGGCAACGAAGTGGCGCTGTGGGAAACCATGCTGGCGGCGATCAAGCTGGGGGCCGTGGTGATTCCCGCCACCGCCTTGCTCACCCCGGAAGACCTGTGCGACCGCCTCGACCGCGGCCGCGTCAGCCACGTGGTGGTGGGCCAGGCCCATCTCGACAAGTTCGCCGACGTCGCCGGCAGCTACACCCGCATCGCGGTCGGTCCGGCCACGGCGGGCTGGATCGAACACGCCGCCGCCGCAAGCTACCCGGACCGTTTCGAGCCGGACGGTACGACGCTGGCGACCGACCCCTTGCTGCTCTATTTCACTTCCGGCACCACCTCCAAGCCCAAGATGGTGCTGCACAGCCACCAGAGCTACCCGGTCGGCCATCTCTCCACGCTGTACTGGATCGGCCTGCAGCCGGGCGACGTGCACTTGAACATCTCGTCGCCGGGCTGGGCCAAGCACGCCTGGAGCTCGTTCTTCGCGCCGTGGAACGCCGGTGCCTGCGTGTTCATCCATAACGTGGCGCGTTTCAGCGCCCCGGCCTTGCTCGGCGTGCTGGAGCGCTGCCGCATCACCAGCCTGTGCGCGCCGGCCACGGTGTGGCGCATGCTGATCCAGGAAAACCTGGCGGCCTACCGCGGTCGGCTCAGCCTGCGCGAGCTGGTGGGTGCCGGCGAGCCGCTCAATCCGGAAATCATCGAGCAGATCCAGGCGGCCTGGGGCCTGACGCTGCGCGACGGCTACGGCCAGTCCGAGACCACCGCGCAGATCGGCAATACCCCCGGGCAGCCGCTCAAGGCGGGGTCGATGGGGCGGCCATTGCCGGGCTACCGCGTGGCGCTGATGGGGCCCGACGGCGAACTGGCGAGCGAAGGCGAAGTGGTACTGCCGCTCGAACCGCGCCCGCTCGGGCTGATGCTGGGCTACGCCGACAGCCCGGAGAAAACCGCCGAAGCGATGGCCGACGGCTACTACCGTACCGGCGACACCGCGATGATCGACGACGAGGGCTACATCACCTTCGTCGGCCGCGCCGACGACGTGTTCAAGGCGTCGGACTACCGCATCAGCCCGTTCGAGCTGGAGAGCGCGCTGATCGAGCACCCGGCGGTGATGGAGGTGGCGGTGGTGCCAAGCCCCGACCCGGTGCGCCTGGCGGTGCCCAAGGCCTTCATCATCCTGGCTCCCGAGCAGGTGGCGGATCGCGAGTTGGCCGAAACCATCTTCCGCTTTGCGCGCGAACGGCTGGCGGCCTACAAGCGCGTGCGTCGCATCGAGTTCGTCAGCGAGATGCCCAAGACCCTGTCGAGCAAGATCCGCCGCGTCGAGCTGCGCAAGCTGGAGGCGCAGCGCCGCGAGGAGAACGCGCGCGGCCCGCAGGAATACTTCGAAGACGATTTCCCGGCGCTCAAGGGCTGACCGGCCCATACCGCTCTCATTTCCCCGTTAACGACACATCCCCTCGGCCCTGGCGCCGAGGGGGCTGGCCCACTTCGTCCATAAGGCAGGCTCATCATGACTCTTTCCACCACCGTTCCCACCGTCAAGCTCCTGATCAACGGCGAGTTCGTCGAATCGCAGACCAGCGTCTGGCGCGACGTCGTCAACCCGGCCACCCAGGAGGTGCTGGCGCGCGTGCCGATGGCCACCCCGGCCGAGGTCGACGCCGCCGTGGCCGCCGCCAAGACGGCCTTCAAGAGCTGGAAGAAAACCTCGATCGGCAGCCGCGCGCGCATCTTCCTCAAGTACCAGCAGCTGATCCGCGAACACATGAAGGAACTGGCGGCCATCCTCACCGCCGAGCAGGGCAAGACCCTGGCCGACGCCGAGGGTGACGTGTTCCGCGGCCTGGAAGTGGTCGAGCACGCCGCCAGCATCGGCAACCTGCAACTGGGCGAGTACGCCGAAAACGTGGCGAGCGGCGTCGATACCTACTCGGTGCTGCAGCCGCTTGGCGTGTGCGCCGGCATCACCCCGTTCAACTTCCCGGCGATGATCCCGCTGTGGATGTTCCCGATGGCGATCGCCACAGGCAACACCTTCGTACTCAAGCCGTCCGAGCAGGACCCGATGGTGACCATGCGCCTGGTCGAGCTGGCGCTGCAGGCGGGTATTCCGGCCGGCGTGCTCAACGTGGTGCACGGCGGCCCGGACGTGGTCAACGCCATCTGCGACCACGCCGACATCAAGGCGATCTCGTTCGTCGGATCGAGCAAGGTCGGCACCCACGTCTACAACCGGGCGAGCCTTGCCGGCAAGCGCGTGCAGTGCATGATGGGCGCCAAGAACCACGCCATCGTGCTGCCGGACGCCAACAAGGAGCAGGCGCTCAACCAGCTCACCGGCGCGGCCTTCGGTGCGGCCGGGCAGCGCTGCATGGCGCTGTCCGTGGCGGTGCTGGTGGGCGAGGCGAAAAACTGGATTCCGGAACTGGTGGCCAAGGCCAAGGCGCTGCGCGTCGGCCCCGGCAAGGACAACCCGGACGTGGGGCCGCTGGTGTCGTGCACCGCGCGCGACCGCGTCGAATCGCTGATCGCCCAGGGGGTGGAGCAGGGCGCCAAGCTGGAGCTGGACGGGCGCGGCGTCAAGGTGCCTGGCTTTGAGCAGGGCAATTTCGTCGGCCCGACCATCTTCAGCGGCGTGAAGCCCGGCATGGCGATCTACGACCAGGAAATCTTCGGGCCGGTGCTGTGCCTCACGGCGGCCGACACCCTGGATCAGGCCATCGAACTCATCAACGCCAACCCCAACGGCAACGGCACCGCCATCTTCACCCAGAGCGGCGCGGCGGCACGCAAGTTCCAGGAGGAGATCGACGTCGGCCAGGTCGGCATCAACGTGCCGATCCCGGTGCCGGTGCCGCTGTTCTCGTTCACCGGTTCGCGCGCCTCCAAGCTCGGCGACCTGGGGCCGTACGGCAAGCAGGTGGTCCTGTTCTACACCCAGACCAAGACCGTCACCAGCCGCTGGTTCGACGATGCGGCCAGCAGCGGCAAGGTGAATACCACCATCTCGCTGAACTGATCGCCCGTCCCATTAGGCGGCTGCGCCTGCGCATCTCGAGGTCGGGCCGGACTGCGTGCGAATTTATCGCTGAGCAAATCGAAGGTTTGCACGCAGTAATTCGCTCAGCGATACGGAATCCTCATGGACCACATGTCCACTGCAGTTCCTGCGCCCCGTCCTTCCTCAACCTGCTTTGGCTCGCTCGCCTACTGGAACAAGCTTGATAAAAGGAATGACTATGGATTTCGCACTCAACGAAGAGCAGATCGCGTTCCAGGACAGCGCGCGCGAGTTCGCCCGCCACGAGCTGGCGCCCTACGCCGCGCACTGGGACGAGGAGGAAGTCTTTCCCAAGGACACCCTGCGCCGCGCCGGCGAGATGGGCTTCTGCGGGCTGTACACGCCGCAGCAGTACGGCGGGCTGGGGCTGACGCGGCTCGACGCCGCCATCGTGTTCGAGGAACTGGCCGCCGGCTGCACCTCCACCGCCGCCTACCTCACCATCCACAACATGGTGAGCTGGATGATCGGCAGCTTTGCCCGAGCGGAAGTGGCCGAGCAGTGGGGGCCGGCACTGGCGAGCGGCGCCAAGCTGGGCAGCTATTGCCTGACCGAGCCCGGCGCCGGTTCGGACGCCGCCAACCTGCGCACCCGCGCCGAGCGCGATGGCGACGTCTACCGCCTCAACGGTAGCAAGGCCTTCATCTCCGGCGCCGGCAGCACCGATGTGCTGGTGGTGATGGCGCGCACCGGCGGCCCGGGCGCCAAGGGCATCTCCGCCTTCATGGTCCCGGCCGATCTGCCCGGCATCAGCTACGGCAAGAAGGAAAGGAAGATGGGCTGGAATTCACAGCCCACCCGCACCATCACCTTCGACAACGTGGCCGTGCCTTCGGCCAACCTGTTGGGCGAGGAGGGCCAGGGCTTCACCTTCGCCATGAAGGGGCTGGACGGCGGGCGCATCAACATCGCCACCTGCTCGGTGGGGACCGCCCAGGCCGCGCTGGAAGCCGCCACCCGCTACGTGCAGGAACGCCAGCAGTTCGGCCAGGTGCTGGCCGAGTTCCAGACCGTGCAGTTCCGCCTCGCCGACATGGCCACGGAACTGGTCGCGGCGCGCCAGATGGTGCGCCTCGCTGCCTGGAAGCTCGACAGCGGCAGCCCGGACGCCACGGCCTACTGCGCCATGGCCAAGCGCTTCGTCACCGATGCCGGCTTCAAGGTAGCCAACGAGGCGCTGCAGCTGTTCGGCGGCTACGGCTACATCAAGGAATACCCGCTCGAGCGTCACCTGCGCGACAGCCGCGTGCACCAGATCCTGGAAGGCACCAACGAGATCATGCGCGTCATCGTCGCGCGCCGGCTGCTGCAGGACGGCGCGCTGGAGACGCTGCGCTGATCGCCACGGACAACAGGCTATTGAGGGAATTCGCAATGCAAGACATTGTCCTGTTCGAAGAACGCGCCACCGCCAGCGGCCATCGCCTCGGCATCGCCACGTTGAACGCGGGAAAAACGCTCAACGCGCTGACGCTGGACATGATCCGTCTGCTCCAGCAGCGGCTGAGCGCCTGGGAAGCCGACCCTGGCCTGGTCGCCGTGGTGTTGCGCGGCGCCGGCGACAAGGCCTTCTGTGCCGGCGGCGACGTGCGCTCGCTGCGCCGGGCGCTGCTGGACGACAGCCGCACCCCCAACCCCGACGCCGTGGCGTTCTTCAGCGAGGAATACCGGCTCGATTACCACCTCCACCGCTACCGCAAGCCCCTGATCGTGTGGGGCGGCGGCATCGTCATGGGCGGCGGGCTCGGGCTGATGGCCGGGGCCAGCCACCGCGTGGCTACGCCCTCCACCCGCATCGCCATGCCGGAAATCACCATCGGCCTCTACCCGGACGTGGCCGGCAGCTGGTTCCTGCAGCGCATGCCGGCCAGGCTCGGCCTGTTCCTCGGCCTCACCGGCGCGCCGCTCAACGCCCACGATGCCGTGCTGTGCAACCTGGCCGACCACATGTTGGCCGAAGACGGCCAGGAGGCCCTGCTGCGGGAGCTGGAACGGGCCGACTGGTCCCGCCCGGCGGCGCGGCACCACGGCATGGTGAGCGCACTGTTGAGTGCGCTGGCAGCGTCGCGTCATGAGCCGATGCCGGACGCGAACTGCGCGCGCAACCTGCTCACGGTGCAGCGCCTGATGAGCCTGGGCAGCCTCGACGCCGTGGCGGCGGCGCTCGCCGGCACCGCGTTCGAAGACCCCTGGCTTGCCGCGGCGGCCAAGAGCTTTGCCCAGGGCTGCCCGAGCTCGGCTGCGGTCACCTGGGAAATCTTCCGGCGCGCCCGCCACCTGTCGCTGGCCGAAGCGCTACGCATGGAGCTGACGTTGTCGGTCAACTTCTGCGCCCGGCCGGATTTTCGCGAAGGGGTGCGCGCCTTGCTGGTCGACAAGGACCGCGCGCCGCACTGGCACTACCCGACCCTGGCCGCCATCCCGGACGGCTGGGTGGAAAGCCACTTCATCAGCCCATGGCCGGCCACGGAGCATCCGCTGGCCGACCTCAAGTAACACGCCATCAGAGGAGAAACACCATGCAACACGTCGCTTTCATCGGGCTGGGCAATATGGGCGGCCCCATGGCCCTCAATCTGCAGAACAAGGGCTTCGCCGTGAGCGCCTTCGATCTCTCGGCCGAGGCGCTCGCCAGGCTGCAGGCCGCCGGCGCCCGTGCCGCTAGCAGCGCGGCTGATGCCGTGGCAGGGGCCGAGGTGGTGATCTCGATGCTGCCCGCCGGCAAGCACGTCGAAGGACTGTACCTGGGTGAGGAAGGCCTGTTCGCCCGCCTGCCCAAAGGCACGCTGGTGATCGACTGCAGCACCATCGCCGCCGCCAGTGCGCGCAAGGTGGCCGAGGCGGCCCGGGCCGCCGGTCTCTGCATGCTCGATGCCCCGGTCTCCGGCGGTACCGCCGGCGCCACTGCCGGCACGCTCACCTTCATCGTCGGCGGCGAATCAGCCGATCTGGAACGCGCCCGTCCGCTGCTTGAAGCCATGGGCAAGAACATCTTCCACGCCGGCGCCAGCGGCGCGGGCCAGACCGCCAAGATCTGCAACAACATGCTGCTCGGCATTCTGATGACCGGCACCGCCGAGGCGCTGGCGCTGGGCGTCAGGAACGGCCTCGACCCCAAGGTGCTGTCCGACATCATCGCCAAGAGTTCGGGACGCAACTGGGCGCTGGAGGTCTACAACCCCTGGCCCGGGGTCATGGAGAATGCCCCGGCGAGCCGCGGCTACAAGGGCGGCTTCGGCACCGATCTCATGCTCAAGGACCTGGGCCTCGCCAACGAAGCCGCGCGCGAAATCGAGTTGCCACTGGCGCTGGGCGCGCTGGCCGAGCAGTGCTACCGGCGTTTCAGCGCGGACGGTCACGGCGGACTCGATTTCTCCGCCATCATCCAGAGCTACGTGGCCGAGTTGTCGGCCTGAGCCGCCCCCCTAGACCTTACAGGGCGGCAGGTTGGGGGGGCGTGATGGCGTGCCCCTCCCGCTCTACGCTGTTGTGTGGGCGCGAAGCACTCCCTGCCTCCCGACGCCATCGCTCGGCTCCTGCTCGGTCGTCATTGCCGCAGCGGTGGCGGCCGGGCGGCGGTTTTTGGCCCGGCTTGCTACCGGGCATGGTTATGGTGGAGCAGGGCGGGGCCCTTGTTTCCCGCGTTGTCATGCTCACAACCAGTATGCCTCCGCTGGCCTGCGGTCAGGCTGCTCGGTGCCTTGCGCTCGATCCCGCTGCGGCCGTGTGAAAGCGCTCTAAATGGGGCGCTTTCAAGTCTGTAAATCATTATGTTGATGTCACAAAAAATCTATTTGTAGTGCGCAAAAAGGGTATCTATAGATAACTCACTGCCAAATAGTTTCGCGCACGGAAGAGGCAAAATGGCCCCGCTCGAGGTGCCTTATTGCCCTATCCGGATTGGGGGTGGTCGTGGTTGGGCTACGCGTGAGGCGAGCGGCAATGGCATTTTCTCAAGAAGAATCATGACATTGTTCGGCTGCACTTCGCTTTCACGTTAAGGAGTCGCCCCCATGACTGCTCAACTCAGCTACCCCGGCGTTTATCTCGAAGAACTGCCGAGTGGCGTGCGCACCATTACCGGGGTCGCCACGTCAGTGGCCGCCTTTGCCGGTTCCGCCCCGCGCGGTCCCATCAACAAGGCCGTGCACCTGTTCAGCTTTGCCGATTACGAACGACGCTTCGGTGGCCTGGCGCTGGATTCGGAGATGGGCTACGCCGTGCGCCAGTTCTTCCAGAACGGCGGCACCGAGGCGTACGCGGTACGCATCGTCAAGGATGCCACCGCCGCGGAAAAAATCCTGCTCAACGCCAGCGCCGCCAATGTGCTGAAGGCCACCGCGCTCGATGCCGGTTCTTCCGGCAACGGCATCGAGGTGCGGGTCGATTACCTCACCAGCAATCCGGGCAGCACCTTCAACCTCACCTTCACCCGCGCCTCGGACGGCCGTGCCGAACGCTACGAAAACCTCTCGATGAACTCCGCGGATGCCCGCTACGCTCTCGATCAGGTCAATGGCGTCTCGCAACTGGTGAAGCTGACCCGGCTCGTCAACCAGGCGACCCTGGACGGGCTGGCTGCCGGCACCTCGAGCAGCGCCACCCTCACCGACGTGGCGACGCTGCTCGATGCCAATCACAATGAATTCCGCGTCAGCGTCAACGGCCTGCCGCCGGTCAAGGTGGTGATTGCGCTGCCGGCCGACATCGGCGGCGGCACGCCGACCCAGCGGCTCGACGCACTGTGCGCCGCCATCCAGGCCAAGGTCCAGGCCCAGGCCAACAGCCAGCTGGCTTACCAGAGCTTTGCCTGTGCCCGTCCCGCCGGTACCCAGACCATCCAGATGAAGTCCGGTGTCGGCGGCGAATTCTCCAGCGTGCGCGTGCTGCCGGGGCAGAAGAACAATGCCAGTGCGGTGCTCGGCCTGGGCAGCGAGGCGGGGGGGACGGAAATCGATGCGGTGGCGGCCATTCGCCCGGTTCCGGTGCCCGACCCGGCCATGCTGAAGAGCGATACCTTCGGCGCCACGGATCTGGATGCCTTACCGGATGCAACGCATACCAGCTTCCGCCTGAGCCTGGACGGCAACGGCCCGGATGTCGTCAACATCGGCGATACGGCCGCCGCCGGCGCCAACCTGGCGGCCAAACTGGCCGACGTGGCGGCACGCATCCAGTCTGCCGTCCGGGCACTCAAGCCGAGCAACCCGGCGTACAAGTACTTCACCTGCAGCGTGGATGGCGGCACCAAGCTGGTACTGGCCACCGGCACCCAAGGGGCCGGTGCGAGCATTGCCGTGACGGCGGCGCCGCTCAACAGCATTGCCGACCAACTTCACCTGCTGGCCGGTTCGACGACCGTGCAGCCCGTGAACGTCACCCTGCAGGGCGGCAACGAAACGCCCTATGGCGCGGCCGACGTCTACCCGGCCTTCATCGCCGATCGTGCCGCCCGCACGGGAATCTACGCGCTGGAAGAGGTGGACCTGTTCAACATCCTCTGTCTGCCCGGGGTCACCGATACCGGCGTGTTGATGGACGCGGCGGCCTACTGCGAGGAGCGCCGAGCCTTCTTCGTCATCGACGCGCCCCCGTCCGCGGCCTCGCCCGAGGACATGGTGGCGGCCGTGTCCGGAACCGCCTTGCCCAAGTCCGATCACGCCGCGGTCTACTACCCTTGGGTGTACATTGCCGACCCGCTGAAAAACGGCAAGCTGCGGCTGACCCCGCCGTCCGGCACCATCGCCGGACTCTACGCCCGCACCGACGGCGACCGTGGGGTGTGGAAGGCCCCGGCCGGCACCGATGCCACCCTGGTTGGCGTTCAGGCCGTCAACTACCCACTGACCGATCGCGAAAACGGCAGCCTCAACCCGCTCGGCGTGAACTGCCTGCGCACCTTTCCGGTATACGGTGCGGTGTCGTGGGGGGCGCGCACCCTGCGCGGCGCCGATCAGATGACATCGGAGTACAAGTACATACCGGTGCGCCGGCTCGCCTTGTTCCTCGAAGAAAGTCTCTACCGCGGCACGCAGTGGGTGGTGTTCGAACCCAACGACGAGCCCCTGTGGGCGCAGATACGCCTCAACCTCGGCGCCTTCATGAACAGCCTGTTCCGCCAGGGAGCTTTCCAGGGCAAGACCGCCCGCGAGGCCTATCTGGTCAAATGCGACCGCGAGACCACCACCCAGGACGACATCAACCGGGGGGTGGTGAACATCCTGGTGGCTTTCGCTCCGCTCAAGCCGGCGGAATTCGTGGTGATCAAGATCCAGCAGTTGGCTGGCCAGATCCAAGTCTGACCGAGGGGAGTGCGCGCTCACTCCGGGCGCGTGACTCCGTTCCGGTTCATCAGGGAGAACACCCATGGCCCAATTCACCGTCAACGCGCAGCGCTTCGATCCGTACAAAAACTTCAAATTCCGCGTCAAGTGGGATGGACGCTACGTGGCCGGCATCAGCAAGGTCTCCGCGCTCAAGCGCACCACCGAAGTGGTGAAACACCGTGAGGGAGGGGACCCCAGCAGCAGCCGCAAGTCCCCCGGCCGCACCGAGTTCGAGGCCATTACCCTCGAGCGCGGCGTCACCCACGACCCGGAGTTCGAAAAATGGGCCAACAAGGTGTGGAACTTCGGTTCCGGCCTGGGTGCGGAAGTGTCCCTCAAGGATTTTCGCAAGGACCTCATCATCGAGCTGTACAACGAGGCCGGCCAGTTGGCGGTGGCCTACAAGGTGTACCGCTGCTGGGTCAGCGAGTTCCAGTCATTACCTGATCTGGATGCCAACGCCAACGCCGTGGCCATCGCCCGCCTCAAGCTCGAGAACGAGGGCTGGGAGCGTGATTACGAAGTGGCCGAGCCCAGCGAGCCCAGCTTCACCGAACCGAGCTGACAACGACGTACTGACGCGTGGCGCGGGCTGAACGCGGTACCCGCCACGGCTACGGATGGAGGTCAACCTTGCGCGCACTCACTGCCGATGATTGGTTGCGGGCCTGGGAGCACAGCCAGACCCTGCCGCCGCCCCTGCGCCCCTGTGCCCTGCTCGCGCCCCTCATGGAGGACGGCCAGGCGGCCGCTGAACGACTGCCGTTGGGCCGGCGCGACAGTCAGTTGCTGGCACTGCACGGTGCCCTGTTTGGCTCCCGCCTCGACGCCACCACCCATTGCCCATCCTGCGGCGAACGCCTGGAACTGAGCCTGGATTGTCACGCCCTGCGGCTGGACGCCCCGGCGCTGGACGAGTCGACGCTGAGCGTGGAGTGGCAAGGCCGGTCGTTCCGCTACCGCTTGCCGGACAGTCGCGATCTGGCTGCACTGACGCAGGCCGGCGATGTCGAGCAGGCGCGCACCTTGCTGCTGCGCCGCTGTGTCGACGGCGAGATGCCCGAGGCACCGCCGGCGGAGCTGCAGGCCCTGTTGGCTCAGGCCATGGCCGAGGCCGATCCCCAGGCCGCGACCGAGCTGAGCCTCGATTGCCCCGCCTGCGCCCGGCAATGGGACGAACTGTTCGATATCGGTGTCTACCTCGACGAAGCGCTCGGACACTGGGCGGAGCGTCTGCTGGATCAGGTTCATCTGCTGGCGCAGGCCTATGGCTGGAGCGAGGCGCACATCCTCGCCCTGAGCCCGGCCCGGCGTGCCCGCTACCTGGCACGGGTGCTGGCATGAGCGATCACCTGTCCACGCTGGCCCGCCGCGCCTTGCAAGCCCCGCGCATTCACCCCCGTGCACCGTCGCGCTTCGAAGGGGAGTCGGCCGCGGTCACTTTCTCCGAAACGGCGGCCGATGTCCCCAGCGCTCCGGTCGACACCCCGCCCCCTCGTAGCGTGCCGCCTTTACGGCCCGATGCTTCCGTCCCGCTGCGGCCCGAGACGGAACCGGTTCTGGATATGGAAACGCCGCCACCAGGCGAGCCCCGCGAAGGGCGGAACCCTCTGCCTCCTGCGGTGCCACGGTGGCCGATCGAGACAGTCTCTGCGCGAGTCGAGGAGGCACCACCGCTCACGCAGCCAGTAGCTCTCCCATCCGAGCCGGCGCTGCCTGGCGTTGTGGTGGCGCCACGACTGGAACCTCTGGCGAGCGAGCCGGTGGAGCACCGGGTGCATGAGCGACTCGACGTGCACCACGAGAGAATCGAGCACCGGGACACGGTGGAACACACGCTCGAACAGCGGGTGGAGCGCCTGACTCTGGTAGAGCCGCACGGCTACCCTGCGGTGGCGCCACCGGCCGCTCCGCCGCGATCTGAGCATGCTGCCGTGCCCGCGCCGCAGCTGGGGGCGCCTCGAGTGGAAATCAACATCGGCCGTATCGAGGTGCTGCCGGCGGAGCCACCCACTGTACCGCGTCATGACAATGCGCCGCGGCAGCCGGTGGTGCAGTCCCTCGAGGCGTATCTGCAGGAGCGCAACAACGCCGGGCGTGGCCGGGGAGGGCGAGAATGAGCAACGCGCTCGGGGTCGCCGCCACTGCCGCCGTATTGCAGCAGGTGCTGCAGAGCGGTTTCGCTGCGCTCAAGCTGGACGATGTTCTGGGGGCCAATGCCGTCCCCGTCACCTGCATCCCGCCCGAACGCATCGCGTCGGACAGCGGCTCCAGCCAGCTCAACATTTTCTTGTACAACCAGACGCGCAATCCCGGCTGGGCCAACCTCGATCTGCCAAGCCGCGACGGACGCGGCGAACGCATCGCCAACCCGGCCCTGGCGCTCGACCTGCACTTCCTGCTCTCGGCTTACGGAGTGGCCGACTTTCACGCCGAGATCATGCTGGGGGCCGCCATGCAGATCCTGCACGATACCCCCGCCCTGGGCCGCGCGGCGATCCGCGATGCACTGAAGCCGGCGGCCAACAAGCCCAACCTGCCGCAGGAGCTGGAACTGGCCGGGCTGGCCGACCAGCTGGAACAGCTGCGCATCACGCCCCTCAACCACACCACGGATGAGATTTCGCGCATCTGGGCGGCCTTGCAGACGCCGGCACGGCCGAGTGCCGCCTACCTCGTCAGCGTGGTGCTGATGCAGTCGCCGCAGAGCGTGCGTCGCCCGCTGCCGGTTCTGGCCCGCAACCTCTACGTGGTGCCGTTGCGGGCGCCTCGCCTCGATCGGGTCGAATCCAGCGCCGGAGCCTCGGCGCCTATCGTGCCCAGCGGCACGGTGCGGATCGGCGGCGTCAACCTTGCCGCGCCGACGGTCAGCCTGCTGCTCAACGGCCAGGAATTTGCCGGGGGCGTGCAGAGCCTGGGAGCGGATGAACTGGCGTTTGGCTTTCTTTTGCCCGATCCGCCCAACCCTCCCGCCATTCCGGATACGCTGCGCGCCGGGGTCTGCACCGTGCAACTGATTCACCCGCAGTGGATGGGGCAGCCGCCACAGGTGCACGGCGGGCAGGAATCCAATCTGGCCGCCTTCGTCCTCAATCCCGAGGCGAGCTTCACCGTCCAGCCCGGTGCCACCAGCACCGTCGTGGACGGCGTCACCTACCGCAGCGGCACGATCAAGATCGGCTGTGTGCCGCGTATCGGCAGCCGTCAGCGCGTCCGCCTGCTACTCAACGAGAAGAGCCCGCCGCCCAACCGGCCGGCACGCGCCTACAGCTTTGCCGCGCGCGAGGGAAACGGCATCGTTGCGCCCGCCGAGAGCACCGCCGAGGTTACTGTCGATTACCGCAACGTGGCCCAGGGCAGTTACCTTGCCCGGGTCCAGGTGGATGCGGGAACCAGCCCGCTGGTGCTGGGGCCGGACGGGCGCTTCAGCGGGCCGGAGGTGCTGCCATGAGCTCGCGTCGTGATCTGGCCGCTAACCGGCGCCTGCTTGCCTCCGCGCTGGACGCCTTTGCTGACTACCTGGCTCGTTCGCTTTCCGGCCAGCCCACCCCGTACGGCACCTACCTCGAAACGCCACCGGCGCTGGCCAGTTTGTCCCAGCGCCTGGAACTGAACCGTTTCGAGCAGGACGTCCTGCTGCTGGCCGTGGCCACCGAGCTCGATGTGCGCTTTCGCACCCTGCTGGCCCAGGCGCAGGGCGACGAGAACAAACCCTGGCTGAGTTTCGAGCTGGCGCTGGCTCTGCTGCCCAAACCGGATTGGGCAGCCGCCACGCCGGTCGGTCGTCTGCGGCGCTGGCGCCTGCTGGAACTGGCCGGCAGTGGCGGGCCGTTGCAGGCAAGACTGGTGGTGGACGAGTCGATCCTGCATCAGGTGGTGGGACTGAGCTACCCGGACCCACGGCTGGAGCCCTGGTTCCGGCCTGTTGAGGCGGGCGCGGACACCCGCTTCGACCCCGAGATCGCCCGGCTTGCCGAACACTGGCAGGGCGCCCCGAGTCTGGCGACGACTGTGGTCGCCCGTTTCGAAGAGGGTGACGGAGAGACTTTCGCCAAGTCACTGGCGGCGCAACTCAAGCTGCGGCTGTACCGTCTGCAGGCGCGCGAGTTGCCTGCCGCGCAACAGGAGCGCGAGCTGCTGGCGCGCCTCTGGGAGCGCGAAGCCTTGCTGCACAACGCCTTGCTCTGGGTTGAACTGGAGCGGCCCGAGCCTGCTCAGGCGCAGCGGCTGGGGGACTTCATCGAGGGACTGCAGGGGCTGATCCTGGTCAGCGGCGACGGCAACCTGACGTTGCGCCGCCCTCAATGGCGCGTCGACTGGCACGGCGGTGATACGGCCAGCCGCCTCGCGGTCTGGCAGCAGGCGCTGGGGGAGAGAGGCGAGGGGCTGAACGGTCGTCTCGGCCACATCGCCGAGCAGTTCCATCTTTCGGCCAACGTCATCGTGCGTATCGCCTCAAATTGGGATGGCGCAGCCGGGCAGGGGGGCGAGCAACTGTGGGATGCCTGTCGCAGAGAGGCACGCCACGACCTTGAGCAGCTGGCGACACGCGTCGAGTCTCAGGCGGGTTGGGACGATCTGGTGCTGCCGGAAACGGCCATCACCATGTTGCGCACCCTCGCCGCTCAGGTGCGCCAGCGCCGCCGCGTGTACCGCGAATGGGGCTTCGCCGAGCGCAGCACGCGCGGGCTTGGCATCAGCGCATTGTTTGTCGGCGGCAGCGGTACCGGCAAGACCCTGGCCGCCGAAGTGCTCGCCAACGAGTTGCGGCTCGATCTGTTTCGCATCGACCTGGCGGCGCTGGTCAGCAAGTACATCGGCGAGACGGAGAAGAACCTGGCGCGGGTGTTTTCCGTTGCCGAGCGCAGCGGCGCCATCCTGCTCTTCGACGAAGCCGATGCGCTGTTTGGCAAACGCAGCGAAGTCCGCGACAGCCATGACCGCTACGCCAACCTGGAGGTGAGCTACCTGCTGCAACGCATCGAGACCTACCACGGCCTGGCGATTCTCACCAGCAACCTCAAGCAAGCCATCGACACCGCGTTCCAGCGGCGCATGCGGTTCATCGTGCCATTCCCGTTTCCGGACGCCGCTGCCCGCAGCGCCATCTGGGCGCGGGTGTTTCCGTCGAACACGCCGGTGGCCGACCTCGATCTGGGCAAACTGGCACGGCTGTCGCTGTCCGGAGGGCACATCCGCAACCTGGCGTTGAATGCGGCCTTCCTTGCTGCCGACGAGGACACCGCCATCGCCATGCGTCACTTGCGTACCGCTGCCGAAAGCGAATTCGCCAAGCTCGAGAAACCGCTGTCGGCTGCCGAGGTGGGGGATTGGCTATGAAAGGCGCAACGAAGCCAGTCGCGCCGGCGATCAATCTGCACATCGGCAGCCTGGCCTTGCCGGGGTATTCCTTGCGCGATGGCACCCGGCTGGCCGAGGCCCTCAAGCGCGAACTGGGCCGCCTGCTGGCGGCGCAACCGCTGCCGGCGCAGGGGTTCCAGGCCGATCGGCTGCAGATTGCGCGTTTTCGTCGCCAGGCGGGCGAGCGTCCGGAACTCACCGGGCGGCGGCTAGCACGGCTGATAGCCCAACAGTTGGGAGACTGACCGTCATGGCCGAGCACGTACTGACGCCGCAAGCCGAGCGCGAGCCGCCCGCCAGCAAGGCGTCGGCGCGTGGCCTGCTGCAGCGCAAGTGCGCCTGCGGTGCCAACGCCGGCGGCAGTGGCGAATGCGAAACCTGCGCCGCCCAGCATCAGCTGCAGCGCCATGCCAGCCGCCCGGTGACGCCGCAGACGGGGCTGCCGGCTTCGGTCGGGACCACCCTGGAGCGCCCAGGGCGGCCGCTGGATGTCGATACCCGGCACTTCATGGAAGACCGTTTCGGCAGCGACTTTGGCTCTGTGCGTATCCACGACGACGGCGCCGCCGCCGCTTCCGCGCGCGATGTCGACGCCCACGCTTACACCGTGGGGCAAAACATCGTCTTCGCCGATGGGCAGTACCAGCCCCACAGCGACAGCGGCCGCCATCTGCTGGCTCACGAGCTGGCGCACACCGTGCAGCAGCAGGGGCTGCAGCGCGCCGGCATCAGCAACCTGGCCGACCAGGGGCCTGATTACCAACGCCTGGAACGCGAGGCCGACTTTGCGGCCGACCGGGTGATGAGCGGGCAGCCGCTGCCCAATGGCGCACTCAGCCAGGGTGGTCCGCGCCTGTCGCGCAAGCCGGCCACGCCGACTGTCACGCCACCGGCGCCGGCCGCTACGCCGGCAGGAGCCACTCCCGCCGCCGAAGAAAAGGATCCGGCACCGGGCTTCACCGCCGAGTACGAAACCTCCACCTACAACCGCAGCTTCAGCCTCACCAGCAGCGAGGTGCCGGTACAGGTGTCGGGCTCGGTGAGCAAGACCCAGGCCGACTACGAGGTCGAGAAGCTGGTGCTGCCGGCGCAGAAGGGCCCGTACGCGCTGGCCTTATGCAACAAGCCGTACCGGCCGTTGACGGCCGTGTTCGAGTGGGCCGGCGGCGTCCCCAAGCCGTACAAGAACATCCCGCGCGACCCCACGGATACCCTGCAGCGCACCTGGTTGTCGAAGTATGGCTACAAGCTGGGCAAGGAGGCCCACAAGCGCTGGAAGGAAGTCGGGGGCGAGTCGACGTTCCCCAAAATCCCCAATGGCCCGACCTGCGAAATCGACCATGTCCAGGAGCTGCAGGTGGGCGGAGACAACAACGCTGACAACCTGCAGGTGCTGGACAAGGTGGACAACGGCTCCAGCGGCAACCTGATACAACAGCAATTGCGCTATCTCGCCAGCGCCGCTTTCGATGACGCCAAGACCGCACTGGGCAACAAGCGGCCCAAGCGGGTATCGCTGTCCTTCAAGGGCGCGGTGATGCAGGGCAGCCCGAAGTGCTCGCTGTGCTGCCAATTGGGGCAACGCTTCAACGACCCCTCGATCACGGCCGCCAGTGGCGCCGTGGTGGTGGACTACGACCTGATCATCCTGGGCAACCCGGTGAAGCTCAAGTTGCCGGCGGACAAGAGCAAGTCGATCCCGCTGGCGGGCTCGCCCTATGCCGAGAACAAGGCGGCCGCCGGCAGCATCAAGGGTCTGACCCTGGTCAGTTTCGAGCGCGATGGCAAGGGCAAGGGGCGGGACAAGATCCGCGCCAGCATCGACGGCGAAATCATGCATCTCAAGCCCAATACCAAGGGCGGGGATCTGCTGCTCGGCATCGGTCCGGACGGCTCGCTGTTGCTGCCGAAGGGCAAGCCGAGCGCGCCGATCAAGTTCGAATATACCAAGTTGAGCCCCGGCCAGTTCACCAGCCTGACCGTCGATTCCACCGGCATCAGCGCCGAGGGCACCATCAAGCCGAGCATCCCGCTCTTGCCGACGCTCAACGTGGCGATGGACGCCAACAGTTTCCGTGTCACCAAGGGCATCGACAAGGACAAGATCAAGCCGCCGTTCCCCGGCGTGAAGGTCACCGAGGCGAGCATCGCCCTTGAATTGGCGCCAGTGTTCAAGCCGGTGGGCACGCTGGCGTTGGAGTTCGGAGCAGGAAAAAAACTGGCCGATCTCAAGCTCACCGCCTCGGCTGACGACGCCGGCCTGGT
Source organism: Pseudogulbenkiania sp. FW507-F1 (assembly GCF_058781125.1). Classification (NCBI taxonomy): domain Bacteria; kingdom Pseudomonadati; phylum Pseudomonadota; class Betaproteobacteria; order Neisseriales; family Chromobacteriaceae; genus Pseudogulbenkiania; species Pseudogulbenkiania sp. FW507-F1. The sequence continues at coordinate 185,746 of NZ_JBYSWM010000003.1, read as the reverse complement.
GCTCAAGGGCGATTTGCTGGTCTACCTGCCCGGAATCGATCAGGCCAAGGGCGAGGTCAAGTACCAGGGGGGCGAGTGGAGCGGCGGGGCGCACATCGAATCCGGCCAAATGGCCGGCAAGATACCCTACGTGAAGAGCGGCTCGGTCGACGTCTGGTTCAAGGCCGGCAAGATCGACGCCAGCGGCAAGGTCAACCTGGAACTCCCGGGCAACAACGAGGCCACCCTGGAGCTGAACTACACCGCGAGCAAATGGGTGTTCCAGGGGCGGGGCCGGATCAAGGTCAAGAATCCCTACCTGAAACCGATCCAGGCCAGCCTCTGGTACGACGGGGAGCTGTTCATCGCCAAGGGCCAGGCCGGCTTCGCCTTCTCCGGCCTCGACGGTACGGTGGATGCCACCTATGAGAACAAGGGTGGCAAGGAAAAGGTGTACGGCAAGGGCGACATCAAGATCGACAAGGGCAAGGCCAAGGGCAATATCGTCGTCGAGCTGCACCCCAACGAGAAGATCAGCGGCAAGGGCCGGCTCTCCTACGAGATCAAGAAGGATCTGGTGGCGACCGCCGGCATCACCATCGACGAGCACCAGAAGATCACCTTCGATGGTGAACTGAGTTTTCCGGACATCAAGCTCTTCGGACGTTTCCCCGAGAAGCAGGAAGACCACACCATCTTCCAGGCCTCCGGCAGCATCCCCATTCCCGGCGCCTCGATCGGCAACATCGGCCTCAAGGTCAAGCTCTGGGGCAGTCTCGGGTACTACTACTACGTCGGCCCCGGTGTCCTTACCGGGGTCAAGGCAACGGTCAAGTTCAGCCCGTTCGAGGACAACCCCGACTTCAGCTTCACTCTACAGGCCAAGGCCAGCATCCCGGCGGGCGGTGGCATCACCGGCAGGATCGGCGCCGACGTGGTCATCGACGCCTATATCGCGGAAGTCGGCGGCGGCCTCAACGTCTCCGCCAAGGCCGGTCTGGAGGGAAAGGCGGAGCTGTCGAGCGAGATTGCCTACAGCAAGGACAAGTTCAGCGTCGATGCCAGCGCCTATATCGGTGGCAACGTGGTCTTGGCGGCCGCGCTTTGCGCCCGGGTATATGCCGAGGCCGGCGTATGGCGCTTCAAGGTGCGTACCGAAAAGAGCTGGGAGTTGTTGGGCGGCAAGTTTGACACCGGCCTGGGGCTCGGGGTGCGCCTGCCTCTGCATTACGACAGCGTCGAAGGCTTCCGGATGCCGCGCCTCTCCGACATCAAGCCGGAGCCGTCGGAACTGAAGCTTGATCCATCCAGGATGTTGTCCAGCCTGTTTGGCGACGCCAACAAGAGCGACGAGCGCGAGGCCGGTTCGAAAGAAACCGGCTTGTGCTCGGTCAAGGGCGATTAGGCGCGCGATGAGGACCACGCCATGACCGGATTAACGAATTCACCGAAGTTGCTCAAGGGGGGGCTGATCCTGATCGACCCGTCCAGCGGCACGGTGCAGCGGGTGATCGCGCTGCAGTACAACCCCGACCTGCTGACCCGCAGCCTGCAGCCGCAGAGCACGGGCGGCAGCGCGGCACACAGCGAGCCGCTGCGGCTCAAAGGACCGCCGGTGGAAACCATCAAGCTGGACGCCGAGATCGATGCCACCGACCAACTGGAGTTTCCCGACCAGCATCGCACCGTGGTCGAGGTGGGCATCCACCCGCAACTGGCAGCGCTGGAAACCATCGTCTACCCGGAGAGCGGTGCCCTGATCCGCAACAACCAGATGGCCAACGCGGGCACGCTGGAAATCATCCCGGTGCAGGCACCGCTGCCGCTGTTCGTGTGGAGCAAGGAGCGCGTGGTGCCCGTGCGCATCACCGACTTTGCCATCGTCGAAGAGGCGTTCGACACCCAGCTCAATCCGATCCGCGCCCGCATCACGCTCGGCATGCGTGTGCTCAATGTCAACGACCTCGGTTTCGGTGACAAGGGCGGGCACTTGTACATGGTCTACCACCAGAGCCGGGAGCGGCTGGCGGCCAAGGCATCCAGCTCAACGCTGGCGAGCCTGGGCCTGAACAGCCTGTTCTGAGGCGGGCAGGGCATGCAGGTGATCCGGTGATGCAGACAGATTAGAGGCGCGAGCCGCTCCCCACAAGGGGCGGACGGCGCAGCACAGCGTGCAGGACTTGGCATGGAGGTGTTCGCGAATGAGTGACCGGTTCCCACCCAACAGCCGTTATTACGGCTGCGATACCGCCGAACTGTACGACGCCGACGGCCGCAAGCGGGTCTACCTGCGGCGGCGCTTCGTGCCCGATCCGGCGCGCTTTGTGGCGCTGCAGGAGTACCGCGTGGTCGAGGGTGACCGTATCGACCTCATGGCGGCGACCGTGCTCGGCGATTCCGAGCAGTTCTGGCGCCTGCCAGACGCCAACGGCAGCCTGCATCCGCGCGAGCTGGAGGAATTGGGGCGGCGCATACGCCTGACCCTGCCGGAAGGCATGCCGGGGATGAACGATGCTTAAGGGCATCCATCTCTCCCTGCTGGCGGGCCCGGCGGTTCCGCTACCGGTGCCGAAACCGGTGATGGACGCCCTGGCGAGCGTCCAGGTGACGTCGGCGGCCGGCTCGCGCAGCGGTTTCCAGATCAGTTTCGTGCTGGAGAACAACTCGCCGCTGCATACCCTGCTGGTGCTGACCGGGGGCCGGGTGCCCTGGTTGCGGGTCCTCATCGTGGCCACCCTGAACAGCCTGCCGCTGGTGATGATGGACGGGCTGATCACCAAGCAGGAGGTCAGCGGCTCCAACGAGCCGGGGCAGAGCACCCTGACCGTTACCGGGGAGGACCTCTCGGTGGCGATGGATCAGCAGGAGTTCAACGGCATTCCCTACCCGGCCATGCCGGCCGAGGCACGGGTGGCGCTGGTGGTCGCCAAGTATGCGATGTTCGGCATGGTGCCGCTGGTCATCCCGCAGATCTTCAGCGACGTGCCCATCCCTGTGGACAAGATTCCCACCCACGAAGGCACCGACCTGGCCTATGTGCAGAAGCTGGCCAAGGATGCCGGCTACGTGTTCTATGTCGACCCCGGGCCGTTGCCGGGCATGAACACCGCCTACTGGGGACCGGAGATCAAGCTGGGCGTGCCGCAACCGGCGCTCAATCTGGGCATGGACGCCCACAGCAACGTCGAATCGCTGTCCTTCGCCGTGGACAACACCAAGGCCTCGTTGCCGATCGTGTTCATCCAGAACGCCTTGACCAAGTTTCCCATCCCGCTGCCGATTCCCGACATCAGCCTGGCCAACCCGCCGCTGGGGCTGCTGCCGCCGCTGCCGAAGTCGATCAACCTGATGAAGGAAACCGCCAAGCTGTCGCCCATGGCGGCCTTGTCCAAGGGGCTGGCGGCAGCGGCCGGCTCCGCCGACGTGGTCACCGCCACCGGCTCCCTCGACGTCCTGCGCTACGGCAACGTGCTCAAGGCGCGCCAACTCGTCGGGGTACGGGGTGCCGGCCCGGCATTCGACGGTTTGTACTACGTGAAGAACGTCAGCAGCACCTTCAAGGCGGGCGAGTTCAAGCAGAACTTCACGCTGACCCGCAACGGCCTGATTTCCACACTTCCGAGGGTTCCGGTATGAGCGAAGGCAAGTTCTACGGCAAGTATCGCGGCGTGGTGCTGAACAACATCGACCCCATGCAGATGGGCCGCGTCCAGGTGCAGGTGCCCGATGTGCTGGGTGTCGGCCTGTCGAGCTGGGCGATGCCCTGCGTACCCTTTGCCGGCAAGCAAAGCGGGGTGTTCGTGTTGCCGCAGATCGGCGCCGGGGTGTGGGTGGAGTTCGAGCAGGGCGACCAGGACTACCCGATCTGGGTGGGCGGCTTCTGGGGCAGTGCGGCCGAGGTGCCGGCACTGGCGCTGGCGGGCCTGCCGGTGTCGCCGAGCCTCGTCTTGCAAAGCGGCAACCAGAACACGCTGATGCTGTCCGATCTGCCCGGCCCGACGGGCGGCATCCTGCTGAAGAGCACCACGGGGGCACTGATTTCCATCAACGAGGTTGGCATCACCATCAGCAACGGCCAGGGGGCGACCATCATGCTCAATGGCCCGACGGTGAACATCAACCAGGGTGCCTTGACGGTGATCTGAAATGCGCCACGTGAGCACGCGTCAGCGTCCTGGCCTGAGCCCTCCGAGGACGGCACCGGCGGACCCGCGCCGCATCGCGCCGGGCGAGGGCTGGCCGGCCCGTGCCGATCGACCGGTTTTGCCACGTCAGGGGAGGAGACAGTGATGCCTGGTTTTCTCTTGCACCTTGGCGCCACGGTGATGTGCGCCCACGGCGGGCAGGCGACGCCGACCGCGCCGTTTCCGCGCGTGCTGGTGTCCGGTCAGCCGGTCACCACGCTCACCGCGCCCTACGTCGTCGCCGGCTGCAGCATGCCGCCGCCCAGCGCCGGCAATGGCCCCTGCGTTACCGGGCAATGGCTGGTGGGGGCGACCCGGGTGTTTGCCGGTGGGCAGCCGGTGTTGCTGCAGTCGAGCACCTCGGTCTGCACGCCGACCGGCACGCCGATGATGGTCACGGTGACGCAGCTAAGGGTTTCGGGGGTGTGACATGGCACTGGCTTTCCCATTCGGCATCGATTCTCGCGGGCGCAGCCGCGAGGTGTATGACGATGCCCATATCCGCGACATGATCGAACAGGTGCTGTTCACGGTGCCGGGCGAGCGGGTCAACCGCCCGGACTTCGGCTGCGGCCTGCTGCAGCTCGCCTTCGCCCCCAACAACGACGCGCTGGCCGCCGCCGTGCAGATGACGGTGCAGGGTTCGCTGCAGCAATGGCTGGGCGAGCTGATCGAAGTGGAGGCGGTGCAGGTCGAGAGCCTGGACGCGCGTCTGAGCGTGACGGTGCAGTACATCGTGCGCCGTGATCGCGAGCGGCAGCTGGCCCGGTTCAGCAGGGGGCTGGCATGAAACGGCAATTCCGCACCGACAACCCGCGCCGCCTGCAGTTGCTGCGCGACCTCGATCCGCCGACCCTGAACGGCATCGACTACCTGGAAATCGCCAGCAAGAATCAGCTGACGCTGAAGGTGGTGTTTGTGCACCCGCTGGCGGGCCTGACCCTGGCCAACTGCCGGATCGAAGGCGGGGTGAGGGTACGCGACGTGCGCATCGTCGGGCTGAATGTGAATGGCAACGTGCTCGAGCTGAAGGTCGACCAGCCGGGAGATTTCTCCTGGTACCTGTTCAGCCTGGTGAATCCGGCCTCGCCGGACGACGTGCCGTCCGGGTTCGACCCGGTGCTGTCGAGCATCCGCTTCACTTTCAAGGCGCAATGCCCCTCGGAATTCGATTGTGCCGACGGGCATGTCTGTTCTCCACTGCTGCCGCCGGAACCGCTGCTGGACTATCTGGCCAAGGACTACGCCAGCTTCCGCAGGCTGATGCTCGACCGCATGGGACAACTGATTCCCGGTTTCCATGAGCGCAACCCGGCCGATTTTTCGGTGGCGCTGGTGGAAATGCTCGCCCATGTCGGCGACCAGCTCAGCTACTACCAGGATGCGGTGGCGACCGAAGCCTATTTGGGAACCGCGCGTCGGCGCGTGTCGCTGCGCCGCCATGCCCGCCTGCTGGATTACCCCATCCATGACGGTTGCAACAGCCGTGTCTACCTGGCCCTGAGCGTCAAGGCCGGGGCCGATGGCCAGGAGCTGCCGGCGCGCAGCCCCATGCTCACCCGTGGCCAAGACCCCGCGTCGGTGGTGCCGTCGTCGATTCTCGACACCCTGCCTGACGGCGACACCCAGGTGTTCGAAACCCTGCATGCGCTGCGGCTGCAAGCCGCGCACAGCGAGATGGCCATCCACAACTGGGGTGACCCGAATTTCTGTCTCGCCAAAGGGAGTACCGAGGCGGCGCTGGTCGACCAGCCCAAGCTGGCGTTGCAAAAGGGGATGGTGCTGATTCTGGAAGAGGTGCTGAGCCCCACCACCGGACGGACTGCCGATGCCGATACCAGCCATCGTCATGCCGTACGCCTGGTGGCCGTGGAGCCCGGGCAAGATCCGCTGACCAACACCGCGCTGCAACTGGTGCGCTGGCACGAGGAGGACGCCTTGCCATTTGCGCTGTGCGTCAGCGCCGAGATCATCCAGGGTGGGGGCAGCGAGGTGCATCCGGTTGCCGTGGCGCGTGGCAACGTGGTGTTGGCCGACCATGGCCTGACGCGAGGCTGGGAGCCCTTGCTGCCGGAGCGGGTGCCGGGGCAGGGGCGCTACCGGCCGCGTCTGCGCGAACCCGGCCTGGCGTATGCCGAACCGTATGCCCACGACGAGGTACTCAAGGCCGGCTGGTCCGCGCAGCGCGCACTGCGTCAGGAGCCGCGCCAGGCCCTGCCTGCCGACATGGAACTGCGTGCCGGCGATAACGCCCTGTATGGCACCCAGCCGCTGCCCGACGCCACCCCGTGGCGACCGCAGCGCGACCTGCTGGGCAGCGACCGCTTTGCCCAGGAGTTCGTGGTGGAGAACGAGGCAGACGGCACCGCCAGCCTGCGCTTCGGCGACGGCCGCTACGGCCAGCGCCCGGAAGCCGGCATGCGTCTGCTGGCCCGCTATCGTCAGGGCGGCGGGGTTTACGGCAATGTCGGGGCGGAAAGCGTCACCCGCCTGGTGTGCGACGACGTCGCCATCGCGCCGTTCGTCGAGCGCGTGCGCAACCCATTGCCGGCCGAGGGCGGGGCCGAGCCGGAAAGCGGCGATGCGATCAAGCTGTACGCCCCCGAGGCGTTCCGCACCCAGGAACGCGCGGTCACCGAGAGCGACTATGCCCGCGCCGCCGAACGCCATCCCCAGGTCCAGCGCGCCGCCGCTCGCCTGCGTTGGACCGGCAGCTGGTACACCATGTTCGTCAGTGTCGACCGCAAGGACGGGCTGCCGCTGGACGAGGCGTTCCGGAACGACATGTTGCAGCACCTGGATCGCTTCCGTCTGGCTGGTTATGACCTCGACCTCAGCGAGCCGGTGTACGTGCCGCTCGATATCGAGCTGACGGTCTGCGTGCTGCCCGGCTACTTCGCTGCGGCGGTCAAGCTGGCGCTGCTCAAGCGCCTTGGCCGCGGCCAGGACGAGCAGGGCCGGCAAGGTTTCTTCCATCCCGATTTCTTCAGCTTCGGCGAGGGGCTGGCGCTGTCCCGGCTGATCGAAGCGGTGCAGGGGGTGGCCGGCGTGGCGTCGGTCGACGTGCCGCGCTTCCAGCGTTGGGGCAAGGCCGCCGGCAATGAGCGCGAGGAGGGCCTGATCGCGCTTGCACCGTTGGAGGTGCTGCGACTCGACAACGACCCCAACTTCCCCGAAAACGGGCGGCTGCGCTTGAACATGCGAGGTGGGCTATGAGCGACGGCGAACGGTGTGGCTGCTGCAGCGGGCTTGAAGCGCAGACCCCGGTGGACGAACTCAATCCCCCCGGGCAGCCGGAATTGCGCTATCGGGTCGGTACCCACGGCCGATTTCGTGCCAGCCAATTGACCCGGCTGAGCGCCCATCCCGTGCTGCAGGAACTGGGCACGCGTGCGGCCGATGATCCTGCCCTGGCGTTGCTGGACGCCTGGTCCGCGGTGCTGGACGTGCTCAGCTTCTATCAGGAGCGCATCGTCAACGAGGGCTTCCTGCGCACCGCCACCGAACGGCGCTCGGTGCTGGAGCTGGGGCGGGCCATCGGCTACGAGTTGCGGCCAGGCGTCGCCGCCTCCACCTTCCTCGCCTTTACCCTGGAAACCGCGCCCGGCGCCCCGGCCGAAGCGCGCATCGATGCCGGCTGCAAGACGCAGAGCGTGCCCGAGCAGGATCAGCAGGCGCAGGTGTTCGAAACGCTCGAGCCGCTGCAGGCGCGGGCGGCGTGGAATGCGCTGGAGGTGCTGAACCAAGAGGCAGTGCTGCCGTACTGGGGCGGACGGACGCTCTATCTGAAAGGGCAGAATACCGGCCTGCAGCCGGGCGACGCCGTGCTGGTGGTGGGGGACGAGCGGCAGAACGATCCCGGTAACGAGAACTGGGATTTCCGCCATGTTGCGCGCCTGCAGGTGGTGCCGCCCAGTGAGCCCAGCGCCGACGCCCTGGCGGGCTATACCGTGGTCACCCTCGACAAGCCGTTCGGCTCGGTCGTTCCGCATGTGGAGCCGGCCAAGACGAATCCGCGCTGCTACGCGCTGCGCACCAAGGCCGCGTTGTTCGGCCAGGCGGCCCCGGACTGGAAGGCCATGCCGCGCAGTCTGCGGGCCAGTTACCGGGGGTCGGATTCGCCGGAGTCGACCTCGATCGACCAGCATCCGCAATGGCCGGGGTTCACCCTGGCGGACATCTCCGACCCGCCCGACGGTCTCGCCAGCGGCACTGGCCTGTACGGCGAGTATTTCGAGGGCAAGGGGTTTGCCAGCCGCAAGCTGAGCCGTACCGATGCCTCCATCGATTTCAACTGGGGAACGGGCAGTCCCGACCCGGCCATCACCAGCGATACCTTTTCGGCGCGCTGGACCGGCTGGCTGCAGATTCCCGCCAGCGGCAGCTACACCTTTTACGTCACCGCCGATGACGGCGTCAGGCTCTGGGTGGATGGCCACCTGCTGGTGGACCAGTGGACCGACCACGCTGCCACCGAGTACAGCGCCACGCTCGGCGACCTTGAGGGCGGGCGCAAGGTCGACATCCGACTGGAATTTTACGAGAACACCGGCGCGGCCGTGGTCGCCCTGCGCTGGTCCGGCCCTGGCATTGCCAAGCAGATCGTTCCGCAGACCAGCCTCTATCCGCGCGACGTGCATACGGTGCATCTGGACGCCAGCTACCCCAAGCTGGTGAGCGGCAGCTGGCTGGTGCTGGCGATTCCCGAGTACCAGGAGCTCTATCAGGTGCTGGACAACCGCGAGGATGCCCGTAGCGCCTTCACCCTGAGCGGCAAGAGCACTCGTCTGAGCCTGCGCGGCGAACGCCTGCGCGAGCTGTTCAACGAACGCCTGCGCGATACCAGCGTGTTCGGCGAAGCGGTGGCGTTGCCCTGGGCGACGCGGCCCATCTCCGGCTTCATCGAGGGCCATCTGGTGACCCTGGCCACGCTGCAGCCCGAACTCGAAGCCGGGCGCTGGCTGGCCTTTGCCGGCCACACTCTGAGCGACTGGAACGGCAATGCCCGTGCGCGCCAGCGCCTGCTGGACGGTGCCGCGTTGGCGGCGCTGGAACTGGCGCAGGATGGGGTCAGCGCCACGCTCAGCTTTGCCGACGGAGAACGCTGTGCCGTGCGCCTGGTCGCGGTGTCGGAAGTGCGGTGCCTGCGCCGCAATGACACGATCGCCGGCCGCTCGCGGCTTGAGCTGGAGGCCGACCTGCAGTATGGCTATCTACCGCTGACCCTGCGCATCAATGCCAATGTCGTTCCGGCCAGCCATGGCGATAGCAAGCAGATGGCGATCCAGCCCGAGATCCTCGGCAGCGGCGACGGCAGCAGCGCCTTCCAGCGCTTCACCTTGCGCCAGAAGCCGCTGACCTACATCAGCGCGCCGACCCCGAGCGGTATCGCCAGCAGCCTGGAGGTGCGGGTGGACGGCGTGCGCTGGCGCGAGGCGCCGCGCATCGGTGAGCTGCTGCGCGACGATCGCGCCTATCTGGTGCGGCACGGCGACGACGGCAGCGTGACCCTGCAGTTTGGCGATGGCGCTCACGGCAGCCGTCTGCCCAGCGGCCAGATGAACGTGGCGGCGCGTTACCGTGTCGGCATCGGCGTCGCCGGCAATCTCAAGGCAGGGCAGATCAGCCTGCTGCTCAACCGTCCGCCGGGCGTCAAGGCCGTGATCAACCCGGCGCCCGCCAGCGGCGGCACCGATCCGGAGAGCGGCGAGCGCGCCCGGCGCAACGCGCCGCTGACGGTGCTGACGCTCGAGCGCATCGTGTCGCTGCGCGACTTCGAGGACTTTGCCGCCGCCTTCGCCGGCATCGGCAAGGCCCAGGCCGTCTGGCTCTGGAATGGCGAGCAGCGGCTGGTGCATCTGACGGTGATCGGCAGCGACGGCGCGGACATCGCTCCGGATTCGGCACTGTATCGCCATCTGGCCGATGCGATTGACGCCGTGCGCCCGGCCTACCAGCCGCTGCGTCTGGAGCCGGGGGTGATGCTGAGCTTCGGCCTCAGTGCCAAGCTGCGCCTCGCTGCGGACCAGGACAGCGCGCGCGTGCTGGCCGCGGTGCGGGCGGCGCTGGGCGATGCCTTCGGTTTCGCCGCCCGCGGTTACGGCCAGTCGCTCAGCGGCAGCGAAGTCATCGCGACGATGCAGCGGGTGACAGGGGTGGAGCGGGTCGATCTGGACAGCCTGCGGCGGCACGACGGCAGCGGCAGCCTGAGCGTGGCCGGCCCGGACGGCCGCCTGGAGGCGCGTGGCGCACGCTGGCAGGACGGGCAGATACGGCCGGCGCAACTGCTGTTGGTCGATCTGGACGACGTCATTCTCACGGAGCTGAGCGCATGAGCATCGATGCCGAATTTCTCCTGTCGCGCCTGCCGGCCTTTTATCGCGAGCGTGACGCCGAGCAGGGCGGACCGTTGCGCGCCTTGCTGGATATCATCGCGGAGCAGGGCAACCTGCTCGAACAGGACATCGCGACCCTGTACGACAACTGGTTCATCGAGACCTGCGACGACTGGCTGATCCCCTACATCGGCGACCTGCTCGGCGTGCGGGGGCTGTACGCGGTGGGGGGGACCCAGTCCTTCGGCCAACGTGGCTTGGTGGCCAACACCCTGCGCCTGCGCCGGAGCAAGGGAACCGTGCCGGTGCTGGAGCAACTGGCCTTTGACTGCACCGGCTGGCGCGCGCGCGCGGTGGAGTTCTTCGAGCTGCTGGGCACGACCCAGTATCTCAACCATCGCCGCCTGCACAATCAGCGCACACCGGACATCCGCGATGCCATCGCCATGGAGCGGGTGGACGGGCCGTTCGACCGCAGTGCCCACAGCGCCGAGGTCAGGCCGCTATCGGCCGGCCGCTACAACATTCCCAACGTCGGCCTTTACCTCTGGCGCTTGCAGGCCTACGCCTTGCAGCGGTCCACCGCGCGCGCGGCCGGCGGCGAGGCCGGGCGTTACTACTTCGATGCCCTGGGGCGCAGCGTAGCGGACGATGCCGGCACCGCCGAAGGCGTGCTCTACAACCGGCCCCGCACCGAAAGCGAGATCACCCAGCTGGCGCAGCCGATCCACGTGCCGGAGCCGCTGTCCCGCCGCGTGCTGCACGCCGAGCTGACCGCACTGCGCCAGGCCATCGCCGACGGTGAAACGCCGTCGCCTCGCTACTTTGCCGAGGACGAGGGTGGCCCGGTCCTGCGGATCTGGCTGGACGGCAGCGAAGTGCCGCCCGAGCATCTGGTGGTGTGCAACCTGGCCTTGCTGGCCAAGGCCAATCCTGGCGACCCGGACGACTGGCGCCGCCCGCCTGCGCAACTGGCAGTGCTGCCCCGTGGCGGCGGTCCCGCGCGCGCGTTCCCCGATGCGCCGGGGCGCTACCTGGTCGGTTTCGACCCGGTGCTCGGGCGCATCGCGCTGCCCGCCGGCAAGACCGTCGGCACGGTCGAGGTGGCCTACGCCTACGGTTTTCCGGGAGATGTCGGCGGCGGCCCCTACGACCGGCGGCCGCTGCGCCGCGAGGACGATGAAAGCGAGGGCCTGCTGGACCCGGCCGAATTCGAGGTGGTCTGGCGCGTGCCGGGCGATCATCCCAGCCTGGCGGCGGCGCTCGCCGCGCTCGCGCCCGGCAGCCGCACGCTGATCCGCCTGCTGGGGGACGCCAGTGAAAGCCTGACGCCGGGGCTGAACCTGCCGGATACTCACCTCGCCATCGAGGCCGAGAACCGGCATCGCCCGGTGCTGTTGGGCGACTGGAGCCTGCAAGGCAACGCCAGCACCCGCCTGACCTTGTCAGGCCTGTTACTCGACGGTGCCTTGACGCTGTCCGGTCCGCTCGCCGTCGTGGAGTTGGGTCATTGCAGCCTGAGTCCCGACAAAGGGGGCATGCGTCATGCCGGTAGTGGCAGTGGCCTGCTCATCCGGCTGAGCCATTGCCTGTGCGGCGCGCTGCAGGTCAGCCAGGCCATTGCCGGCGTCAGCGCGCGTTATAGCGTGTTCGACAACGGCGACGCGCTGGTTTTCGACCTCCCCGATACCCCGCTCGAGCTGGAACGGTGCACCGTGCTGGGCAGCACCAAGGCGGGGGGGCTGACCGCAAGCAACAGCCTGTTCAGCCAACCTCTGGCCATCGTACGCAAGCAACAAGGCTGCGTGCGCTTCTGCTACGTCCCCCCGGGGTCGCAGACGCCGCGGCGCTACCGCTGCCAGCCGGACCTGGTGATCCAGGGTCTGACCCCGGCGCTGGCGCAGCAGGAAAGCGTGCGCGTCACGCCGGCCTTCACCTCGACCCGCTTCGGCCACCCGGCCTACGTCCAGCTGCGCCTGAGCACCGCCCCGGAAATCCGCAAGGGCGCGGAAGACGGCGCCGAGATGGGCGTGTGGAACCTGCTCCAGCAGCCGCAGCGCGAGGCCAATCTGCACCAGGCGCTGGACGAGTACCTGCGCTTTGGCCTGGAGGCCGGGATTATTTATGTCAATTGAGTCGCACCCTCTAACCAACCAGGACGACGACCATGAAAGCCGATCTCACGCGCTCGACCGACCGACCGGATAAGCATTACCGCAGCGTCCGCATGCAGCAGGGGCGGGTGCAGCTGGATGCCGACTGGAACGAACAGCAGGACATCCTGAACCGGCGCATCGAACTGGAAACCGTGGACGTCATCGGCCACACCGGCGCGCCCCTTGCCGCTCCTGGTTTCAAGCTCTCCGGCAACGGCCAGAACATCGACATCAGCGCCGGTCACTTCTATCTGGAAGGCCTGCTGTGTGACAACCCGGCGCCCGCCTCGCTGATCGCACAGCCGTCGCTGAAGAACACGGTCTCGCCGATCCTGCCGGCCGGTTTCACGCAGTTGCCGCTGCCGCCGGCGAATGCGGCTCCGCTTGCCGGGATCATGCTGTACGACGGCAGCGGCAACGCGGTAACGCCGCCGGACGGCATCTACCTGGGCTACCTGGAGGCCTGGCTGCGCCATGTCACGGCGCTGGAAGACCCGCTGATCCGCGAGGTGGCGCTGGGCGGGCCCGACAGTGCCACGCGCGACCAGCTGATCTGGCAGGTGAAACTGATGCGGGTGGCCGACCCCGGCACCGATATCGCGTGCAATAGCGCCTTCACCGCCTGGGATGCCCTGGTCGACGCCCCGGACGGCAAGATGGGCGCCCGTGCCGAGCCGAGCAAGCAGCCGAAAGACCCTTGCCTTCTTGCCCCGGAAGCAGGCTTCCGCCGCCTCGAGAATCTGCTCTACCGCGTGGAAATCCACGAGGATGGCAGCGCCGGCGGCAAGCTGCGCTACAAGTGGTCGCGCGACAACGGCAGCATCGTCAGCCGGGTGGTGCGCTGGCTTAACGACCCGGCGGCTGATGAGTTCGAGGTGGCCAGCATCGGCCGGGATGCCTATCTCTCGATCACGGCAGGCTGCTGGCTGGAATTCTTCGACGACACCCATGAGCTGCTCGGCCGCGCCGGCACGCTGGTGAAGGTGCTGAAGACCGAGGGCAACGTGGTCACCCTCGACCTGTCCAGCGCCACCGGGACACTCGACAAGGCCCTGTTTGGCGACAATCCGCGCGTGCGCCGCTGGGACGGCTGGGACGACATGGTGCCGCTCGCCGCCAACAGCCCCTATGACACCGGCTGGGTCGAGCTGGAGGATGGCGTCGAGATCAAGTTTCTCACCGGCAACTACCGGGTCGGCGACTACTGGACCATTCCCGCGCGCACCGCCACCGCCGACATCGAGTGGCCGCAGGCGAGCGGCAAGTCGCAGTTCCGCGCGCCCGAGGGCACGCTGCGCGCCTTTGCCCGGCTTGCCCTGCTGAGCTGCCAGAGCGGCAACTGGACCACCTTGTCGGACTGCCGCCCGCTGTTCCCCGCGCTTACCGAGCTGACCAACCTCTACTACGTTGGAGGCGATGGCCAGGAGGCCAAGCCCAATCCGATCGCCCCGCAGAACGTCAAGCTGGATCATCCGCTGGAAGTCGCGGTGTTCAACGGCGAGTTCCCGGTGGCCGGGGTGCCGGTGCGGTTTACCGCCGGCAGCGGCTCGCTGAACGGGGCCGGCTTGTCGGTCACGGTGAACACGCAGAGTAACGGCGTCGCGGCGGTCGAGTGGAGCCTGGCGCCTACCGGCGTCAGCCAGAGCTGCAAGGCGGAACTGCTGGAAGCCGGCCAGCCGGCCGTGGGCAAGTACAACCAGATCGATTTTGGCGCCCGCCTGTCGCTGGCCACCCAAGTGGCCTACGACCCGAGCCAATGCCCGGATTTCCAGGCCCAGGGCATCAGCGACGTCCAGGGCGCCATCGATGCGCTGTGCCACAAGAGCCACGGTGGAGGCTGCTGCATCGGCGTCGGCAAGGGAGGGGAATTCTCCACCCTGGACGAGGCCCTCAAGAAGCTGATCGGCAGCGACCAAAAGGATATCTGCCTGTGCCTGCTGCCGGGCGAGCACCAGCTGGAGGGCGACATCGAGCTGGGCGGCAAGGGGGTGAATCTCTTCATCCACGGCGCCGGTCCGGCCAGCCGCCTGATCCTGCGCGACCAGGCGCTGCAGCTGTTCGACTTCGCCTCGCTCACCCTGCAGGATTTCGACCTCATCGCCTTGGCAGCCAACCCCTCGCTATCCTTCGACGGTTGCGAGGAGCTGCGCATCCAGCGCATGCACCTGTCGGGTCTGACCGAGCCCGGCAACAGCCTGGTGCGTGTCGAGGGAGCGCAGCGTATCGATCTGGGCGGATGCGTCATCAATGCCTACCAGCCGGCCTCCGTGCAGCGAGCCCACGTGCTGATCGACCACTTGGTCGCGCTCGCCCCCATGGCCGCCGCGCTGGAAACGGGCAAGGGCGAGCTGTTTGCGTCGGTGCCGCTGACGTTGGCCGAAGCTTTCGCCAACTGGAGCGGGGCGGAGCGTGAAGCGTTCGGCCAACAGGTGGATACGCTGCTGCGCTCCAACGCGCTGCCGCTCGCCAACGGCGAATCCGAGGCACTGCTGGCTTTGCGGGCCGATATCGTCGCGGGTGCCGGTGCACGCCGGCTGGTGTCGGGGCTGAACCGTCTGCGCGGCGAATGGTTGCTCAACCCCTCCGGCTGCGCCCTGGCGCTGGCCGACGCCGAGGCGGACACCCTACTGGCCGACAACCATATCAACGGCCGCGTAACCTTGTATGGCGACGCCACCAAGGAAGAGCGGCTGAACCAGGACATCATGGAAAAACTCGGCCAGGGTTTTAGTCAGGGGAAGATTCGGTGGCTACGCGGTCGGGGCGAACTGCGCCTGCGCAACAACCGCCTGCGCGAGCTGCGCTTGGGTGACGCCATGCTGCAGCGTCTGCAGGAACTGGCTCTGGACGGCGGCACGCTCGCGGACGTCTATCGCAGCCTGGTTGCCGACGCCAATGTCCTGGCCGGGCTGGAAAGCGAATTATTGGGGTTCGACTTGGCGCTGGGCCAGAACGTGCTCGATCCGAGCGGCTCAGACGTCGGAATCGCCATTGCCAGCCAGGGCAAGTACCTCGGGAATTTTGCGCACAACGATTTCCGTCTCTTCACATTGGGACATGTCCCCGAAAAATTTGGCAATGGCGGGCTGAATATCGTCCAGATTTAGGCAGGCGAGGGGGCGGTCGCCGTAGGTACGGGCGCGGCCAAAGGTTGGCCGAAGACCGCCTTCCCGACGCGGCTGCCGCGTATTGCGTGCGTGCCCCCTGATTCTGCCTGGCCTTTCCCCTTGGTCGCCCCGATGTCCTTGCCGCCTTGCCCGCATGTCACTTGGGGTGGCGAAGGTCTATCGTGATGAGTACCGGTGGTGCAATAAAGCTCACGGGTCTTGGCCGCTGGATGGGGTGCCGACGAATGCGTCATTCGGCATGGCCGTCCCAGGGTGGCCGGTACCAACGGTGCGGATAGGTTAAGTCACAAACGGAGGGCGGGTATGAGTAGGGAAAAACGCCAGGTGCAAGCGCTGCGTCCCGAGCAAGAGGTCATGACACGGCAGCGTTTGCCGTATTTCGTCGGCATTTCAGGGCCAACCGTTGGCGCAGAAGGGCTCTCCATGCATCTGGTGGTCATCCCGCCGGGCGCCCGCGCCGAGCCGCACGTCCACATCGGCTACGAAACAGGCATTTACGTTCTCGAAGGACGCGTCCTTACCCGCTGGGGAGAGCGGCTTGAACACGAAGTGGTGAGCGAGGCAGGAGAGTTCCTGTTCATCCCGCCCGGTGTTCCGCACGAGGCCGTCAATCTCAGCACGACTGACGCTGCCCGGGCCGTCGTCGCCCGGAACGACCCGGCGGAACAAGACAAGGTGCAGCCCTATCACGTTCCGCCAAGTGAAAAGCCGGCCGTCTAGGTTGGCCGTCCCCTGCCTGGAGCATCCGATTCCGCTTTCATGCTTTCTGGCCAGGGTGAGCGGGGCGGGGCGTCTTGTCTGAAACGGCAATCGCGTATTTTCGGGTCGGCGGGTGGTGTGGGGGAGTCGGCTCGCCTGGGGCAACGTGGGGCAGGCTGGACAAACTTCGCCGCGAGCGACAGGAAAAGCAAAACCCGCCTGTAACCCGTGCCAGTTCTCAGTTCAGGACTGGTTGGCTCGGATCAAGACGGGTTGAATCTGGCGGAAGCGGTGAGATTCGAACTCACGGAAGGCTCACACCTTCGGCGGTTTTCAAGACCGCTGCCTTAAACCACTCGGCCACGCTTCCGTATCGGAATGAGCACGGAATATTACCGTCAGTTTGCGCTTTTGGCTAGGCCCTCAGGTGTTGAGCGCCAGCATTTCGGCGGCGTGCTGGCGGGTGGTGTCGGTGATGTCGACGCCGCCCAGCATGCGGGCGATTTCCATGATCCGTTCTTCGGCGTCGAGCGGGCGAATCTGGCTGAGGACCTTGCCCTGGCGCTCCGCCTTGCTGACCTGCCAGTGCGTGGCTGCGCAAGATGCAACTTGGGGCAGGTGGGTGATGCACAGCACCTGGTAGCGTTCGCCCAGCTGGCGCAGCAGCTTGCCGATGACCTCGGCGACGCGGCCGCCGATGCCGACGTCTACTTCGTCGAAGATCAGCGTCGGTACGCTGGCGACCTGGCTGATCACCACCTGCATGGCCAGACTGATGCGTGACAGCTCGCCGCCGGAGGCGACCTTGGCCAGCGAGCGCAGGCTGGTGCCGGCGTTGGCGGCGACCAGGTATTCGACCGACTCCAGGCCGTAGGCGGTGGGGTCACCCAGTGGCGCGAGTTCGATGGCGAAACGGGCGCCGCCCATCGCCAGATTCTGCATTTCCCCCGAAATGCGCTCGGACAGTTCCGCTGCGGCCTGGCGGCGTTTGCCGGACAGCGCTTCGGCCAAGGTGCGGTAGCGTGCCAGGCAGCTCGATTCGGCGACGGCGAGCGCCTCGATATCGGTCGACGCCTCCAGCTCCGCCAGCTGGCGCTGCCAGTCGGCCAGCTTTTCCGGCAGGTCCTGCGGCTGCGCCCGGTACTTGCGGGCGGCGCTCATCAGGGTATCGATGCGGCGCTCCATGTCGGCGAGCTGGGCCGGGTCTTCGTCGATGCTGGAGGCGTAATCGCGCAGGCCATAGACCACCTCGCGCAGCTCCGCGTCGACCGAGTCGAGCAGCGACAGGCTGTCGGTGAGGCGAGGGTCGAGATGGGACAGCTTGCTCAGCCGGCTCTGCACCTGTGCCAGCACGGACAGGCAGTTGCCGTCCATCTCGGAGAGCGCGTCCACCGCCAGCTGGGCGCTTTGCGCCAGTTCGGCCGCGTTGGCGAAGCGCGAGTGCGCCTGGTTCAACGCGGTCCATTCGTCGGGCTGGAGCTGGAGTTCACTCAGCTCGTTGATCTGCCAGGAAAGACGCTCGCGTTCGACTTCGAATTCGCGCGACTTCTTTTCGGCCTCTTCACGGGCGCGCCGCGCCTTGTGCAGCGCCTGCCAGGCCTCTTCCACGTCGCGCGCCAGCGCCAGCGAGCCGGCGTAGGCGTCGAGCAGGTGGCGTTGGGTTTCGGGCCGGGTCAGCGACTGGTGCGCGTGCTGGCCGTGGATGTCGACCAGAAAGTCTCCAACCTGTTTGAGCTGGGCCAGCGTTGCCGGCTGGCCGTTGATGAAGCCCTTGGAGCGGCCGCTGCGGTCGACCAGGCGGCGCAGCAGCAGCTCGTCCTCGTCCGAGTCCAGCGCGTTGTCGTGCAGCCAGGCGCGCAGCTCGGGCAGATAGGTCAGCGCGAACTGGGCGGAGATTTCGGCCCGGTCGGTGCCTTCCCGTACCATGGTGCCGTCGGCCCGGTCGCCCAGCAGCAGGCCGAGCGCGTCGAGGATGATGGATTTGCCGGCACCGGTTTCCCCGGTCAGCACGGTGAAGCCGTCGGAAAAGTCCAGCGCCAGCTGGTCGACGATGACGAAATCTTTGACGTTGAGCGTGAGCAGCATAGATAGGCGAGTTTGGTCAGGGTCAGAGCAGGCGTTCGCCCCAGTGCAACTTGTGCCGGAGCATGTCGTAGTAGTTGTAGCCGACTGGGTGCAGGATGCGCAGGTGGTTGCGGTGGCGGCGGATCAGCACGCGGTCCATTTCCATCAGGTCGCAGTGCGACTGGCCGTCGAAGTGCACGCGCGCATCCAGCCCGCGCGTCAGCATGAATTCGACTTCACACGAGTCGTTGACCGCGATCGGCCGGTTGCTCAGTGACTGCGGACAGATCGGTACCAGTGCGATGGCTTGCAGCGTCGGGTGCAGGATCGGGCCGCCGGAGGCCAGCGAGTAGGCGGTGGAGCCGGTTGGCGTCGAGACGATCAGGCCGTCCGAGCGTTGGCTGTAGACGAACTGGTTGTCGACGAAGATTTCGAACTCGATCATCGAGCCCACCGCGCCGCGGCTGAAGACCACGTCGTTGAAGGCCAGCGCGTTCATCACCTCGGCGTCTTCGCGCATCACCGTCGCCTGCAGCAGGATGCGGTCTTCCGGGATGAACTGGCCGGCGAGGATGGCGTCCACCGAGCTCAGCATCTCGTGCAGCGGGATGTCGGTCATGAAGCCAAGCCGGCCCTGGTTGATGCCGACCATCGGCACGCGGTAGGGGGCGAGCAGGCGGGCGATGGACAGCATGGTGCCGTCGCCGCCCAATACGATGACGATGTCGGCGAGCTTGCCCAGGTCGAGCCGGTCGATCAGGGTGTAGGGCCCCGCTTCTGCGGGCGTGACGCTGTCGCGGTCGATCAGCACCGACACGCCCGAGGCCGCCAGATGGTCGGCCAGTTGCCGCAGCGAGGCGACAATGGAAGATTTGCTGTGGCGGGCCACCAGGCCCACGTTCTTGAAGAGACGATCCATGGCGTTATTTTACCGGGCTATGGCCGGTCGTTCTCGTTTATTCGTGGCTGGAGCGCTTCATGCCGGTGGTTTCCAGCGCCTTGAGATAAAAGCGTATCAGATCGGCCAGCGAATCGACGCCCAGTTTGCTGAACAGGTTGGCGCGATGGGCTTCGACGGTGCGCGGCGAGAGCTCCATGGCGCGGGCGATTTCCTTGCTGGACAGGCCGTCGGCCACCATCTCCAGCACCTCGCGTTCGCGTCCGCTGATGCGTGACAGCCGCTGCATCACTTCCAGCGTCTCGGTTTCGTGCTTGTGCTGCTGAATGCTCAGCCGGATGCCGCGGCGCAGGCTGTCGATCAGGCGGCTGGTGTCGATCGGCTTGGTCAGGAAATCGATGGCGCCGGCGCGGAAGGCGCGGCTGCATTGCTCGATATCGCCATGGCCGGTGATGAAGACGATGGGGATGGTGATCTCGCGCTGGATCAGCAATTCTTGCAGCGCCATGCCGCTCATCTGCGGCATGCGGATGTCGAGGATCATGCAGCCAATATCGCCTTCGCGGTAGTCGCGGACAAATTCCTGCGCGTTGGCAAAAGTGACCGCGCGCATCCCCTGCGCCATGATCAACATGGCCAGCGACTCCCTGACGGCGGGGTCATCGTCCACGATGAACACGCTGGGGGTCATGGTGTTGGTGCTACTGTCCATTCCGGGCTGTTTCCGATTGTTGTTGTGCCTTGGCTTGGTGTTTTACCACGAATCGGGGCGGATTCGGTTGATTTGCGGTCGGGCCGACGGCGGGCGAGCCGTAGGGTCAGGCAGGATGGTGGTAGTTGATGATGGCCATGACCGAGCTGCCGGACTTGAGGGTGGTTTCGGGCGAGGGGTTGAATTCCACTTCGCCACCGGGGTGCTCCAGGGCGATCACCATCACGTTCTGGGGCTGGGTCGGCTCGAATTCCCCCAGCCGCCGGCCGTCGCTTTCCGGGCCGACGCTGAACAGCCGGGCATGAAAGGCCTTGGGGAAACGCTGCTGCAATTGCTCGAACAGGTGCAGCGTTTCCGGCCGGGCCACCATGTTGGCCATGTTGACGCCCCCCAGGTGCGACGGGATCACCACCCGGTCGGCGCCGACGGTGAGCAGTTTGCGGCGTGAGGTTTCGGTTTCGGCCTTGGATACCGCCTTGATCGAGGGGTTGAGGTTTTTCGCCGTCACCACGACAAAGGCGTTCTCGGCGTCGGACGTCAGGCAGGTGACCAGGGCGCGTGCCTTGGCCACGCCCGCGGCGACCAGGTGTTCGTCCGCCGTGGCGTCGCCGACGATATAGGGCACGTCGCGGCTGTCGAGCTGCTGGGCCAGTGCTTCGTTCTTTTCGATGACGACCACGTCGTGGCCGGCGCTGATCAACTCTTCCAGCGTGTAGAGGCCGGTGCGGCTGAGGCCGCAAATGATGATGTGCTGATCGAGGCGTGCGATGCGTTTTTCCATTTTCCGGCGCTTGAGCAAGAGGGGCAGGTCACCCTGGAACAGCATCAGGGTGAGCGACGAGATGCCGTAGCCCAGCACCCCGGTGCCGAACACGATCAGGCTGATGGTGAACAACCGGCCGCCGTCAGTGAGCGGGTGGGTTTCGCCATAGCCGATGGTGGCCAGCGTGATGACGGTCATGTAAATGCTGTCGAAGAGCGACCAACCTTCGATCAGCATGTAGCCGGCTGTCCCGGTGCACACGGTCGCCAGGATCAGGCCGGACAAAAACAGCAGTTTACGGGTGAAGCTGGATTCCATGACTACCTGTTGAGGACGGAGCGGGCGGGCTGGCGGCCCGGATTATACGTCGGGAGTGTGGCGTCGCAGCAGGGCCGGAAACAGGTGCTGCAACTTGGCCAGCTTGGGGGCGATGACCGCCTGACAATACGGCGCTTCCCGGTTCTGGTCGTAATACTCCTGGTGGTAGGCCTCGGCCGGGTAAAACGAGTCCGCGGCGACCAGTTCGGTGACGATCGGCGCATCGAACACGCGCTGCCGTTCCAGTTCGGCGATGAAAGCGGCGGCTTCCTGTCGCTGAGCGTCGTCGTGGTAGAAGATGGCCGAGCGGTATTGCGTACCGACATCGTACCCCTGGCGGTTTGGCGTAGTGGGGTCGTGGATGGTGAAAAACACGGCCAGCAGGTCGCGGTAGGAGAGGGTGGCCGGGTCGTAGGTGATTTCGACGGCTTCGGCGTGCCCCGTGGTGCCATCGCATACCGCCCGATAGCTGGGGTCGGGAGCATGGCCGCCGGTATAGCCGGACACCACCGCGTGGACGCCGTCGAGGCGTCTGAAGGCCGATTCGGTGCACCAGAAACAGCCGCCGGCCAGGGTTGCCTTGTTCATTGCATGTACTCCTGTGTTTCGTCTATCGGCGGGCGCGGGCCGGTTCGGTCGAACCGCCGTACCGCTTCCTTCACCGTGGCGGTCTGGATGGCCACGGTGTCGGCGATGGGGACGGCATAGCCGCCAGCCATGGCGATGGCGACGCCGGCCTCGTCCCGCTGGCACGCATCCAGCACCATCCGGTCGCGCCGCAGCAGGCCGTCTGCCGTCAGCTTGAGCTTGCCCAGCCGGTCGCCTTCATACGGATCGGCACCGGCCAGGTAGAACACCAGATCGGGACGGGCTCGCCGGAACAGCTCCTCCAGGTTGGCCGAAAGCAGGGCCAGGTAAGTCTCGTCCGACGTGCCGTCCGGCAACTCGACGTCGCGGTCGCCGGCCACCTTGCGGAACGGGAAGTTGTTCTGGCCGTGCATCGAGAAGGTGAACACCCGTGCTTCATCGCGGAACAGGTCAGCAGTGCCGTTACCCTGATGCACGTCGAGATCGATCACCAGCGCTCGCCGGATATGGCCTTCGTCCAGCAGCAGGCGCGCCGCCACCGCCACGTCGTTGAACACGCAAAAGCCGCTGCCCTTGTCGGCCTGGGCGTGGTGGGTGCCGCCGGCCAGATTGACACCGCAGCCCTGCAGCAGCGCGACGCGTGCGGCGGCAATGGTGGCGCCAACCGAATGGCAGGCGCGCGCCACCAGCTGTGGCGACCACGGCAGGCCGATCTCCCGCTGTGCGCGTTCCGGCAGGCTGCCCTCGAGGAAGGCGTGGACGTAGGCGGCATCGTGCACGCGGCACAGTTCGGCCGGCGTCACCGCCGGTGCCGGCTCCAGCAGGTGGGGGGCGAAGCCCGCCACGGACTCGGCCAGGAGGCGGTATTTCTCGGCCGGGAAACGATGGCCGGGCGGCAAGGGCAGGGCCAGGTGATCGGTACGGAAAATGCGCATGGGGCGCTCAGAACGCCTTGACCAGGGCAAAGCGTGGCTGGGGCACGCCGTCGTGGGTGACACTCTCCTCGAACATGGCCACCGGGCGCACCCACAGGCCGTACTCGCCATAGAGTGCGCGGTAGACGACCAGCGGTTCTTCGGTTTCCGAGTGCTGCGCGCAGCCGATGACTTCGTACAACGGTCCCTTGTAGTGGCGGTAGATGCCGGGGGGGATGCTCATGTCGGACTCCAGAGACGGTAGAACAGCGGCAGATAGCGCTCTTCCACCTGGATATTCAGCGATTTGACGATGCGGAAGCACTCCTGCGCCGTGTCGATGCGTTCGGCCGGGCGCGTTTGGGGGGCGACGCGCGGGGTCGCGGCGTTGGCGGTGATGTTGACCACTATCGCCCGATTGCCGTCGGCCAGTTCGACGAAGCTGCCTGGCGGGTAGATGCCGATGACTTTTACCAGGTGGGATACCAGCTCCGGGTCGATTTCCCCCATCTTGCCGGCATAGAGCTCGCCCAGGGCCTGCTTGGGCTTCATGCGCGCGCGGTAGGTGCGCGGCATCATCTTGGCGGTCACCAGGTCCAGTGCGTGCAGCAAATGGGCCAATGGCTCGACGTCTTCACCGGCCAGGCTGAACGGATAGCCGCGGCCGTTCTTCTTTTCATGGTGCAACAGCACGATGGTGTGCCATAGCACATCGTCGACCCCGGCTTCGCGCAGCAGGGCGGAACTTAACAGCGGGTGAGCATGCAGGGTCTGGCGCTGGGCGGTGGAGGGCTCGGCCTGCTGCGAGGCCATGTTGTCCTGCAGGCTGGCCGAGGAGACGTTCATCGTCAGGGCCGCGCACACCAGTTGCTCGGTATCGGCCGACGGCAGCCCGTAGCTCTGCCCGACCCGGGCCGCCAAGAGGGCGCAGTTGATGGCGTGATGGGCTGCATAGTGGCGATACGGGCACAGCATGATGGCGGCGATGACGCCGTCGGGCTGGCCGCCGGCCATCTCGATCAGCAGATCGGCTAGCTCCATCAGGCGTTCGCGGTAGTCGCTGAAAACCAGCACGCGCTGGTTCAGGGCGCGCAGATAATCGGCCAGGTTGGGCACCGCCTGCACCGGGCTGATGCTGGTCGGGGGCAGGGCGGGGATCGGTCCGGTGGGGGCGTCTTCAATCAGCGATTGCTTGAATTTGTCCGTCAGCCGGAAGTGTTGCTCGGGTTCCTGCGCGCCATGCCTGACGGTGACCTCAACCAGGCGGTTATGGATATAAAGTGAATCTGGCAGGCTAAAACGCAATTTGTATGCTCCATGGCGATTCTTGTACGTTTGGTACAAGTATACCGCGCCGAAGGGAATTGCGGCGTGGCTCCCCCTGCAACGGGCATCCTCGGATTTCAGACCTGGCCGCGGTTTCAGGGAAGCCTGGCCAGGCAGTCTGTCAGCAGCGCGTACACGCCGTCGGCGTCGGCCTCGGTGAGATATAGGACATTCGCCGGTCGGCCGCTCACGCCCCACCAGTCCACCACCGTGGCGCCCAGCGTCAGCGGGCTTGCCGTTTCCACCTCGACATTGACCCGGCGTCCCTTGAACAGGTCAGGCTGCAGCAGATAGGCCACCACGCAAGGGTCGTGCAAGGGAGCGCCGTTGGCGCCGAAGCGCTGCACGTCGTGGCGCTCATGGCTGATCAGGATATCGGCCGCGAGGGGGCCGCAGCGATTGGCCAGGGCGTGCAGGCGGGCGATGCGTGCTGAGCTGGCGCCCACCTGGTGGGTCACATCCAGCGGCAGCATCACGATCGGTACGCCCGAGCGCAGCACGATGGCGGCCGCTTCCGGGTCGACGAAAATATTGAACTCGGCCGCCGGCGAGATGTTGCCACCGGCAAAGTAGCTGCCGCCCATCAAGACGATTTCCTTGATGCGTGGCGCGATGTCCGGTGCTTTGGCCAGGGCAAGGGCGATGTTGGTCAGTGGACCGACGGGGCAGAGGGTGATGGTGCCTGGCGTCGCCTCGCGCAAGGTGTCGACGATGAAGTCGACGGCATGCTTGTCTTGCAGCGGCATCTCCGGTTGGTGAAGGGGGACGCCGTCGAGCCCGCTCCTGCCATGGACATGTTCGGAGGTGACCAGCGGGCGCAGCAGCGGGCGTTCACAGCCTGCGTAAACCGGGATATCGGGGCGTTGTGCCCATTCGCAAACGATGCGGGCGTTGCGCGAGGTCAGGTCCACGCCCACATTGCCGGCCACCGTGGTCAGCGCGAGCAGGTCGATCTGTTCGCCAGCTCCCAACAAGGCGAGGATGGCCACGGCATCGTCTAGGCCGGGGTCGGTATCGAAAATGATAGTGGGACGCGTCATGTCGGGCGCCTATGGAGAGGTGGGGACGGCGTCACGCCGGTAAGGTATCTCGTGGGTATCGGGAAGACGGGTTCTCCCGTACCCCATTTTAAACATACGTTCTGTTTTCCCGTCCTGCCAATACACGAGTGTTGCCCAGCCCGGAAAGCTGATGGGCGATGCAGGTTGGCCGAAAGACAGGGCAGGCGGACTTGGCTAGAATACCGCCTCCTGAATCCGAGGTATTCCCGAATGAAGCTGGTACTCGCCCCGATGGAGGGCTTGGTCGACGACATCATGCGCGATGTGCTGACCCGCATCGGCGGCATCGATTGGTGCGTGACCGAGTTCGTGCGCGTTACCAGCACACTGCTGCCACCCAAGATGTTCTACCGGCTGGCGCCCGAATTGCACCGGGCCGCACGTACGCGAGCGGGTACCAGCGTGCGTGTGCAATTGCTGGGATCGGATCCGGTGTGCCTGGCGGATAATGCGGTACGCGCGGTCGAGCTGGGCGCTCCGGCGGTCGACCTCAACTTCGGTTGCCCGGCCCCCACCGTCAACCGCCATCGCGGCGGGGCGGTATTGCTCACCGAGCCGGAGCTCTTGTTCCAGATCGTGGCGGCCGTGCGTGCCAGCGTCCCCAAAGAAGTGCCGGTCACGGCCAAGATGCGGTTGGGTTATGAGGACAAGAGCCTGGCGCTGGAATGCGCGCAGGCGATTGAGCGGGCGGGAGCGGATGAATTGGTGGTGCATGGCCGCACCAAGGTCGAGGGCTATCGGCCGCCCGCCCACTGGGACTGGATTGCCCGCATCCGCGAGAGTGTCAATCTGCCGGTCATCGCCAACGGCGAGGTGTGGACGGTGGAGGATTACCACGCCATTCGCCGCGAGAGTGGTTGCGACACCGTGATGATCGGGCGTGGGCTGATCGCCGCACCGGATCTGGCGCGACGCATCAAGGCCGGGCCGGGGGCCGAACCGATGCCGTGGGACGAGATGATGATCTGGCTGCGCGATTTCTTCGAGCAGTGCCGTGAGCGGGCGGAAGAATCGGCCTACCCGGCGTCGCGACTGAAGCAGTGGCTGGGGCAGCTCAAGCGTAGCTACCCCGAGGCGGGCGAATTGTTCGAACAGGTGCGACGTGAGAAGCAGTCGGTAGTGATTGCCCAGATACTTGCTTGACATACGTAATTGTACGGATAGTACGAAGTTATCATGTCGCCTACAGTTCAAGGGCAGCCGGTTGTTTGCTTCGTTGCCGGCAGCGGTAGCATCGGTGCCTCTCAGTTCCGGTTGTTACATTCCCCCCAAGCAAATTGATACGCCCTTCATGCGAAGGGCGTCTTCTTTTGGCGCTGCCGGTTCACAGGCGATGCCGCCAGGGAGGTTGATCCTCGGTGTGGGCGTGGGTTTCGTGTTTAAGTCCAGCGGGCAATGCGCAGCCCGGTTCTGGGGTGGGGGTCAGACGAACTCGACCGGCACGAAGTAGCTGCGGCCGGTGCGCGAGACCAGAACCTGCGGCTGACCCTGTACGACCGAGCGGAAGGCGCGCGGCAGACGGCGCCAGTCGAGGAACTTCATCTTGATTTGTTGGTTGTTGCTCATGGTGCATCCTCCTCAATCGACCTTGTGAATCACGTTGGTGACCACGCCCCAGATGAAGAACGAGGCCTCTTCCGGCACCTCTATCGGGGCAAAATCCGGATTTTCCGGCAGCAGGCGCAGGCCCGTCGCCGTTTTCTCCAGCCGTTTTACCGTCAGCTCGCCATTGATCACCGCTACCACCACTTTGCCGTGACGAGCCTCCAGCGATTTGTCTACTACCAGCATGTCCCCATCGTGGATGCCGGCATTGATCATCGAGTCGCCCTTGACCGTGACCAGGAAACTGGAGGCGGGGCGTCTGACCAGGTGGGTGTTCAGGTCGACGTCGGCTTCTTTTAGGTCGTCGGCGGCGACGGGGGCGCCGGCGGGAACACGGCTGGCGAACAGAGGTAACGATACGTCGGACAATTCGCTGGTGAGCGAGCGGAATTCGTCCACGTGCAGTTCACGTACCGCCCGTATGGCGCGATACTCTTGCAGCCAGGCTTCCAGTACCGGCTTGAGTGGTTCCGGTACACGCATGGCGACCGTCTTGTCACCGCCAAAAGCGGACTTCCTGCCGGCGCCTTGGCGCTTGCCTCCCTGGGTCATGCTGCTTTGCTCTGTGTCCTGACGATGATTTGATTCTGTACAAAATCAAACAGACTGGCAACCTGAATTTGCGGTCGAGCATGGAAGCGATGGCGACAATACAACAGGGCGGGTGAGTCCGTGCCCGGTTCAGGCGGCGGACTGCATGAGAGGAGCGGTGCCGGGGATGCGCCTCTCGCCAAGGTTGGCCGAAGCGGCCTTTCCCGGTTTGTCAGCCCGCCGTGCCCGTGTACTCATGTGGCTTGCGTGGCGGCATCGATACCGCATGGCGCTGGTCGGCGACGGCGTAGCCTGATAGACTGTGCGCCTTTTGCCAACGCGCCAAGTCATTGTGAACAAAACGGATTTTTCCTCGCTTCCCCTCTCGCCCGCCCTGGTCGACAACTTGGCCAGCCTTGGCTATACCCGCATGACCCCGATCCAGGCGCAGAGCCTCCCGGTCATCCTCAACCGCCAGGACCTGATCGCCCAGGCCAAGACCGGTAGCGGCAAGACGGCTGCCTTCGGCCTGGGATTGCTCGACAAGATCAATCCGCGCTGGTTTGCCGTGCAGGCGCTGGTGTTGTGCCCGACGCGCGAGCTGGCCGATCAGGTGGCCAAGGAAATCCGCCGGCTGGCGCGTAGTGTCGACAACATCAAGGTGGTGACGCTGTGCGGTGGCACACCGATGGGGCCGCAGATCGGCTCGCTGGAGCACGGCGCGCACGTGGTGGTGGGCACGCCGGGCCGGTTGCACGATCACCTGAGCCGCAACACGCTGGACCTGTCCACCGTCGAAACCCTGGTGCTGGACGAGGCCGACCGCATGGTGGACATGGGCTTCTACGAGGAGATCGTTGGCATCGTCGCCGCCTGTCCGCGCAAGCGTCAGACGCTGCTGTTCTCCGCCACTTATCCGGACACTATCCGCAAGCAGAGCGCACGCTTTCTGAAGAACCCGGTCGAGGTCAAAGTGGAGTCGCTGCATGATGCGGGCCACATCGAGCAGCACTTTTACAAGATTCAGCCGGAACGGCGCGTGGCGACGGTGGCGGCGTTGCTCGGCCATTTCCGTCCGGTCTCGACCATCGCCTTCTGCAATACCAAGCAGCAGGTGCGCGAATTGGCGAATGAGCTGCAACAGCAGGGCTTCTCGGCGCTGGCGTTGTACGGCGAGCTGGAGCAGCGCGAGCGCGACGAAATCCTGGTGCAGTTTGCCAACCGCAGCTGTTCGGTGCTCGTGGCCACCGACGTGGCGGCGCGCGGCCTCGACATCAGCACGCTGGAAGCGGTGATCAACGTCGACCTGTCGCACGATCCGGAAATTCACATCCACCGTATCGGCCGTACCGGGCGTGGTGGCGAGAAGGGGCTGGCGCTGAGCCTGGTCGGCCCGAACGACAGTAAGCGACTGGCGCTGATCGAGGATTACCAGCAGGCCAAGCCGAACTGGGCGGATCCGGCCGAGCTGACGAGCAGTGATAGCCCGCTGGTGCCGCCAATGGTGACGCTGTGCATTGCGGCTGGCCGCAAGGACAAGGTGCGCCCGGGCGACATCCTGGGCGCGCTCACCGGTGAGGCGGGCATTGCCGGTCAGCAGGTAGGCAAGATATCGGTGTTCGAATTTTCCAGCTACGTGGCGCTGGATCGCCATATCGCCCAGCAGGCCTTCAGCCGCCTGGCCGAGGGGCGGATCAAGGGGCGCAGCTTCAAGATGCGCTTCGTCGGTGCTTAAGCCCGGACCAACCCTGGCGCATGAAAACCAAAGCGGCCCTCGACGGGCCGCTTTTTTGCGTCATCAGTGATGCCCTCAGTGGGCATGGGTATGATCGTGGCGGTGTTTCCAGTTGTCGAACAACCAGGATATCCCCTGGATCACCCCCACCACGGCGAGCGCCGCCAAGAGGGCCAACGGAATCCATGGTGCGGAAACGAACAGCACAACGACCATGATGATGCTGATCATCAATAGGCCGGTGTACCAACCGCCCTGTTTGCCTTGCGATTTCATCTCGGTACTCCCCACCTCCAACCAGCACGTGCCTATCACATTCAGTCTAGTTCATGGCGTCGGTGATGGCAGGGGATGGTGAGTTGTCGAGGTGCGGCAGGGTTTGGCAGGGTCAGGGATCGGGCTGCCAGTTGGCGTAGCGTTGTTCGATCTTGGCGGTGGTGCCGTCGTTGACCATGCTGGCCAAGGCCTGGCGCAAGCTGGTGATGGTGGCATCCGGCGTTGCCAGGCTGCAGGCCAGGCCGCCGGTAACGCGGAAGAAGGTGTGTACCGGCACCACTTGCTTGGTCAGGCCGGCTTTGCGCAGAAGATCGGCGGCGACCAGGCGGTTGGCGGCCCACAGGTCGATACGCTGGGCGACCAGCTTGCGCGGATTGGCACTTTCCTCGATGGCAGTATCGACGATAAAGCCGCGTTCTTTCAGATAGCTGTCACGGATGTCGCCGTTGTAGGTGCCGATGACGTAGCGTCGGGCGTCTTCGAGGTTGTCGATGTCGAATTTCCGGCTGGCCAGGCCAAACAGCGTCCAGTCGGCGTAGGTTGTCGGTTCGACCCACTTGAACAACTTGTCACGGTCCGGCGTGTGAGCCGTATTGAACACGCAGTAATTGGCCTGGGTCTGCGCCAACGAGTAGGCCCGAAGCCAAGGCAGCACCACGATGCGATAGTCGATATGGGTGCGGGCCATCATTTCGCGCACCTTGTCGGTAACGACTCCGGCGAGCTGCCCGTTGATCATCATCTGATTTGGCGGATACGACTCGGTGGTCAGCGTCAGGGGCGGTAGCGCTTCAGCCCTCAGCATGGGCGATAAAAGAAGTGAAGCCGCCAGCGCGATGGCTGCTCCCCAGCGCCCGACAGGGCCGGCAGGGCCAATCCATTTGCCTATTGTCAGCCGTTGAGTCATGTTTTCGTCATTGTGGTTGTGTGCTTCGGTCCGCAAAGGGTAAACAGGCTTGTCTCCGCGTGCAACCCGATTCCTGCTTTTCCACGCTTGATAAAGAGGGTCTTTGGGGTGCGTCGCCAGCACGGCTTCAGTACTGGTATCAACCTTCCCGGTGCATGCTGGTCCGTTTCATGCATTGTCTTCAGGGTGTACTCCGGGCGGCTTGGTTGATGGCCGGGCCGCGGGATGGCCGGTCGGCGGTGGCGGCGTTGAGGGCATCGAGTAGGCTGCCTTTGGGAGAGGTTTTGCGGCTGTCATTTTTTGATGGGGAAAACTATCATCAAATCAACATGATGCCGGGCACGCCAAGGGTGCCCGTATTACAGAATTCGCCGCTTGGCAGAAAGCATATGAACGCCATGAACAGCCGTCCTTTTGCCTTCGTGCGCACGCCGCTCCCACCCGAGCAGCTCAAATTGCAGGTCGAGGCCATGCGCTGGCTGCTGGATTTGCCTGCCCCGGTACGTCCATTGAAGCTGTCGCGGCAGTATGCCCGTATCGTCAATCGACTGGCCCAGCTGTGGCCCGAGGAGAGTTCATGCCGCCGCTATCTCGATAGCCTGATGCTGGATGAGCGCGGCGGACGACAGGGGTTTCAACTGGAAATCGTCATGGAGCTGGGCAACCTGCTCAATTATTACGACGAACTGCATCCGGTGAGGTCGGCTCCCGTCTGGGAGTGGGGCGGGAATACGCTCGGCCATTGAGGCTTTTACCTTTGGCCGCATGCCATGGTGTTGCCAGCGACGGGCAGACGGCGGCTCAGCGTTGCAGCACGTAGCTACCGGGGGCGTGGCCAAGCGGCGGGTAGCCTTGCTCGGCGGCGCCCATTGGCGGCGGCTCCCGGAGGCCGTCGGAGTGGCTTCGCAGCCAGTCCGACCAGGCCGGCCACCATGAGCCTTCGTGAGGGGTGGTGGAGGCAAACCAGGTTTCCGGGTCGATGTAGGGGTGGTCGCTGGGGCGGTGCGAGAGCCGGTAGTGTCTGCCGTCGTGGCCCGGTTCGCTGACAATGCCGGCGTTGTGGCCGCCGCTGGTGAGCAGGAAGCTGATGTCGGCATCGGCGGCAAGGTGGATTTTATACACCGATCGCCAGGGCGCGACGTGGTCGGTTTCCGTGGCCACGACGAACATCGGCACGCGGATGTCGCTCAGCACCACGGGGCGGCCGCCGATGCGGTAGCGGCCTTCGGCCAGGTCGTTGTTGAGGAAGAAACGGCGCAGGTACTCGCTGTGCATGCGGTAGGGCATGCGCGTGGCGTCGGCATTCCAGGCCATCATGTCGTTCAACGGCTCGCGCCGTCCCATCAGGTATTCGTGCACCAGGCGCGACCAGATCAGGTCGTTTGAGCGCAGGAGCTGAAAGGCGCCTGCCATCTGTTTGGTGTCGAGATAACCCTGGTCCCACATGATGTCTTCGAGGTAGCTCAACTGGCTGTGGTCGATGAACAGCATCAGTTCGCCGGCTTCGGTAAAGTCGGTCTGCGCCGCCAGCAGGGTGACCGAGGCCAGGATCGGATCGGTTTCGCGTGCCAGATAGGCCGCCGCGATCGACAGCAAGGTACCGCCCAGGCAATAGCCGACGCTGTGGACCGGGGCGTCGGGGACGATGGCGCGGATGGCATCGAGCGCATCCAGGACTCCCAGCCGCAGGTAGTCTTCCAGGCCGATGTCGCGGTCGTCGCTGTGCGGGTTGTGCCAGGAGATCATGAACACGGTGTGGCCCTGTCCGACCAGGTAGTTGACCAGCGAGTTACCGGGGGAGAGGTCGAGAATGTAGTACTTCATGATCCAGGCCGGCACGATCAGGACCGGTTCGGCATGAACCTGCCCGGTTTGCGGTGTGTACTGGATCAGTTCGATCAGCCGGTTTCGGTAGACCACCTGGCCGGGCGTGATGGCGACTTCATGTCCCGGGCGGTAGGCTTCGGCCCCCAGAGGCGGCTTGCCGCCGATGGCGCGCTCCCAGTCGGCCTGGAAGTGGCGTAGGCCGCGTATCAGGTTCTGCCCCTGTTCCTGGAGGGTGGTTTGCAGTACCTCGGGGTTGGTGGCGACGAAATTGATCGGCGACATCATGTCGAGCAATTGGCGTGCGGTGAAGGACACGACCTGCTCATGGTGACGCGAGACGCCGCTAATGCCGGTGGTGGCGTTGTGCCACCATTGCTGGTTGAGCAGGAAGGCCTGCGAAATCAGATTGAACGGCCAGTTCTGCCAGGCGGGACTGCTGAAGCGGCGGTCCTGCGGCAGCGGTTGGATGCAGGCCGGGCAGCCCGCATTGGCGTGCGCCCTGACGGCGTAATTGCCGAGCCGGACCGACTTGCGTACGCCCTTTTCCACTAGCTGCTGCCATTTGCCCGGGGAGACGGCGAGATGCACCGCCCAGTCGAAATAAGCCAGGGCCAGGCTGGCCGGCGATATGCCGAGAGTGGCTCGGCCCAGATTGGCGCGCAGCAGCCGGTCGAGGCTGGTGGGACCGTCGTCGGCGTCGCTGGAGCCGGGCTCGGACACGGATGGGGGAGTGGGTGGTTCGCCATCGAACAGGCCGGAGAGTCGAGCCCAGTGGCCGCTCCACTGGCGGAGCCCCTCGTACCAGCCGAGTACCGGCCAGGCGTTCTGCGGTACGGTCGGGAGAATGGGGGCGGTGGAGCGTGTCTGCGGGTCGGTTGCCTTGTTCACTGTCAATCACCTTTGCCGTTTCTTGTCATGATAACGGTTTGTGCCAGGCGTAGCAGGGAAGACGGAACGGCTACCCTTGGTGGTATGGGTTTCACTGTGTCATGCGGGGCGACCCCGGACCTTGATGAAGGTTAAATCCGGATGTGTGATGTGGTCTTTTCCCGGCGGCGCGCGAACGGGGCAGTGATTGTGCAAATCGCCGCGATGCCCTAGTCTCGCTGCCATTTGGGAGAAACGGCGTATGTTGATGCTGCTGGCGGCGAGAATCGACCGCAACAATCAGATTCTGATCAATGCCCGGCTGGATGGCTACCCGGCGCATTTTCACGTGGAGCCGGAGGCGGTCGATGCCTGGCTCCAGCTGCCGCCATTGGGTACGGAGAATTCGCTGACCCTGCTGCAGGGCAACTGGAGCCGCTTTGCGGCGCCGCTGGAAAGACTGGTGCGGCGCCACGGTAACGATTTTGTGGTGACGGCGGAGATGCTCAAGCCGTGAGCGAGGGCTGAATTACACCGTCCCGTCCGGATTTTTTCGGGTTCCCGGCGGCGGGGTGTCGTCCGGGTGGGGCGGGAGGGTCCGCTGCAGGCGCTTGAGCTGGTCGAGGTCCGACAGGATCTGCCAGGTCAGATGGTCGATGCGCTTGTGCAGGCCATCGATCGACGCTTCGGACTTGAGGTTGACCTCGAAGTCGCGAATCATCGTCATGCGGTCGCGTGCGGCCTGACGGTTCTGCGACATCATGATGATCGGCGCCTGGATCGCTGCCAACATCGACAGGATCAGGTTGAGGAACACGTAGGGGTAGGGGTCGAAGGCCCGGGTGCCCAGGATGCCGGTGTTGATAATGGTCCAGCTGATGAGCACGGCGGTGAAAATGCCGATGAACGTCCAGGAGCCGCCGAATTCGGCGACACGGTCGGCCAGCCGCTCACCGAGGGTGACGCCGTCGTCAGGAAGGCTGGTGTCGGTACGCGTGGCCTGCAGCCGTTTGGAAATGCGCATCAGGGCGTGGCGCTCGCGTTCGCCGAGGCCGCCTACGCCGGTGTGCAGCAAGTGTTCTGCCAGGTAGCGGATGTCGCGGTTGTCCTGTTGCATGATGGAGTCCCCCGAGTTGATGGTGGGTGGGTTGGGACCACGTGCGGTCGCACCCCTTCTATTGTGACGGCGCGATTGTGCCACAAGCTGACGGTGGAGCGTGTAAGCATTCGTAACGGGGCTTCGGCCAACCTTTGAGGCCGGCCGGCCTTGCGGGGAGTGTTCTCCGGCGATCGTGCGGGTTACACTTTTGCCCTTTCACCAGAACAAATAAGGACAGAGCATGGAACAGTTCGATAACGTCAGCGTGGTCAAGAAGGCCAATGTTTACTTCGACGGTAAATGCGTCAGCCACAACATCGTCCTGGCCGATGGCACCAAGAAATCGGTAGGCGTCATTCTGCCGGCCAAACTGACGTTCAACACGGGTGCACCGGAAATCATGGAAGTGCTGGCCGGCGAGTGCCGCGTCACCCTGAGTGGCGAGAGCGAGTCGCGGACCTACAGGGGGGGCGAGTCGTTCAAGGTGCCCGGCAACAGCGCGTTCGATATCGAAGTGGTCGATACCCTGCACTACGTTTGCCATTTCGGCTGATTTCGACAGCGGTACCCCAGATAAAAGGCGACTTCGGTCGCCTTTTTTGTTTTTGGGCCGGAGGAGGGGTTGCTGATTTACAAGCGATACGGTTGGCGCGTAGTATTGCTACGTTTTTTCGCGACCAGAGTCCATCACAGGGTCAGGAAACGGCCTGACGTGGACGTCGAAATACGGCGGGCAAACAGGGTTAATGCTTGTTTTGTATTGATATATTGAATGGCGTTGCCTTTTATTGCCGGCCGGTATGTGACGACCTGTCCTAGATGGATGGCGTGCTCTATAACAAAATATCTGTAGCAATGCTACACATCTGGCGCAACAAACCGCCGGCTTGCCATGCGGACGCTCACTGCATCGGGCCGGCTGACCGTAAACAGCAGAAAATAGTATGGATGGAACGACAGACATGTCCTCTCAGCTTGGCAAGACCAATTACTCGCGCGCCCTGACGGTGCTCACCTCCCTGTTTTTCATGTGGGGGTTGATCACGTCGCTCAACGACATCCTCATCCCGCACCTGAAGGCGATCTTCACCCTGAGTTACCTGCAGGCGGCACTGATCCAGTTCAGTTTCTTCACCGCCTACTTCGTGATGTCGTTTCCGTCGGGCTACCTGGTGGAAAAGCTCGGCTACAAGCGCGGCATCATGATCGGCCTGGCAACGGCGGGTCTCGGCTGTCTGTTGTTCTACCCGGCGGCCGGCGCCAAGTCCTACCCGTTCTTCCTCGGCGCGCTGTTCATTCTGGCCTCCGGCATCACCCTGCTGCAGGTGGCGGCCAACCCCTACGTCACCTTGCTGGGGAAGCCCGAGACCGCGTCCAGCCGCCTCAACCTGACCCAGGCGTTCAACTCGCTGGGGACGGCCATCGGGCCGTTGGTGGGGTCGGTGCTGATTCTGGCGGTGGCGGTGAAACCGGCGCAGGAGCTGAGCGGCCTGTCGCCGGAACAGCTGGCGGCCTACAGCGCCGCCGAGGCCGGTTCGGTGCAGACGCCGTACCTGATTCTGGCCGCGCTGCTGTTTGCCCTGGCCGTGATCATCGGCCTGTTCAAGCTGCCGAAGGTGACGGAGGGCGATACCCCGGCCGATGCGCCGCAAGGCAACGCCGAGTACCATGCGCATGACAGCGTCTGGGGCTACCGCCACCTGGTGCTGGGCGCGGTGGGCATCTTCACCTATGTGGGGGCCGAAGTGTCGATCGGCAGTTTCCTGGTGAGCCTGATGGGGCAGCCGCAGATTGCCGGTCTGTCCGAGGCGGTGGCCGGCAAGTATCTGGCCCTGTACTGGACCGGTGCCATGGTGGGTCGTTTCATCGGTGGCGTGGTGATGCGCAAGATCAAACCGGGCCACGTGCTGGCCTTCAACGCGCTGGTCAACGCGCTGCTGATCGCGGTAGCGATGAGCGCCGGCGGCAAGGCGGCGATGTGGGGCCTGATCGCGATCGGCCTGTTCAACTCGATCATGTTCCCGACCATCTTCTCGCTGGCCATCGAAGGGCTGGGCAAGTTCACCGGGGAAGGCTCGGGCGTGCTGTGTATGGCGATCGTCGGCGGTGCCATCGTGCCGCTGATCCAGGCGTTCTTCGCCGACCGCATCGGCATCCTGTATTCCTTCGTGGTGCCGCTGGTGTGCTACGCCTACATCGTGTTTTATGGCTTGAAGGGGCACTACGCCGACTTCAGCGCGACACGCAAGGTGGCGGCGGTGAAGCGCTGAGAACCTGTTCACGATCAGTCGCGAGCAGTCCTCAGCGGGGTGAAGAGCAGCGCAGGAACCAGAATGTACTGGAGTACATGAGGATTCCGAGCAGCACATGAGTCCCGATCAGGGATGCGCAGCAAGATCGTGAACTGGTTCTGAGTGTCATGGCCCCCAGGGGCTGACAGCATGAGCAACGCCCGTTCCCGCATAAGCGCGGGGCCGGGCGTTGTCGTATCAGGGGGCGCTGATCACAAGGCCGCCACCACCGCCGCGCCGACCTCGCTGGTATCGGCCATCCCCCCCATGTCCGGCGTACGCGGCCCCTCGACCAGCACGGTTTCGATCGCCCGCATGATCCCATCGTGCGCGTGCCGGTAGCGCGGATCGCCGTCGCCGAGGAAATCGAGCATCATCGCGCCGGACCAGATCATCGCGATCGGGTTGGCGATGTTCTGGCCGTAGATGTCGGGGGCGGAGCCATGCACCGGCTCGAACAGCGAGGGGAAGGTCCGTTCCGGGTTGAGGTTGGCCGAAGGCGCGATGCC
This sequence comes from Pseudogulbenkiania sp. FW507-F1, assembly GCF_058781125.1. Classification (NCBI taxonomy): domain Bacteria; kingdom Pseudomonadati; phylum Pseudomonadota; class Betaproteobacteria; order Neisseriales; family Chromobacteriaceae; genus Pseudogulbenkiania; species Pseudogulbenkiania sp. FW507-F1. Next base: position 148,974 of record NZ_JBYSWM010000003.1, on the reverse strand, counting down.
GATGGTGCCGGTGCAGGCCGGCCCGAGGTCGGACAGGATGTCGCCGAACAGATTCGAGGCGACGACCACGTCGAAACGATCCGGCTGCAGCACGAAGCGGGCGGAGAGGATGTCGATATGCTGCTTGTCCCAGGCGACCTCGGGGTAGGCTTGCGCCATCGCCGCCACGCGCTCGTCCCAGTACGGCATGCTGACCGCGATGCCGTTGGATTTGGTGGCGGCGGTCAGCTTCTTGCGCGGCCGACGCTGAGCGAGCTCGAAGCCATATTTGAGGATGCGATCCACGCCGTGGCGGGTGAACACCGCCTCCTGCAGCACCAGTTCGCGCTCGGTGCCCTCGAACATCTTGCCGCCGACCGACGAGTATTCGCCCTCGGTGTTCTCGCGCACCACATAAAAATCGATGTCGCCCGGCTTACGGTGGGCGAGCGGGCAGGGCACGCCATCAAACAGGCGCACCGGGCGCAGGTTGACGTATTGGTCGAACGCGCGGCGGAACTTGATCAGCGAGCCCCACAGCGAGATGTGGTCGGGCACCTTGTCCGGCCAGCCAACCGCGCCGAAGTAGATGGCGTCGAAACGCTGCAATGTCTCGAACCAGTCGTCCGGCATCATCTTGCCGTGCTGGAGGTAATAGTCGCAGTTGGCCCAGTCGAAGTGAACGAATTCGAGGGCGAGGTCGAACTTGGCCGCGGCGGCTTCCAGCACGCGGATGCCTTGAGGCAGCACCTCTTTGCCGATGCCGTCACCGGCAATCGCGGCAATTCTGAATATCTTGTTCATGCAATGTCTTCCTGTTGTCCGGCCGTCGGTCGTGGCGCGTCGCTTGATCCGATATCCCTAGCATGCCGCAAAACATTCATTTAATAATTGCCTGCTTTGTGCATTCATAAAACACGAATCATGAATAATGAGCCGCAACTGGAAGACCTGCGTGTGTTCTGCCTGGTTGCCCGCAAATCGGGCTTTGCCAGCGCTGCCGAGGAGCTGGGGGCGTCCCCGGCTTACGTCAGTAAGCGGATACGGCTGCTGGAAGAGAGCCTGGGCGTGAAGTTGCTGTATCGCAGCACACGGCGGGTCGCGGTGACCGAGGACGGCGAACGGGTCTATCGCTGGGCACAGAAGATTCTCGATGACGTCGATCACATGGTGGACGAGGTGTCGGCGACCAGGCTGGCTCCGCGTGGCCTGATCCGTATCAGCAGCAGCCTGGGGTTCGGCCGTGTCCACGTCGCGCCGGCGCTGGCGGCCTTGGCCGAGCGTTATCCCCAGCTCGAAATCCGCTTCGATGTGACGGACCGGCTGGTCGATCTGGAGAGCGAAGGGATCGATCTCGACCTCCGGGTCGGCAACGAGATCGCGCCGCAGCTGATCGCCAAGAAGCTGGTTGCCAACCAGCGCATCCTTTGCGCTTCGCCGTCCTACCTCGAGCGGCATGGAATGCCGAAGAGCCTCGGCGAGCTGAGTGGCCACGATTGCCTGGCGATCAAGGAGCGCGACCACCCGTTCGGCGTCTGGCGGCTCGCCGGTCCCGGCGGCGAGACGGTGATACGCATCACCGGCCCCTTGTCAGCCAACCACGGCGAGATCGTGCATCAGTGGGCGCTGGCGGGGCGCGGCATCATGCTGCGGTCCCTGTGGGACGTACGCGCTGCGCTTGCCGCCGGGCGTCTGGTGCGGGTGTTGCCCGACTACAGCCAGCCGGCTGACATCTGGGCGGTTTCTCCCATGCGCTTGTCGAGCTCGGCCAAGCTCAAGGTGTGTGTCGATTTCATCGAACAGTACTTCCGGACGCAGGATGCCGGATGATGACCCCTGGCAAGGGGCTTTAGCCGGGCAAGCCGGTCTGCCGGCGCCTACGGTCTGGGCCCTGAACCAGCTCGCCCATTGAGTTGTCCCGGCAACGGAGCGGGCGGTCTGACTTCGCGTGCCAGGTTCCGCCCGGGTTTGCCGGCCGGTGCCGGTCCTGTGTGAGACAGAACCGGCAGGCCGGCTGATGCGCTCAGAAGCGCTCGGGGAACTGCTTGGCCAGGGCGCCACCCAGTGCATCGGCGATCACGTTCATGTGCTGTTTCATGGCTTCCCAGGTGTGGGCCTCCTGGCGGTAGTCCTTGTCCTTGAGCTCCTGAATCTGCTGGACGTGATGGCCGCCATGGGCCAGCAGCAGGCCTTGCAGCGTTTCTTTCGGCAGGTAGGGGTTGGCGCTGGACAGGAAGGCGGCGATCTCGTCCACGTTGGCGGCCATGGCTTTGTTGGCGCTGTCCTGCCCGCTCTTGCTGCCTTTCTCCGTGGCGATCAGATACTGCTTGACCGCGCCGTAATGGCCGGCGAGCAGGGTGAACAGCTTGTCCGAGGCGGCTTGCCCATAGAAGGGCTGGATCGACGCGGCAATCTGTTTGGCGTTGGCGACCACCTCTTGCTCCGCGGCGGCCGCGCCGGACTTGTCGTGTGCCAGCGTTTCCAGTGCGACGTTACGCACCCAGAAAATATGGCCGCTCCAGAGATCGCGCAGAGCCACTTGCGTTTGTGAAATCTTGGGGCTGTTGCTCAGCTCGGCATGGGCGAGCGGGGACAAGAAGGCCACGATAAGCGACGCCGCCAGGGTTTTTTGCCAGGTTTTCATGAGAAATCTCCTTTGTGCTCAAGCTTCTTTGGGAGCTGTATTGTAGCTTATTTTGCCACTTAAACAATATAAATGTGTTTTAACTTATCAAAGTGATTTTTGAGCCATGAAGGATATAATCAAACTGAACGGGCACATTGAAGGTGTAGCGATATGTTGGAAGCAATGGGTGAGCGTCAGCAGCAACTGTTACGACTGCTGCAACGGCAGTCTGCCGGGCTGACGGTGGAACAACTGGCACAGGAGTTGGCCGTTACCCGTACCGCGGTCAGGCAACATCTGACGGTGCTGGAACGGGATGGTCTGGTGGAACGCGGGATGACGCAGCCGACGGGGGGGCGGCCTGAGCAGCTCTTTGTGCTGACCCCGAAGGGGCAGGAGGTGTTTCCCCGCCGCTATTCCTGGTTTGCCGAGCTGCTGCTGAAGATGCTGGAAGCCAAGCTTGGCCAGGAAGAGCTTGTCAAACAATTGGCCGAGATCGGCACCACTCTGGCTGCTACCTTGCCGCCGGCACGGGCGAACGATCCGGAAGCGCGCATCCGGGCGCTGGCCGACATCATGCTGGAACTCGGCTACGATGCCCGGCCGCAAGATGCCGGCTCCGGCCTGCCAGGCATCGTGGCCACCAATTGCATCTTTCATCATCTGGCGGCACGTTTCCCGGAAGTGTGCCAACTGGACCTAGCGCTGATGTCGAGCTATGTGGGAGAGCCCGTGACACACGAAGAATGCATGGTGCGGGGTGGGACTTGCTGCCGCTTCCGGTTCACCAAGCCGTGAGCCATGTCTGTGCCGGGCTGAGGCGCTCCGTCATGCCACGCACTACCGAGGGTATTCATCCCCGTCGGGTGCTGGTGTGACATCACCGCTGGCCAGCAAGGCGTGGGCCGGGCCGGCCACCGTGCCTGGTTGAAGGGAAGGTTGGCCGAAGATCCAGAGGACATGCCTTGGGCATTTAAAAGGAATTGGCGGATTGTCATTGCGCTGCCATGTGCCACACTGAAACAAGCGGAAAGGGGGCTCGCTAACGGGTTTCAACTCTTGTTCAGGAGGTGTGAAATGTCTGTTTCCATTGCCAAATACCTTGGCACCGCTCTGTTGGCGTCATGCCTGGCGGTGCAGGCCCCGCTGGCCCGTGCCGGCATGGTGTCGACCGAGCAGGCGGCTGCCGCGCAACAGGCCCAGCAAGCCCAGGCTGATCGGGAAAAAGTGAAGACCTTTCTTGATCGGGCAGAAGTCCGTGACAAGCTGCAGGCCCTTGGCGTGCAGGCCGCCTTCGCCAAGGATCGCGTCGACTCAATGACCGATGAAGAAGTCACCACGCTGGCTCAACGTATCGATACGCTCTCGGCCGGTGGCCGGCTCAGCAATTACGACCTGATCGTGATTTTGCTGATCGTGCTGATCATCGCCGTCATCGTGTAGTTTTTCCCGATTTCGTTTGGGGTAACGCCAGCATGGGGCGGCTCAGGCTGCCCGGCTGGTGACGGGGGCCGCTGTGCGCCGTGCAGGCTGACGGAATACCAGCACGTTGCCGGCCAACACCAGAATCAGCCCCGCCAGCGCGAGCGGCGTCCAGTGATAGCCCTCCAGCCACACCGACACGTTCAGTGCCACCACCGGGAACAGGACGGTGCAGTAGGCCGCGCGCTCCGGGCCGAGCCGGCCGACCAGCATCAGGTAGGCGGTGAAGCCGATCACCGAGCCGGGAATGGCGAGGTAGAAGAGAGCACCCAAGTAGTGCGGCGAGGTGTCGAGGGTGAGCGGCAGGCCGGCGGCGAGGCTGCCCGCGAGCAGGATCAGCGCGCCGGTCAGCATGGCCCAGGCATTGGTCTGCAACGGCGTGTGGCCGAGCGCCTGCAGCCGTGCCGACAGCAGGTTGCCGGCGGAGAAGCACAGGGTGCCCAGGACCGATAGCCCCAACCCGAGCAGGGTGCCGCCGTCGGTGCTGTGGCCGGCCAATTGCGGCCAGAACAGGGTGGCGATCCCGGCCAGCCCCAGCGCGCCGCCCGCCATCACCTGCGGGGCAATGCGGCGCTTGAGGATCAGGCGCGCATTCAGTGCGTTCCACAGCGTGGCGGTGGAGAACACCACGGCCACCAAACCGCTCGGCAGATAGTGGCTGGCGTAGTAAAAGCACAGGAAATTGAAGCAGAACAGCGTCAGCCCCTGCGCGGCGATCAGGCCGAGGGCTGTGCCGTGCGGGCGACGCAGCTGGCGGCGCCAGGCCAGGATGGCGAACAACGCCGCGGCGGCGAGGAAAAAGCGGTAGGCGATCGAGAGCGGAATCGGAACCGGCCCCAACTGCACCTTGATGGCGATCCAGGTGGTGCCCCAGATCAGCACGGTGGAGAGGTAAAGCAGGGCGTTCATGGCGATGACTCCGGGGGAGGGACAATGGCGCTAGTTTCACCGAACCCGGCGGAACGGGATTGCACATTCCTGCGCTTTTTTGGCGCCGAGCGATGCCGTATAGGCCGTCAGGCCGTACACTAACGGCATCGAGAAAGCCACATCATGCCCCGCGCCACCCTACCCGTTTACGACACCCTGACCCAGACCCGCGCCGAACTGGAGCGCAGCAGCACGCTCGGCGACGGCCTGTCGGTCGCGCTGTGGCAGCGCAACCAGCTGGAAGACACCGTCTACAGCCGTCCCGGCCACCATACCTTGTCGCTCTACCTCGAAGGCGGTTTCGACATTCGGCGCCGCGACCAGCCCGGCCGGCGTGGGGCGCCGGACAAGCTGTGCATCCTGCCCGCCGAACACGAATCGGATTGGCGCGTCAGCGGCCCGATCCGCTTTCTGCACCTGTATTTTGCCCCCGGCCGCTTCGACGCCCTGGCACTGACCCTGCTCGACCGCGAGGCGCGCGACCAGCAGCTCTACGACCGCACCTACATGGACGACCCGCTGCTCGCGGCGGCGTGCCGGCAACTGGCCGGACTCGATTGGGACGATCCGCATGGCCGGCTGGCCGGCAACGCGCTCGGCCATGAGGTGCTGGCGCACCTGATGCTGACGCAGACCGGCCGGCGCCGCACGGTGACAGTGAGAGGAGGGCTCGCCCCGGCGCAGCGCCGCCGCGTGCAGGAGCTGATCGAGGCCCGGCTCGACAGCGTGTTGACGGTGGGCGAACTGGCGGCCGAGCTGGCGCTGTCGGAGTACCACTTCGCGCGCATGTTCCGCGCCTCGTTCGGCCAACCTCCACATGCCTGGATCTTGCAGCGTCGCCTGCTGCGCGCCCGGGAGGCGCTGGCGGGAGGGGATCAGGCGCTGGCCGATATCGCCGCGAGCTGCGGCTTCGCCAGTGCCAGCCACCTGGCCAACCGCTTCCGTGCCGCGCTCGGCGTGACGCCCGGCGAATACCGGCGCTGGGCGGGGAGATAGGCGCCCGCCCGGCCTGTTGATCGCGCTGTAGCACGCTTGGCGAGACGCACGAGGTGTCGCCTCCGATCGCTCTGGCGCTATTGCGTGGTGTTGGGGCCTCCGTCTGCACGGCAAGAATGATCGCCATGGCCGCGATATCGCCTGTCCGGCCCGTCTTTGTTGACCAGGAGAGAGACATGACCGCTTCCATGAAACGCGCGCTGATCGTCATCGATGTGCAAAACGAATACGTCACGGGCCACTTGAGGATCGAATACCCGGCGGTGGAGTTGTCGCTGAGCCATATCGGCCAGGCCATGGACGCCGCGCATGCGGCGGGCATACCCATCGTGGTGGTGCAGAACAGCGCGCCGTCCGGTTCGCCGATCTTTGCCCGCGGCTCCGACGGCTGGGCGTTGCATCCGGTGGTGGCCGGCCGTCCCGCCGAGCATTACGTGGAGAAGACCCTGCCCAGTGCCTTTGCCGGCACCGATCTGGAAAGCTGGCTGCGCGAGCAGGGCATCGACACGCTGACGGTGGTCGGCTACATGACCCACAACTGCGTCGATTCGACGGTGAAGCAGGCGCTGCACACCGGGTTTGCCGTCGAGGTGCTGGACGACGCCACCGGCTCGGTCCCGTATTCCAACCGGGCCGGCCTCGTCAGTGCGGAGATGATCCATCGCACCTTCATGGTGGTGTTGCAGTCGCGTTTTGCCAATGTGATGGATACGGCCACCTGGCTTGCCGCGCTCGCTGGGCAGCCGCTGCCGGAGCGCGAGTCGATCTACGCTTCCAACCAACATGCGCTGCAAATGAGAGCGCGCATGGCTTGATGCCGGTATCGGGCGCTGCCAAGCGCACATCGGCTGCCATGCCCACGCTGTGCCGGCATGGCAGCCGACATCAGTCGACATGCGGCCGTAGCGCGCCGGGAATCCTTTGTCGCGTCATTCCTCCGCTATCCAGCCAGCGGCGCGTGTTCTCTGCCGCGCGCTCGATCAATTCACGAGCGCGCGAGAAATCGTAGGGCGATACCGACAGGGGGCACAACGGCGGCACCGTGATCACCTCAACCTGGCCGGTGAGCTGCTCCAGATCACGAACGAGTTGATGCGCGATCAGCAAGTTAAGCGCATGCAGGGCGTTGGCAATGACTGTTGCGGGTGGCGCTTCGAGGGCGCAGGCAAAGCCGGTGGGTAGCACGACCAGCCGGCTGGCCCCCAGTTCGACGGCTGTCATGATGGGCGTGTTGCTGGCGATGGCGCCGTCAATCAGATACGTTTCCCCGACTCGAACCGGCGCAAAGGCCGCCGGTATCGCGCAACTGGCAAGGATCGCCTCGATGGCCGGACCGGAGGACAGCCGCACTGAGGCACCACTCAACAGCTCGGTGGCCGTAATATGTATGGGGATGGCGGCGTTCTCCAGGTTCCGGTAGGGAAGGTGGCGCTCAACGAGATGACGTAACCCTCCCGAATCGACCAGAGACGGCGACTCGAAAAACAGGCCGACGAGGTGACGCAAGGTCAGCGGAAATATCTCCTGGCGTTGCAGACCGCACCAGATGCTTTCCAGGCTGGCCACTCCAGCCGCTGTCGGATTCCCTGCAAAATAGGCACCGTTCAGGGCTCCCACCGATGAGCCCACCACCAGTTCAGGCTGGATGCCGTTCCTCACCAGCTCCCGCAGCATCCCCACCTGGATGGCGCCGAAACTGCCACCGCCAGCCAGCACGAAAGCGGTTTTTCCCGAGGGGCTGTTTGTCATTCAGGGTTCCCTCCGCTGTGATTTGGGGGGACCCCATCCCGAGCGACGGCGAGAGCGCCAGGGGTGAGGCGGGTATTCGGAATGCGTGTTGGCGACTCTCAGTACCCGTAGAACTCTTCGGTGCGGATATCATCATCATCGACGCCGGCAAGATTCAATACCCGGTGCATGTCTTCGACCATCGCAGGCGGTCCGGCAAGGTAGTAGATCGGCGCCGGAAGCTCGCCGATGACCCGTTTCAACAGCGTCTCGTCAATCTTGCCCACGTCTCCCGTCCATGGCCGGCTGGATTGCTCCATCTGTGTCATCGTCGCCACCAGACGGAAGTGATGGTTCCGTTGTTCAAGCGTTTGCAGTTCGGCGAGAAAGGCGGCGTCCTCCGGCCGGCGATTGGAATAGATCAATACCAGGCGCTGTGCTAACCCATCCTGTGCCGCTTGCCGCAAGATGCTCATGAACGGCGTAATGCCAATCCCTCCCGCAATAAAGACGGCCGGCCGCGCACGATTGTTGTGCAGGGTCAGCGATCCGAACGGCCCTTCGATCCGGATGGGCGACCCGATTGCCAGCGACTTCAAGGCTCGCTTGAACGCACTGTCGCGCATGCGCGTGGTAATGCTCAGATGCTCTTCGAACGGCGCGCTGACGATAGAGAAGGCATGGCGGGCGCTTTGTGGATCGGTAGCCGGTGGATCGACGAGGACGACGTCCATCGCCTGACCGGGCTTGAAACTGAAGCCTGGCGGTTTTTCAAAATGAAACGCCATAGTGCCCTCCACGATCATTTCGTGGCCTTCGATTCTTGTGTCGTAAGCACTCATTTTGTGGCTCCCATTGGTCGATGAATCTTGCCGTTTGCTCTGGAGGGCGTTGGTGTGCGGTTATTTCAGATTTGGCCACTAATGCCTGTTTGTCAATCATTATATGATTTAATATTTTGATATCACTCGAGCACCCTGACGGTTGGTGGTGCCGCTTTTAGTCATGCACTTCTCGCCAGTGCCCAATAGGAGATAAGACGCGTCTTATGCGCGTTAATGAAGATCCTCGTTCCACCCGGAACGGGGACTCGGCATGCCCTGTGAGCCGGCTTGACCCGTGCGAAAGGGGGTGGCCCGAGTTCAGCCTTGAAGGTCCGCTATGGGTAAATGGGCGGGATCGATGGTGGAAAGCGCACGGTCACGGTGCTTTCATCAAGTCCGTCTAGAGTGGGTGTCTTTCCATCGTCAGGCGGGGGCGCCCGTGGCTTATGTCGATTTGTACTGCGAGCGGATCGCACCGGGTTTGCTCGGCGAGCCGATCAATACACTGAGCAATCTGGCATTTTTTGCCGCTGCCTGGTGGGTGTGGCGTCACGCTGCGATGGCGGGTGCGGACTCGGGCCGGGCGCGCTGGCTGGCGGGGTTGCTGGCGTTGATCGGTGCCGGCAGCTTCATCTTCCACGCTTTCGCCACCGGTTGGGCCGAGTGGCTCGATGTGCTGCCCATCCTGTTGTTCCAACTGGTGTTTCTCTGGCGCTATTTCCGCGATATCGCCGGCTGGCGGCGCGTTGCGGCGGGGATTTTCCTGGCGGGTTTCGTCGCCGCCGGGGTCGAGGCCGGAAATTACCCGCAATGGCTGAACGGTTCGCTGTCCTACCTGCCGGCGCTGCTGGTGTTGCTGGGCATCGCGGTCTGGCATGGCCGGACCGGCCGCGCGGGCTGGAAGCCGCTGGCGGCGGCGGGTGGCATTTTCGTGGTGTCGCTGTTTTTCCGCTCCGTCGACAATGCCGTCTGTCCCGCCTTCGCCATCGGCACGCATTTCCTGTGGCACTTTCTCAATGCCGTGGTGCTGGCGCTGGCGGTGCGAGGGTGGATGCTGGGGGTGTCGGGGGCAGCGCTGTCCGGTCGCCTCGGCGGCGTCGCGGGACGCCGTGTAGGCGAGCCGTTCTAGTCGCTGGTGATCTGCCCGGCCGTGCGCGGTGTTATCAGCTTGAAAGTGCCCATCGCCTTGGCGACAAACCCGCCCGCCGCATCGCGGATTTCCCCTTCGCAAAATACCAGGGAGGCGCCGGCGCGCAGCACGCGGCCTTCGCAGTCCAGCACGCCGTTGGCGGGCTCCAGGAAGCTGACGTTCAGGTCCACCGTGGCGACACCGGTCGAATTCGGGCGCATGCCGCGGGCGGCGGCGGCCAGCGTGACGTCGAACAGCGTCATCAACAGCCCGCCGTGGCCGTTGCCGGCGGCGTTCAACAGCTGCGGGGTCAGCTCGACGCGCGCCCGAGCAAGGCCGGGTTCGCGTTCTACGGCGACGATGCCGCAATGCTCGATGAAGGGGCTGTGGATGCCGAAGAAGTCGCTCATGGGTGGTTCCTGTCGTACTGATCCGGAGGGTGGGAGAGATCGGCTGAGCGGCGAGAGCCTGTTTACGATCTCGCGAGCTAGAGCGAGACAAGGCAAAAACGGCTAAGGAAGCGGCGTTTACACGTGGTCAATGAGCATTCCGAAGACGGTTTTAACGCCGTATCGCCGACGCGCCGCAGATCGTAAACAGGTTCTCAGGGCTTGGCGCCGCCTGTCTTCAGCTGTTGGTAGTCGCCCAAAACGCCGTCGGCCTGCTGCAGGATGTCGCGCAGGGTGTCGGCCGGGGTGAAACTGTCGAAGTTCAACGCCGGGTCGAGCGCCAAGAGGGCGCGGCGCGCGCTGGTGCAGACGTCGACCGCGGCGTTGAAGTCGGCCGGGCCCAGTACCTTGCCGTTGCGGATCTTGCGGTAGTGCACCCGGCACATTTGTAGATATTGGCGGGCGGTGTCGTGGGCGTCGAGCGCACCGGCGTTCTCCAGCTCGGTGAACGCCGCCATCAGCGCCTGGCAGGCTTGCTCGGCGCGCGCCAGGCGCTTTTCCAACGCCAGTCTGGCGTCGCGACTGGGATTGGCTGCGGAGGGTTTCTTGGGTTTGGCGGCCATGCGCTGACTTTCTGGTTGAGTGGGGCACGCCCGTAGCCGCGCCCCGCGGGGGTTCGAGGGGAGCATTTTAACGTGCATTGCCTAGAGCGGCACAGCGGGGCCGACGTCGGCTCTTTTATGAGCCGCCAACAAAACCCAGCACGGCGCTCTTGGCTAGGCGCACCGCCGCAGACAGTACAACAACGCCAAGAGGTTTTCGTTGGCGGTTCTTAGCAGACTGGGGTGTCGTCGTGTCGGCCGGGTTCAGCCAGTACCTCATGGCGCCAACCGTTTTCGAAAACCAGTTCTTCCAGCGGCCGGCGGCTGGCCCAGTGTTCCTGTTCCAGCATCGGTTTTTCGTAGAAGGCGTCGACGTGGCCTAAGCAGAGAATGGCCACAGCCTTGGCACCCGGCGGTAGTTGCAGCAGTTCGCCCAGCGCGGCCGGGTCGAACAGCGAGACCCAGCCCAGGCCGAGGCCTTCGGCACGGGCAGCGAGCCACAGGTTCTGGATGGCGCAGGCGACCGAGGCGAGGTCCATCTCCGGCAGGGTGCGCCGGCCGAACACGTGGCGTTCGCGCCCGTCCATCAGCGCCGCCACCAGCACTTCGCCGCAATCGAGGATGCCTTCCACCTTGAGGCGCATGAATTCGTCCTGGCGCTCGCCGAGCGCTTCGGCGGTGCGCACCCGTTCGGCTTCGACCAGGGCATGCATGTCGCGGCGCAGTTGCGCGTCACTGATGCGGATGAAGCGCCACGGCTGCATGAAGCCGACGCTCGGCGCGAGATGCGCGGCTTGCAGCAGGCGGGCGAGGACTTCGGGGTCGACCGGGTCGGGGCGGAAGTGGCGCATGTCGCGCCGTTCGCGGATGGCGCGGTAGACGGCGGCGATTTCGGTGTCACTGTATCGATTCATGGTATAGGGGGGGCCTTGAAAACCGTCGCGAGCGAGCCGAGTGCAAGGCGCACGGCGCGCAGCGACCGAGATAGTACAAGTTGTACAGCAATGGAGCCTGTGGCTGGGCGAGTTGCTGAGCAACTCGCACGCCAACCGTGCAACGCAGCAATCGGAGCGCGCAGCAGGTTTTAGGGACCCCCTCTGAACAATCGGGCGGTGGCGATGGGGTTGGACGGGAACCAGGCGTGCAGATAGCTCGCCACGATGCTGCCGTGGCGATACACCGCTTCGCCCGGTGCCGTGCCGCTGGCGCGTCGGGCATGGGTGAGCGGGGCGAGCGGCGTGGTGAGGCTCGAATAGTGGAAGGTGTGGCCGCGCAGGGTTTCGCCGTCGAGTTCCACCGACTGCAAGCCGAGCCCGGCGAGGCGCCGGCCCAGCGTGGCGTGGCCGGGCAGCAGGCCGAGCAGGGCGCCGGTGTGGCCGGCCTTGTCGGTCAGCGCGTCAAGCAGGTAGAGCATGCCGCCGCACTCGGCGTAGAGCGGTTTGCCGGCGGCGACGTGGTCTCGCAAACCGGTTGCGGTCCGAAGGTTGGCCGAAAGCGTGGCGAGGTGCAGTTCCGGGTAGCCGCCCGGCAGGTAGACGGCGTCGGCCTCCGGCAGTGCATCGTCGACCAGCGGCGAGAAGAACGCGAGCTCGGCGCCGAGCGTTTCGAGCAGTTCCAGGTTGGCCGGGTAGATAAAGGAGAAGGCCTGGTCGCGCGCGATGGCGATCTTTACGCCAGAGAGCAGTGGCGGCACGGCTTCGGCCAACGTTGGCCGAAAGGCGACCGGTGGCGGCAGTTCGGTGAGCGCGGTGGCGGCGATCTGCGCGGCGGCGCGTTGCAGGCGCGCTTCAAGGTCGTCGATCTCCTGCGCCTGCACGAGGCCGAGGTGGCGCTCCGGCAGGCTCATGGCGTCTTCGCGCATCACGGTGCCGAAACAGCGCAGGCCGGGCGGCAGCGTCTGCAGCAGCATCTCGGCGTGGCGCGCGCTGGCGACGCGGTTGGCCAGCACGCCGTAAAACGGCAGGCCGGGACGGAAGCTGGCAAGGCCGTGCGCGACGGCGGCGAAGGTCTGCGCCATGCCGGTGGCGTCGATCACCGCCAGCACCGGCACGCCGAAGGTTTGCGCCAGATCGGCGCTCGACGGCGTGCCGTCGAACAGCCCCATGCTGCCTTCGATCAGGATCAGGTCGGCATCACTCGCCGCATCGTACAGGCGCCGGCGGCAGTCGGCCTCGCCGGTCATCCATAGGTCGAGCGAATGCACCTGATGGCCCGAGGCGCGCTCGAGGATGTAGGGGTCGAGAAAATCCGGCCCGGTCTTGAACACGCGAACCTTGCGGCACTGGTCGCGGTGGTAGCGCGCGAGGCCGGCGGTGAGCGTGGTCTTGCCCTGGTGCGAGGCCGGGGCGGTGAGGAACAGCGCCGGGCAGGAGCGAGCCTTCGGTGTGCTGGGCATGGTTTAAAACTCGACGCCCTGTTGCGCCTTGATGCCTTGTTCGCGGTAGGGGTGCTTGACCAGCTTCATTTCGGTGACCAGGTCCGCTGCCTCGATCAGAGCTTCGGGCGCGTGGCGGCCGGTGACCACCACGTGCAGGTCGGGCGAGCGCGCGGCGAACACCGCCAGCACTTCGTCGAGCGGCAGGTACTCGTACTTCAGCACCACGTTGAGCTCGTCGAGGATCACCATGTCGTACTCGCCGCTCTCGATCATGTGCCGCGCCTCGTCCCAACCCTTGCGGGCGGTGGCGATGTCGGCATCGCGGTTCTGGGTGTTCCAGGTATAGCCCTCGCCCATGGTGAGGAAGTCGCAGTTGTCGAAGCTGCCCAGCAAGTCGCGCTCGGCGGTGTGCAGCGCGCCCTTGATGAACTGCACCACGCCCAGACGCATGCCGTGGCCGACGATGCGCAGGCCCATGCCGAAGGCGGCGCTGCTCTTGCCCTTGCCGGTACCGGTGTTGACGATCAACAGCCCCTTTTCCTTGGTGGCGGCGGCCTTCTTCTTCTCGAAGCCGGCCTTGCGCCGCTCGGTCATGCGCTGGTGGGAAGTCGGGTCGGTTTTCATGCTGCAATTCCTCTTTTCATTCAATGCCTATCGCCTGCTTCAGTAGCAGAGCCGCCGGATGAAGTGGCCTCAGCGCCAGGTGGTGCCGGTCAGCTCGCATAACAGCTCCACGATGCGCGGCCGGCTCGGGTGGTAGCCGATGAACACCAGTTGCGCCTGTTTCGCCGGCGTCGCGTCCGGCTCGTGGCTGAGTTCGATGCGGCTGCGCACGCCTTGCACCAGGAGCCGGCCGGCGCCGTCTTGCGGCGGGGCGAAGCCCTTGATACGCAACAGCGGCTCGCTGCGGGCGATGGCGGCGACGGCTTCGCGCAGCGTCGCAGCGTCTTGCGCTTCCTTGCTGCGGATCATGAACGACTGCCAGCCCGGGTCCTGCTCGTGGAAGTGCTTGTGCGTCGTCAGCCCGTGGCTGTGCGCGCCGAGCCCGCTGTGGCTGTGGCCGTCGAGCAGGCCCTGGTTGGCGAGCGGGCGCATGGCGAGCCCCGGCATGGTCGCCACCGGGCCGTAGTGGCGGTGCGCGGTGTTGGCCGGTTCGTGCAGGTGCAGGCCCAAGGTTAAACGTGTATCGAGCTTGGCGTCGTAGGCGAGCTCGATGAAGCGGATCGACGGCGCCAGGGCGCGCACGCGGGTTTCCGCCGCCAGCAGCGCCTCGTCATCGAGCGCGTCGATCTTGTTGAGCACCACGATGTCGGCGTTGGCGAGCTGCATCTCGAATAGCTCGGCGACCGAGGCGTCCGCGGCCTGTTCGGTGTCCGAAGGTTGGCCGAAGCCGCCGTCCAGCAGCAGCGGGGTGTCGACCACCGCCAGCGTGGCGTCGAGCACGAAGTAGGGCGCCAACGCCTCGCCCTGCAAACGTTCCATGACGGCGGAAGGCAGGGCCAGGCCGGAGGTCTCGATCAACACGTGGTCAATCACGCTGCGGCGCTCCCACAGCGCCAGCATGGTGGGCAGGAAGTCCTCGTCGTCGTCGTAGGCGACTAGGCCGTGCGAGAGGTCGTGGATCTCCACCTCGCCGCCCTCGCCGCGCAGCAGGGCGCCGTCGATCGACACCTCGCCGAACTCGTTGACCAGGATGGCGAGGCGCCGCTGTTTGCTGTCACGAATCAGATTCGACAGCAGCGTGGTTTTGCCGGCGCCGAGAAAGCCGGTGACCACGGTAACGGGAATGCGGGGCGCGCTCATGCCGGCAGCTCCTGCAGGGCGGCGAGCACGGCGGCGAAGTCGGACGCCAACGCCGGGTAGTCGACACGGGGACGGTCAACCACGATCAGCGGAATATTCAGTGCAGCGGCAGCGTCCGCCTTGGCCCGGTAGCCGCCGGCGTCGCCCGAATCCTTGGTCACCACGCAGTCGATGCCCCAGTCGCGCCACAGCGCCTCGTTGGCAGCCTGCGAGAACGGGCCTTGCATGGCGACCAGGTGGGCGCGCGGGATGCCGGCGTCGATGGCGCGCTGCAGGTGCTGCGGGTCCGGCGCCAGACGCACGAACCATTGGCGCTCCACCGCGCCCTCTGCCTTGACGAAGCGCACCAGGTCCTTGCTGCCGGTGGCGAGGAAGATGCGCTGGCCGAGTTGCATCGCCAGCTGCGCGGCGTCGTCCATGGTGGCGGCGCGGTGTGCCGTCGTGTCATGGGCGATGGCAGCACCCGGGCGCTCGTAGCGCAGATAGGGCAGCGCCAGCTCGGCGGCGAGCGCGATCAGTTGCTGCGACATGTCGCTGGCGAACGGGTGCGTGGCATCGACGATGGCGCGGGCGCCGGTTTCGCGCAGCAGCTCGCGGCGGCGCTCAACGCCGAGGCGGCCGGCGACTGCGGTGAGGCCGGGGCAGTTCTGCGCCACCAGCTCGGCGCCGTAGTCGGTGGCGCTCGACACGACGACTTCTTGGCCGGTCGCGGCGATCTCGCGCGCCAGGGCGTTGCCGTCGCTGGTGCCGGAGAACACCCACACCGCGCCCTCGGGCAGCGCGTCGGCCTTCACCGTGTCCGGCGTGTCGTCCCAGTTGCCGTAGCCGCGCGGCGAGAAGATCCAGTTGCGCTTGCGCTTGGTGAAGCGGTTGCCGATGACGATCGAGGTCAGCATGTTGAAGCGGCGCGTGCGCAGCTCGGCCAGGGTCACCACCTCGACCGTCTGGCCCTCGCGATAGGCGTTGTGCACGATGCCGCACAGCGTCTCGGGGCGCTTGTGTTCCAGCATGATGTCGAGGATGCGGTAGACGCCTTCCTGACGCTGCTTGCTCTGCACGTTGTAGAACACCGCCGCGAGGTCGGCCTCGGCGATGTGGCGCGCACGCTTCTCGATCCACTCCCACGGGCACAGCAGGTCCGACAGGCTCAGCGTGGCGAAGTCGTGCGACAGCGGCGCGCCGAGCAGCGAGGCGCAGGCGTTGGCCGAAGTGATGCCGGGGATCAGCTGCACGTCGAAGCTGTCGGTTTCCAGCATGTCCTCGTAGGCCAGCGTCGCCATGGCGTAGATGCCGATGTCGCCGCTGGAAATCAGCGCCACGGTCTTGCCGGCGCGCGCCTGTTCCAGCGCCAGGCGGGCGCGCTCGCGCTCCTGCGTCAGCGGCAGGGTGCGGATGTCCTTGCCGGCGATCCACGGCTGAATCCAGGTGAGGTAGAGGTCGTAGGACACGATCACCTCGCTCGCTGCGAGGGCGTCTTTCACCATCGGCGGGATCAGCTCGGCGGTGCCGGGGCCGACGGAGACCAGATAGAGTTTGCCGTTCATTAATGCTTTCCGTATGTCTGTTCGGTCATGACGCCGTGGCGTCATGCGGGTAATTCGGTAGGACGGTCTTCGACCACCGCGACGGTGACGCCGTCCAGTGCAGTCTTGGGCACGATCAGCCGGCCGCGCGGGCTCGCGATCAGCGCGCAGGGTTCGCACACGCCGGCCACGCCGACGTTCTGCCGCACCCAGTCCGAAGGCTGATTGAGCCACGCGCGTGCGGCGACGTCGGGCTGAGCGATCACGCGCAGCGGCAGGCCGTGACGCTCGCAGAAAGCGAGCAGGCCGGCCTCGTTGGCCTTGAGATCGATGGTGGCGACTTCGCGCACTTCGGCCAAGGTGCGCCCGCCCAGCGCGGCCAGCACCGCGCGTTCGATCTCGTCCGCCGACTTGCCGCGCCGGCAGCCGATGCCGAGCGTCAGCGGCTTCAGCGCCTCGGTGGCGGTGGTGACGGCCGGAATCGCCCCGGTGAGCCGCGCCACCTCGTAGGCGAGCGCGTTGGCGCCACCCTCGTGGCCGGACAAGAGCGGGATGGCGAAGCGCGCCGCCTCGTCCAGCACCACCAGCGCCGGGTCGGTGTACTTGCTCGCGGGCAGGCCGTCGAGATAGCGCACCGCGATGCCGCTCGCCATCACCGCCACCCAGCGTCGGTGCTGGTGGAAGGCGCGGCGGAACTGTTCGCGTGAGCTGTCGTCGGGAGTCAGCCACGGCCGGTACAGCGTCGCGCCCAGCGCATCGGCCAACCTTTGGCCCAAGGGCAGCGCGTCCGCCCGCACCAGCCAGATGGCGGTCTCGCTCACACCGCGTCCTTCGCCTTGCGCTTGCTCGGGCGCGGCGTCTTGCGGTCGGTGCCGTCGCGGAAGATGTGCGTGAAGCCGGCCGCGTACAGGCTGGATTCGACCCCGCCTTCGCGCGACAGCGCGGCGCCGACCAGCAGCAAGGTGGTCAAGAGCCAGTCCTTCTGCTTCACCTCGGACATCAGCTTGGCGAGCGTGCTGCGGTGGATGGCCTGGTCCGGCCAGCTGGCGCGGCGCACCAGCGCCACCGGGGTATCGGCCGGGTAGTGCAGCAACAGGTCGGCGATGGTCTGCTTCAGGCGCTGGCCGGAGAGGAAGATGCACATCGTCGCCTGGTGTTCGGCGAAGCGCGCGATCGACTCCAGCTCCGGCACCGCCGAGGCGCGGCCGGAGACGCGGGTCAGGATGATCGACTGCGACACCGCCGGGCGCGTCAGCTCGCTGCCGAGTGCTGCGGCCGCGGCGGTGAACGAGGAAACGCCGGGCACGATTTCGTACTCGATGCCGAGCGCTTCCAGCCGGCGCATCTGCTCGGCGGTGGCGCCGTAGATTGCCGGGTCGCCGGAGTGCAGCCGCACCACGTCCTTGTCTTGGGCCAGGGCGCGGCGGTACAGCGCCTCTTGCTCGTCGAGCGAGAGTTCGGCGGTGTCGAAGATTTCGGCGTCGGCGCGGCAGTGCTGCAGCATCTCGGCCGGCACCAGGGAGCCGGCGTACAGCACCATGGACACGGCGCCCAACAGGCGGCTGCCGCGCAGCGTGATCAGGTCGGCGGCGCCGGGGCCGGCGCCGATGAAATAGACTTTCATGGGTGGCGTTTCTCGCGGGCGGTTTTGCGGATCAGCATGGTGGCGAGGTAGCCGCTCGCGTCCGCGGTCAGGGTGGAAACGTCGTCGCACAGCACTTCGCCGGGCAGGCCGATGCGGCGCGCGAAGGCGCAGTGGCGGGCGATGTCCATCTCGTTCAACAGACTCAGCACGTCCGGCAGTCGCGCGCCGATCTTCATCAGCACCACGATGTCGTGGCTCTCGATGTCGGCGCGCAGTTCGGCCATGTCGTCCGGGCAGGGCAGGATCAGAATCCGTTCCTTGCCTTCGCCCAGCGGCCAGGACAGCGCCGAGGCGGTGGCGGCGAAGCTGGTGACACCGGGGAAGGTGGTGTGCGTGAGCCCGGGCAGCTTGTCACGCAAGGCCGCCAGCAAATAGCCGTAGGTGGAGTAGGTCATCGAGTCGCCGATGGTGAGGTAGGCGACGTGGCGCCCGGCGGAGAGTTCTTCGGCCACTGCTTCCGCCAACTTGCCGTAGTGGCTGGAGAGCACGCTGCGGTCCGGGTCCATCTGGAACTCGATCTCGCGGAATTTCTCGTCAGGAATGCTGAGGCCTGCCAGGCACTGGCGTGCGACGGAAACCTCGCTGCCGCGTGCGCGTGGCAGATAGATCAGGTCGGCCTGCTTGAGGGCTTCCAGAGCCGCCACCGGGATCAGCCCGGCCGGGCCGGGGCCGACGCCGACGCCGGTGAAATGTCCGAGCGCGCTCATGCCGCTTCTCCCGATGCGTCACAGGCGGCTTCGCCGAGCGGCGTGCCGTCCATGCTGAACAGGCGCACCGCCACGCGCTCGACGCTGGGCACCTTGGGCGCCATCAGCGCGGCGACGCGGCGCTCGATTTCCATCCAGTAGCCGCGCGCGTCGGCGTGTTCTTTTACTAGTTGCACTACGTTTTCCACGGTATTGGCTTTCTCAATCTGAGCGACGAGGTTGGCCGAAAAGCCCATCTCGGCGGCCACGGCGGCGACCGAACCCATCGCCATGCCGCTCTTGCTGGAATGGGTGTCCCACACCCCGTCGAGCAGCTTGGCGATCTTGCCGGGGTGGCCCAGCACCCACAGCGTGCCAAGCCGCGCCTGTTGTTCTTCCAGCGTTTGCTGGGCGTAGTCGAGCGAGACGCCGACGAAGTTGGCGATCTGCACCACTTCCTTCTTTTCCAGATGCAGCGTGTCAGCGGCGTAGCCACGACCGATCTTGCCCGGGGTGAAGGCGATGGCGTCGGGGCCATGGCCCAGCGCCACGCGGATGTAGACCTCGATCGAGGCCATCCACGCCGCCAGCGACATCGGCTCGACGATGCCGCTGGTGCCGAGGATGGAGATGCCGCCGAGGATGCCGAGCATCGGGTTGAAGGTGCGCTTGGCGATCTTGTCGCCGTCGACGCAGCCGATGGCGAGGTCGAAGCCGGGGTTGGCCGCACCCGCCAGCACCTCGTCCACCGCCCACTGCATCATCTGGCGCGGTACCGGGTTGATCGCCGGCTCGCCGGGCGGGATGCGCAGCCCCGGCTGGGTGACGGTGCCGACGCCGGGCGCGGCGATGAAGCGCAGCGTGCCGGTGTTGTTCACCGACACCTCGGCGAAAATGGTTGCGCCATCGGTGTTGTCCGGGTCGTCGCCGCCGTACTTCAGCACCTCGGCGCGCACCGCGCCGCTCGTCAGCCGTTCCACCTTTTCCACCGGCACCACCAGGTAGTAGTCCGGGTCCGGCAGGCTCACCTCGACTTCGCGCACCGCCTCGCCGCGCAGCAACAGCGTCAGCGCCGCCTTCACCGCGGCGGTGGCGCAGCTGCCGGTGGTGCGGCCGCGGCGCAGGCCGTTGGGGGCGGGGGTGGCGAGGTCGTAGGGGCGGCGAGTGCTCATTGCTGTGCTTGCTGTTCCTGGTTCTGGCGCCCGACGTGCTCGATGGCCGAGATCATCAGCGCGTTGACCACGGTGGCCGCCCACGGCGAGCCACCACGCGTGCCGCGGTTGGTAATGCGCGGCACCTGCAGCAGGCGGGCCAGTTCTTCCTTGCACTCGCGCGTGCCGACGAAGCCCACCGGCAGGCCGACCACCAGTTGCGGGCGCCAGCCGTGCTCGCGCACCAGCCGCACCACTTCCATGATCGCGGTCGGCGCATCGCCGATGGCGACGATCACGTCGTTGCCGAACTTCTGCCAGGCGCGGCGGATGCCGGCGGCGGAGCGGGTGATGCCGTGGGTCTTGGCGAGCAGGTGAGTCTCTTCGTCGTGCACGCCGCACCAGGTCTCGACGCCGAGCTGATCGAGCACCGCGCGCTTGAGGCCGGTCTGCACCATGGTGACGTCGGTCACCACGCGGCGGCAGCGCAGCAGCGCGCGCAGGCCGATCTCGGTGGCGCCGGGCGAGAAAACCATGTCGTCCACGCTGCTGAAATCGCCGGAGGTGTGCACCAGGCGCTGCAGCACGGTGTGCAGTTCGGCCGGGATGGTCGACCAGTCGTAGCCGGCCTGGATGATGCGCATGCTCTCGGCTTCGATCGGGTGCGGCACGTAGGGCGGCCAGTTGTCGATCGGCGCTGGCACGGCGTCGGTACGGCCGAGCAGCCCGCGCACCAGACCGTGGTGGCCCTGCTGCGGCGTGCCGACCTGTTCTTCGAAGCCGACGATCTGCACGCGGTACTTGCACAGCGCGCAGTTCATCGTGGCGCGGCCCTCGACGCCTTCCTGGGCGCGCTCGAGGAACACGTCGGCCACGTGCGGGTGCACGCCGAGGTAATCGGCCTTGAGCACCTCCAGCTCGGGATGGCGCGTCGCCAGGTCGTCCGCGGCGGCGTAGATGCGCTTGACCAGCACGCCGTCGAACAGGAAATAGGGCAGCACCACGATGCGCTTGTAGCCCAGCAGGGCGGCGGCGCGCAGGCCGTCGGCCACCAGCGGCTTGGCGGTGCCGGAATAGCAGACGAAGGAGGTGCCGAAGCCCAGGCCTTCTTCCAGCATGCGCGTGAGCTTGGAAATCTCGGAGTTGGCGTCCGGGTCCGTGGTGCCGCGCCCGACCACGACGAGACAGGTGTCGGCGCGCGACACGGTCTGACCGGAGCGGCCTTCGGCCTCGACGATGCGCTCGCGGCACAGTTGCAGCAGCTTGGGGTGCAGGTCCATCGCCGCGCCGAAGTGGAACTCGGTGTCCGGATGGGCGCGCTGCAAGGCCAGCAGCTCGCTCGGCATGTCGTTCTTGGCGTGGGTGGCGGCGAGCAGCACGCCCGGCACCATCACCACCTTCTTGGCGCCAGCTTCGATCACCGAGGCTACGGCTTCATCGATGGTCGGCGTGGCGAATTCCAGGAAGCCATGCTCGACGGTGCGGCCGCCGGCGCGCTCGCGCAGCAGTTCGACCAGCGCCATGAACTCGTTGATCCCGTCCGGGTCGCGGCTGCCGTGGCCGGCCAGCACGATGGCGTAATCGTGGGTGCTCATTTGTGGCTCGGCTCGATCTGGCTGTCCATCGGGGCAAGGGTGCGGATCAGCATGATGCTCATGTCGGAGAAGCGCTGGTCGACACACTCGGCCAGGGTGCCGTGCCATTCGGCGTCGCCACGGGTGAGGTTTTCCCACACTTCCACCGGGTGCTCGGACGGAATGCCGTTTTCCAGCAGGTAGGCGGCGATGTGCCAAGGCATGAAGGAGCGCGCCTCGTCCCACGGGCAGGGGATGACGATGGCGTTGCGCTGGTCTTGCAGAGCGTGCACCAGGTGGCGCTTGAACGGGGTCAGGTCGCCGCGGCGGTGGAAGGTGATGAAGCTGGTCTCGTCGAAGCACACCTTGGCGCGCGAGGCCAGGATCTGTGCCGACGAAATGCCCGGGATGGTCTCGACCGGGTGGCCGCAGGCGCGCTCGACGCGCTCCAGGTACTGGAAGCCGCTGAAGTGGATGTCGCCCATGAACACCACCACGCATTTCTTGCCGGCGTGGTGGCGAAGGGCGACGATGTCGAGCTGCGCGACCTGGTCGCGGTAGCCCATCTGGATCACCTCGGCGGTGTCCGGGATCAGCGGGCGCACCACGTCGACCACGGCGTTGAAGCCGGCGACCACGTCGGCCTCGCGGATCAGTTGCGCCGAGCGTTGCGGCAGGTAGCCGATGTCGCCGGGTCCGGCGCCGATGCAGATAATCATGTCGGTGTTTCCTTGGTATTCCGTGGCGGGCGGGCCGGTCGGCGCCCCCGCCGTTGTGATTCGTCGTGGAGTTCAGCTTCCCAGCCGCTGCCGTATCGTCAACGTCAGGCTTTCCGCCGACAGCGTGTCGAGCGGCAGGTATTCGCCCTGCAATGCCGTGGCGAGTTCGCGCGCACGGCCCAGGCGCACGTAGCCTTCCTCGGTGTCGAGCACCAGCGCCGGCGTGCCCTGGGCGGCCAGGGCTTCGGCCAACCCCAGCGCCTCGCGCCACGGGTCCCGGCGCGTGTCGAGCGCGATGTTGGCGCGGCCGTCGGAGAGTACCACCAACAGCGGCGTCAGATTGTCCGCGCGGGCGTGCCGCGCCAGCGTCTCGGCGGTGAGCTGCAAGGCGTGCGCCAACGGCGTGCGTCCGCCGGTGGGCAGCTCGGACAGGGCGCGTTCGGCCTGGTCGATCTGGCGCGTCGGCGGCAGCACCAGCTCGGCGGCGTTGCCACGAAAGGCGATCACCGCCACCTGGTCGCGGCGCTGGTAGGCGTCTTGCAGCAGGCCCAGCACGCAGCCCTTGACCGCTTCCATGCGGCGCTTGGCCGCCATCGAGCCGGAGGCGTCGACCACCAGCAGGATCAGGTTGGCCTGCTTGCCGACGCGCACCTTGTCGTGCAGGTCGGCGCGGGTGACGCTGAAATCGCCGGGATTGCGCAGCAGCGCGCTCTTGAGGGTGGCGTCCAGCGCGAGCTGGCTCGGCGCCTCGCTCGGCACGGCGCGCAGGGTGTGGCCGTGGCGCGTGCCTTCGCTACTGCTGCGCCGTCCGCTGGCCTCGGAGGCGTGCAAGGCGGCTACCTCGATGCGGCCGACGCCGGCGGGGGTGCCGGCGGCGAACAGCTGCTCGGCGGCGCTGCCCGGCTGGGCGTTGTCGTCGGTGTCGTTGCTCGACGGTTCGGCATTGTCCGGTTCGGACTCGCCGCCGCGATTATCCGCGCTGTCCTGGCCCGAGGGCGGCTGCGATGCCGGCGGCGGGGGCGGCGGTTCGGACGCCTGCCGCGTCAGCTCGTCGAGCTTGTCGCGGTCCAGGCCGGATTGCTCGAACGGTTTCTTGCGGCGGCGGTGCGGCAGCACCAGCTCGGCGGCGTCGCGTACGTCTTCCGCCGTCACCTCGCGCCGGCCGTCGAGCGCGGCCAGCGCCCGCGCCGCCTTGTGCATCACGATGTCGGCGCGCAGGCTGGCCACCTCGAACTCGCAGCACAGCCGGCTGATGAAGTCGAACAGCGAATCGGGCATGACCACGTCGGCAAGCCCGGCCTGCGCGGCGTGCAGGGTCTGGCACAGCGCGGCGGTGTCGTCGGCCCAGCGCCGGGCGAAGCCCGCCGGATCGGCCTCGAACGCCAGGCGGCGGCGTACCACCTCGGCGCGGGTGGCGGCGTCGCGCGGCGCGCTCACGTCCACCATCATGCCGAAGCGGTCGAGTAACTGCGGACGCAGCTCGCCTTCCTCCTGGTTCATCGTGCCCAACAGCGTGATGCGCGCCGGGTGGCTCACCGACAGTCCTTCGCGCTGCACGGTGTTGACGCCCATGGCGGCGACGTCGAGCAGCACGTCGACCAGGTGGTCGGCGAGCAGGTTGATTTCGTCGATGTAGAGCAGGCCGCGATGCGCCGCCGCCAGCAGGCCCGGCTTGAACGCCTGCTGGCCGTGCTTGAGCGCCTTTTCGAAGTCCAGGCTGCCCAGCACGCGGTCTTCGGTGGCGCCCAGCGGCAGGTTGATGAAGGGCACCGGGGCGGCTTCGGCCAACGTGTCCGGGTCCTGGCAGGTTGGGCACTCGGCCAGCGGCGCGTCCGGGGCGCAGTTGAAGCCGCAGCCGTCGGTGCGCGCGATCGGCGGCAGCACCTCGGCCAAGCCGCGCGCGGCGGTGCTCTTGGCGGTGCCCTTGTCGCCGCGGATCAGCACGCCGCCCATGCTGGGGTCGACCGCGCACAGCAACAGCGCACGCTTGAGCTGCTCCTGGCCGACGATGGCGACGAAGGGGTAGTGGTGTTTCATCGTTTCGGGTTCTCCCCGCGTTCTTCCAGCATCGCCTCGCTTTGCAGGTGCAGGTCGCGCAGCGCGGCGAGCGTGTCCGGGTTCGGTTCTTCCCACAGCCGGCGCTGGGCCGCTTCCAAGAGGCGCTCGGTGATGGCGTTGAGCGCCCACGGGTTGCTCTCGGCGAAGAAGTCCTGCATTTGCTGATCCAGCGCGTAGGTTTCGGCCAACTGCTCGTACACCCAATCGTCCACCACGTGCGCGGTGGCGTCGTAGCCGAACAGGTAGTCGACCGTGGCAGCCAGCTCCAGCCCGCCTTTATAACCGTGTTTCTGGATGCTGGCGATCCATTTCGGGTTGGCCACGCGCGAGCGGAACACGCGCAGCACCTCCTCCTTCAGGCCGCGCACCGCCGGGTTGTCCGGGTTGTGGCTGTCGCCGAAGTAGTGGCGCGGCTGGCGGCCGGTGAGGCTGCGGATGGTGGCGATCATGCCGCCGTGGTACTGCAGGTAGTCGTCGCTGTCGAAGATGTCGTGCTCGCGGTTGTCCTGGTTGTGCAGGGCCACCTCGACGCCGGACAGGCGGTGGCGGAAATCGGCGCGCGCGTCGGTGCCGTTGTCGCGCTGGCCGTAGGCATAGCCGCCCCAGTTGATGTAGGCGGTGGCGAAATCGGCGTCGGTTTCCCAGTTCTGCTCGTTGATGAGCGGCAGGATGCCGGCGCCGTAGGTGCCGGGCTTGGAGCCGAACACGCGGTAGAGCGCGCGCTGGCTCGCGGTGTCGGACGGCAGCCCCTGAAACAGATCGTGGCTCAGGTCGGCGAGGTAGTGCTTGCGCACGAAGTTCTGCTCGGGCGGTTCATCCAGTCGCGCCACGGTGTGCACCGCCTCGTCGACGAGGTGGATCAGGTGCGGGAAGGCGTCGCGGAAGAAGCCGCTGATGCGCACGGTGACGTCGATGCGCGGGCGGCCCAGTTCGGCCAGCGGAATCACCTCGATGCCGGTGATGCGGCGGCTCTCGGCCTGCCAGCGTGGACGCACGCCCAAGAGCGCCAGGATTTCGGCGATGTCGTCGCCGTGGGTGCGCATGGCGCTGGTGCCCCACACGCTGATGCTGACCGTCTCCGGCAGGTGGCCGGTTTCCTTGCGGTGGCGCGCCAGCACTTCGTTCGCCAGCTCGGTGCCGATGCGCCAGGCGGCTTGCGAGGGCAGGCTGCGCGGATCGACCGAGTAGAAATTGCGGCCGGTGGGCAGCACGTGCGCCATGCCGCGCGTCGGCGCGCCGCTGGGGCCCGCCGGCACGTAGCCGCCGGCGAGGCCGTGCAGCAGATTGGCGATCTCTTCCGTGGTGCGTGCCAGGTTGGGCACCAGCTCGCGGCAGACGAAGGCGAGGGTGGTCTTGATCGCGCCGGTGTCGGCGCTGCCGGGCAGCGCTTCGGCCAACGTTGCGTCGATCACGCTCGCGTCGAAGCCGTGTTCGGCCAACGTGGCCACCAGGCGGCGGCCCAGCGCATTGACCGCGTCGAGTGCGTCGGCACGCGTCACCAGCGGCGTGCCGGCCAGCGCCTGCAGCCGCGGCGGGACATTTTCCAGCCGCTTGCCCTTGTCGTCCTGCAGCCCATTCCAGTTCATGCTCAGCGCCGCGGCGACGCTCGCCGGCAGGCTGGGGATGGCCAGGTTGGGCAGGCGCACCAGCGCGCACACCATGTCCACCAGCGCCTCGCCCTGCGGCACCTTGCCGAGGATGTGCAGGCCGTCGCGAATCTGCGCCGCGCCCAGTTCGCACAAGTAGCCGTCGATGTCCTCGATCAGGTGGGCGACGTCCACGCCTTCCATCTTGGCCAGGGTCAGCGGCACGCCGTCCTCGTTCAGCGTGGCGTCCCACTCGTGGTGGTGGTCATGGTCGTGATGATCGTGATCATGATGGCCATGGTGATGATGGTCATGGTCATGGCCATGACCGTGGTGGTGATCGTGCCCGTGACTATGTGGCTTGGCGGTCGTCGGGCGGTACTGGCCGCCGACGCTCGCCGTCGCGCCGGTCTGCTTCAGGGCGGGCTTGGCCGGCTGCACCCGGTACTTGCTGGCCGGTGTCGCTGCCGCGTGCGGGTGAGCATGCTCATGATGGTCATGATCATGATGACCGTGCTCGTGACCGTGATGCTGGTGATCATGATGTTCGTGGTCATGTCCATGATCGTGGTCGTGGCCCAGCATCGCCGCCAGATCGCTATCGAGCTTGGCTTCCTTGATCAGGTCCCAGATCTGCTGCTGCAGCAACGGCAGCTTGGCCGGGTCCAGCATCTCCACCTGGTAGTACTCGTCCACCAGTTGCGTCAGTTGCGCCAAGGGCCCATAGGTGTCGGCGGTGGTCATCGGTGGCGTGAGGTGGTCGATGATCACCGAGTGGGCGCGGCGCTTGGCCTGCGAGCCTTCGCCCGGGTCGTTCAGGATGAACGGGTAGAACATCGGCAGGTCGCCGAGCAGCGCGTCCGGGAAGCAGTGTTCCGACACCCCCACGCCCTTGCCCGGCAGCCATTCCAGCGTGCCGTGCTTGCCGACGTGGACGATGGCGTCGGCTTTCCAGTCGTCGCGCAGCCAGCAATACAGCGCGTAATAGTGGTGGGTCGGTGGCAGGTCCGGAGTGTGGTAGATCGCGTCCGGGTCCATGCCGTAGCCGCGCGGCGGTTGCAGCGCGACGAAGGCGTTGCCGAACTCCAGCCCGGCGAACACCAGTTTGCCCTCGTGCACGTAGGCGCTGCCGGGCGCCTCGCCCCAGCGTTCCAGCATCTTCTGCTGCAGCAGGTCGGGCAACTGACCGAACCACTCGGCGTAGCGCGCTGCCGGCACGCTGGCGATGGCTTTGCTTAATTGATCCGCCGTCAGGTAGTCCTCATCGTAGGCGCCGCGGTCGATCAGCTCGTGGATCAGCGCGTCGCTCGATTCCGGCAGACCGGGCAGATGGTAGCCCTGCTCGCGCATGGCGTGCAGCAGGGTGAACAGCGAGGCCGGCGAATCGAGGCCGACGGCGTTGCCGATCTGCGAGGCCTTGCTGTTGGAATTGGTGAAAATGAAGGCGATGCGCTTCTGTTCAGCCGGAATGCGGCGCAGCGCTACCTGGCGCGCGGCGATGCCGGCGACGCGGCGGACCCGGTCGGCGAGCGGTGCGTAGTGGGTTTCGTCCTCGTCGTGCTTGAACGACATCGGCACGCTGACGATGCGGCCGTCGAACTCGGGCAGCGCCACGTTCATCGCGGTGTCGAGCGGGTTGAGCCCACGCTCGGAGGCTTCCCACTGCTGCTGCGTCATGCTGCTGGTGATGGCCTGGATCACCGGAATGTCGAGCCGCTCGAACGCCGCCACCGACCAGCCTGCGGCGGTCGGGCCGTCGGCATTCACATCGCCCATGGCAAACGATGTCGTGTTGATCAGCGCGTCGATGCGGCCAATGTCACTGAAAAACTGCAGCGCCGCCGGCATGCCGGTCTCGTCGAGCGTGCGCAGCGAGGCGGTATAGACCGGCAGGGCGTTGAGCCGGCGTTCGGCCAACATGTCGACCAGCATATCGATGAAGCGGGTGTTGCCGCTCATCCAGTGCGCGCGGTAGAAGGTGATGCCGACCGTCGGCCAGTCCGGGTGGCGGATCGCCGCCCAGTCGTCCAGCGTGGCGAGCCCCGACAGCTCCGGGTGGTAGATGCCGTGCTCGGGCAGCGGGGTGGGGGGCTGGTAGCCAAAGCCGCTCATCAGGAGGCGGTCGGACAGGCAGCGCAGCAACTGCGCCATGTTGCCGCTGCCGCCTGCCTGCAGGTAGGCGGTGACCTCGTGCTGCAGCGCCGGCGGCACCGACGACAGGGCGGCGAGTTCGGGGTCCGGCTCGCCGGTGCCGCTCACCACGATCAGTGCACGCTCGCGGGCTTTCGCGTCCTTCAGCAGTTCTTCGAAGCCGGGGATGGTCTGGGCGCGGCCCAGCACCCGCACCACCAGGATGCGGGTATCGGCAATGGTGCCCGCCAGTAGCGCGGCCATGCGCTCGGCGCTGTCGACGGTTTGCAGGTTGACACCGGCCACCGGCACGAAGCCCTCGGGCAGCTCGGTCTCGGCGCGGTGCAGCGCGGTGAGGTCGGTGCCGGCGTGGGTCAGCAGCACGATGCCGCCGCGGTTGGGGGCGCTCATGGCTGCTCTCCTTGTTCGATGTCGCCGATGCCCAGGCGGTGGAACACCAGTTCCTCGACCGGGCAGCCGCCCGCCAGGTGCTCGTGCACGATGCGCTGGACCGCCGCCGCGTCGACTTTGCGGTACCACACGCCGTCCGGATACACGGCGACGATCGGGCCTTCCTTGCACACCGCGAAGCAATGGGTGCGGGTACGTTTGACGCGCAAGCCCTCGCAGGCGTCGATGGTCTGGCCCAGCGCCTTGAACATGGCCTCGGCCTCGACGCCGTTCTCGGTGCAGCGCGGACCGGTGCACATCAGCACGTGTTTGTAATGGGTTCTCATAGACTGTCCTGTGCCTTGCCGTAGCGCACTTCGTAGCCGCGCCACCGGTAGATGCCGGCCGAAACGGCCCAGCTGGCGATGAAGATGCCGATCACCAGGTAGCCGAAATGGGCCAGGCTCTCGTTCAGCAGGGCGACGCCGTCCCAGAACGCGCCGGTCAGTTGCAGCTGGCTGGCCAGGAGGCCCAGCGCCTCGATGCCGCCGATGCCGAAGGCGACCAGCACCGAGATCGTGGTGATGGTGAGGTTGTACCAGAGCTTGCGCAGCGGATTGACGAAGGCCCAGCCGTAAGCGCCCACCATCAGCATGCTGTCCAGGGTGTCCACCAGCGCCATGCCGGCGGTGAACAGCACCGGGAACACCATGACGTTCCACAGCGACGTCCCCGCCGAGGCATGGGAGGCGGAAACGGAAAACAGGCCGATCTCAGTGGCGGTGTCGAAGCCCAGGCCGAACAGAAAGCCGATCGGGAACATGTGCCAGCTCTTCGTCACCAGCCGGAACAGCGGCCGGAACAGCCGGGCGAGCAGGCCCTGTCCCGACAGCAGCAGGTTCATCTCTTCGGCGCTGACGTCCTCGCCGCGCTTCACGCGCTGGAAGTTGCGCCAGACGCCCTTGAGGATCATCAGGTTGGTGAGGGCGATGGCCAGCAGGAAGAAGGCCGAAACGCTGGTCGAGACGAGGCCGCCGAGGGTCTTGAAGGCGGCGAAGCGGCTTTGCAAGGCTTCCGTGGTGGTGACGATGATGGCGACCGCCAGCACGATCAGCGCGGAATGGCCGATCGAAAAGAAAAACCCCGCCGCGTAGGGCTGTTTGCCTTCCTGCATCAGCTTGCGCACCACGTTGTCGATGGCGGCGATATGGTCGGGGTCCACCGCGTGGCGCAGGCCGAACAGGTAGGCCAGGAGCGCGGTGCCGAGCAGCGCCGGCTGTGCCGAGAACGCGGAAAACGCCCACGCCCAGGCGAGCAGGTTGGCGATGAAGAGGAACGCCAGTATGCCGACGAGGCGGCTACGGCCGCCTGGCCGGCTGGGATGATGCGACGTCATGTTGTTGATTGCCCTCGAGCTGGTTACGTCGCCACAGGCGAGGGCACGAACTGCCCAAGGCGGTTCCTGCATTCCCCCGGTGCACCCCGCCCGGCTTCTGCCTGTGTCGACATCGGTGACGGCCGGTCTCCTGGCTCGCGCTTCACCGCCTGACGCCGCCTTCCCGGATCACTCCAGTGGCATCGTGGCGCCGGCTCGTCGCTTACAGTTGCGGGGGCAGCCGTGGTATCGCACCACGTTCCCGTCACCGTCACTTAGGGGCAGGATGATACGTGAGGGCGGCGGGCTTGTGAACAAACGCGGCGATGCCGTCCGGCTGTGCCGCGCGATGAGGGGCGCTCGTGTCAGCGGGAAGTCGTATGCGTTTCCTGCAGGCGTACCGCGGCAATCGCCCCGGAAAGGAATGTCAGCCCGGCCACCAGCCAGATCGCGCTGGCCATGCCGAACAGGTCGGCCACCACCCCGGACAACAGGGCGCCGATGGCGTAGCCGAGGTCGCGCCACAGGCGGTACACCCCCACCGCCGAGGCCCGCCAGCCCGGATGTGCCACGTCGCCGATGGCCGCCAGCAGGGTCGGGTAGACCATCGCCGTGCCGACGCCCAGCAGCACCGCGCCGGCGAGAAAGCCGGAGAAGCGCAGGCTGCCGGCGGTGACGACGATGCCGGCCGCCTGCAGCCACATGCCGGCCACGATCAGCCCCTTGCGGCCGATGCGGTCGGACATGGCCCCGGTCACGAGCTGGCAGCCGCCCCACACCGCCGGGTAGACGGCGGCCAGCCAGCCAATCTGCGTCAGGCTCATGCCGGCGGCGGCGAAGGCGAGCGGAAACAGGCCCCAGGCCATGCCGTCGTTGAGATTGTTGACCAAACCCGCCTGGCAGATGGACGACAGGTTGCGGTCCTGCCAGCTGGTGCGCCAGAAGATCGTCGCGGGCGAGGGCTGGCCGGGGTGGGCGTCCGGCTGCTGCAGCGCTTCGTGCCGTGCGTGGGCGTGTGTCTCGCGCACCGCCAGCAGCGACAGCAGCAAACCGGCCAGCACGAAGGCCACGCCAAGGTAGAACGGCTGCGGCCGCAATCCGTAGCGGGCGGCAAGCCAGCCGGTGGCGAGCGCCGCCGCGCCGACCGCGACATAACCGGCGAACTCGTTGATACCCATCGCCAGCCCCCGGTTGAGCGGGCCGGCCAGGTCGATCTTCATGATGACCGTGATGGACCAGGTCAGGCCCTGGCTCACACCCAGCAGCACGTTGGCCAGCAGCACCCAGTTCCAGGACGGCGCCCACATCAGCAGGAACGGTACCGGCGTGGCGATCAGCCAGCCGGTGACGAGGATGGTCTTGCGGCCGTACACGTCGGCATAACGGCCGGCGACGTAATTGGTCAGCGCCTTGGAGACGCCGAACACCACGATGAAGGCGAGGATGGCGGTGTGCGCCGCTAGATGGAACTCCCGCTCGGCGATGGCGGGGAGGATCGAGCGCTCCATGCCGACCATGGCGCCGACGAAGGCGTTGACCAGCACCAGCAGGCTGAACTGGGCCAGGTTCGCCCGCAGGCCGAGCCGGATGGCGCGGCGCGGGTCGTTAGCGTTGCGTGTTGTGTTCAAGGTTGGTGCATGCCTCCTCTTGAGGTATACACCAACCCTCCAGCGCGGCCTCCAGCCGCGACCAGGCGGCCTCGCTCGCCGGCAGGCCGAAGCGGACGCTGCCGGTGTCGGCAAAGAGGCGGATCAGGATGCCGCGGCGGGCCAGGAAGTCGTGCAGCGCGGCGGCGGCGGGGTGCGCCAGCCACTGGAACAGCGCGCTGCCGCCATCGGGGGCGAGGCCGTGCGCGGCCAGCAGCCTGGCGAGCCGCGCGCTGTCGGCGGCCAGCCGCTCGCGCGTGCGCGCCTGCCAGGCGGTGTCCTGCAAGGCCAGACGCACCGCCACGCGCGCCGGCCCGCTCAGTGTCCACGGTCCGAGTTCTTCCTGCAGCCGGGCGAGCAGCTCGTGCCCGGCGAACACGAAGCCGGCTCGAGCGCCGGCCAGGCCGAAGAACTTGCCGATCGAGCGCAGCACGATCAGCCCCGGCACGCCGATGCGCGGCAGCACGCTGTGCTCCGGCGTGCAATCCATGAAGGCCTCGTCCACCACCAGCCAGCCGCCACGCACCGCCAGCCGTGCGTGCCAGGCGTCCAACTGTTCCGGCGTGGCGGACCAGCCGGTCGGGTTGTTGGGGTTGCAGACCAAGAGCACGTCGAGGGTGTCGAGCGCCGCGTCGATGCGCTCCGGCGTCAGGCGCACCACCTCGTGGCCGTGCCGTGCCCAGGCGTGCGGGTGTTCGGCGTAGGTGGCGGCCAGCAGGCCGACCCGGCCGGGCGGGCGCAGCCGCGGCAGCGTCTGGATCGCCGGTTGCGAGCCGGCTACCGGCAACAGGGAGTCACAGCCGTAATACCCGGCGGCGGCGGCCTCCAGCCCGTCTGCCGTTTCCGGCAGGCGCTGCCAGGCCGATGCCGGAATCGCCGGCACCGGCCAGCCGTGCGGGTTGAGCCCGGTGGAGAGGTCGAGCCAGTCTTCCACCGGCATGTTGAAACGGCGCGCCGCCGCCAGGATGCCGCCGCCGTGGTCAAGCATTGAGGCCTCCCGTCACCAGCGCCAGCAGCAGGCCAATGCCGACCCACAGCCACAGACCGCGCTGCACCAGGCGCACGGCGCGGCGGATGTCGCCGCAGTCCGGGGCGCGTTCCAGCCCCAATGCCGGACGCGCCTTGAGCTGGCCGTGGTAGCTGGCCGCACCGCCCAGCGCCACGCCCAGCGCGCCAGCGCCAGCCGCCATCACCGGGCCGGCGTTGGGGCTGTACCAGGTCGGCGCCTGCGCGCGCCAGCACGCCCAGCCGGCGCGGCGGTCGCCCAGCGCGATATAGGTCAGCGCGGTGAGCCGCGCCGGAATGAAGTTCAGCACGTCGTCGAAGCGTGCCGCGGCCCAGCCGAAATGCAGGTAGCGCTCGTTCTTGTAGCCCCACATCGCGTCCAGCGTATTGGCGAGCCGGTACAGCACCGCGCCCGGTGCGCCTAAGAGCAGGAACCAGAACAGCGCGGCGAAGATGGCGTCGCTGCCGTTTTCCAGCACCGATTCGATGGTGGCGCGCGCCACGTCCTGCTCGGAAAGCTGCGAGGTGTCGCGGCTCACGATCATGCCGACGCGCTGGCGCGCCAGCGGCAGGTCATGCCGCTCCAGCGCCTCGATCACCGCCTCGGCGTGCTGGGTCAGGCTCTTGGCGCCGATGGCGAGGTAGAGCAGTACCACGCTGTAGAACACGCCGATGAAGGGCAGCCAGGCCAGCAGCGCCGCCAGCAGCGTAAAGGGGATCAAGAGCAGGGCGATGCCGATCGCGCCGCGTAAGCGCATGCGCTGCTCGGTTTCCTGCTCCGGGGCGGCCGGGTAGAGCCGGCGTTCCAGCCAGCGCACCAGCTTGCCGAAGCCGACCAGGGGATGCCAGCGCGGCGGCTCGCCGAAGAGTTTGTCGAGGAGAACAGCCAGCAGCAGAAAAACGGGGGAAGTCACGAAGTGCGCCTATATAATTCCGGTTTTGCCGGTCGATGACGTTGCGCTGAAGCAGGCCGCGCATCGATCACCATCAATACGAAAGGCGTCATTCTAGGATGATCGTCAGGAAAAAGCGCGCCCGGAGTCAAACCATGCCAGCCAAAACCATCATGATCCAGGGTACAACCTCGGACGCCGGCAAGAGCACGTTGGCCACCGGGCTGTGCCGCCTGTTGGCGCGTCGCGGCATCCGTACCGCCCCGTTCAAGCCGCAGAACATGGCGCTCAACAGCGCCGTGACCGTCGACGGCGGCGAGATCGGCCGCTCGCAGGCGGTGCAGGCGCAGGCCTGCGGCGTCGAGCCGCACACCGACATGAATCCGATCCTGCTCAAGCCCAACAGCAACGTCGGCTCCCAGGTCATCGTGCAGGGCAAGGCCATCGGCAATATGGAAGCTTCGGTTTATCACCGCTACAAGCCCGAGGCGATGAAGGCGGTGCTGCAATCGCACCAAAGGTTGGCCGAACACTACGACTGCATCGTGGTGGAAGGAGCGGGCAGCCCGGCCGAGATCAACCTGCGCGAGGGCGACATCGCCAATATGGGTTTTGCCGAGGCGGTGGACTGCCCGGTGATTCTGGTGGCCGACATCGACCGCGGCGGTGTGTTCGCGCACCTGGTCGGCACGCTGGCGCTGTTGTCAGAATCGGAACAGCGCCGCGTGGTCGGCTTCGTCATCAACCGCTTCCGCGGCGACCTCGCGCTGCTGCAGCCGGGGCTCGACTGGCTCGAACAGTACACCGGCAAGCCGGTGCTGGGCGTGCTGCCGTATCTCATGGGGCTGCACATCGAGGCCGAGGACAGCCTCACGCGGCAGAACGCGCCGGGCGGCGCGCGCAGCACCGAGCGCCTGCGCGTGGTGGCGCCGGTGCTCCCGCGCCTGAGCAACCACACCGATTTCGACCCGCTGCGCCTGCACCCGCAGGTCGAATTGACCCTGGTCGGGGCGGGGCAGGCGATTCCGCCGGCCGACCTGATCGTGCTGCCCGGCAGCAAGAACACCCGCAACGATCTGGCCTGGCTGCGCGCTAACGGCTGGGAGCCGGCGATCCGCCGCCATCTGCGTCTGGGCGGCAAGCTGATCGGCATCTGCGGCGGCTTCCAGATGCTGGGGCGCGAGCTGCACGACCCGCTCGGGCTGGAGAGCGAGGCCGGCAGCACGCCGGGGCTCAATCTTTTCGACATGGCAACCACCCTCACCGAGCACAAGCGCCTGGAGCGGGTGGAAGGGCGGCTCACGGTGGCGGATGCCGCGGTGAGCGGCTACGAAATCCACATGGGGGTGTCGAGCGGCCCGGCGCTGGCCCGCCCGGCGGTGAGCTTGGCCGGCGGCGGCGAAGGTGCCGTGTCGGACGACGGCCAGATCCTCGGCACCTATCTGCACGGCCTGTTCGACCACGCCGAGGCCTGCCGTGCACTGCTCGCCTGGGCCGGGCTGCAAGAACCGCTGCCGCTCGACTACCGCGCCCTGCGCGAGCAGCACATCGACCGCCTGGCCGATTCGCTGGAACAGCACCTTCGGCTCGAGCGTCTGGCCGGGCTGCTGCCGCTGTCGCGCTGATCCGCCGCTGAACATGCTTCTTCGGCCAACGTTGGCCGAAGCCGGCAGGCATGGAAAAGCCCGGGGATGCCCCGGGCTGGGTGTTTGCTCGGTCAGCGAGCCATTTCCGACATGTCTCTGTCGGGTTCTTTACGTTCCAGTTTCAGGTAGGCATCTGCCGCCACAATACCGAATACCAGGTGGGCGATCAGCGTCGTCCAGCTGCGGGCTTCCGCGAACCACGGGAAGAACTGGGTCATGCCGTAGAAATTGACCACGTAGATCACGAAACCGAACACCACCCCTACCGCCGAGGCCATGCCCCAGCTCGAGTCGAAGTGGAACGGTGCCATGATCAGACCCAGGATCAATCCCATGCCGATAGCCAGCGCAAAGTGCACGATCAGGGCAACCACCGTGATGCCGATATTGAACATCGCCGGCGACCCCAGTGCCGAATTGCCCATGACGATGGCGGCGATCATGTGAGTAGGAGCCCATGGGCTGCCACCCGCCATAACCATGGCCAGCATGTCCAGCAGCAGGAAAACCACACCTGCCAGAACCCCAGCCAGCGACGCCGCCCGCCAGTCGGGCAGCCGATGTGTCAGCTGATGCGAATGCATGTGAAGATCCATAGCAAACTCCTTTCAGCACTCAATCGAACGGGGCGCACTCTGCGCCTCTTGTTAGACCGGCGTGACCGGTGAAAGTGCGTAGTGCAACAACTGTTAAGGAAAAATAATTCCTTTGTTTTCAGTGGATTGGAATTGTAACGCACGTCACTATATGCGGATGGAACGGGAACCACCCCGACTGGAAAAATCTCTAACCTAGTGGCGGTTTTTCCCGCCATGGAAGTTGTAACGGGAGGGTGAGACGATGATTGCCCCGAGGGAACCGTACCGGGTGGGTCATTCCGGCTACGTATCGCCGTTCACCGAGTTCATGGACGGCTTTCTTGCCGAACATCCGGAAGTCGTCGAGGACCAGCATCACGGCTGGTATCTCTTCTGGGATCACAAGGCCGATTTCGAGGAATGGAAAGAAGCCAGGACGGATAGCGTGCCGGTAAAAGGGTACGACTATTTCTGATGCGCATCCCCCGTTTGAATGGCCATGCCAGGATTGCACGCACAGCGGCATGGTCAAGCGGGGGGTGCGTCTTTTTTTGCCTCTGCCTGCACGCGTCCCGTTGGCTTGCGGTGACCGGTCTGGACCGGCCTCAGAAGCGCTCCGTCCAGGGGCGCAGGTCCAGTTCGTGCGTCCAGGCGCTGCGCGGCTGACGGTAGAGCTGGTAGTAGGCCTCGGCGATCGCCGCCGGGTCCAGCATGTCGTCGGGGTTCGGCGCGGAACCCATCTGTCCCGGCGATTGCGGCCGGATGTGGCCGTCGAGCACCACGTGGGCGACGTGGATGCCCTTGGGCTGCAACTCGCGCGCCATGCTCTGCGCCAGCGCGCGCAGGCCGAACTTGCCCACCGCCAGGTTGTGGAAGCCGGCGCTGCCGCGCAGGCTGGCCGTCGCCCCGGTGAGCAGGATGGTGCCGCCGGCGCCACCGTTCTCGATGCGCGCCACCATGCCGCGCGCCGCGGCGCGTCCGACCAGAAAGCCCCCCAGACAACCCACCCGCCAGCAGCGCTCGAACTCCTCGCGGCTGGTGTCGAGCAGACCCGCCGGGGCGAAACGCCCGGCGTTGTACACCACCAGGTCCGGTTCTCCCAGATCGCTGCGGATATTCTGGAACAGCGCCTCGACCGCCGCCTCGTCGGTGGCGTCGCAGCCGTAAGCCCGGCCAGCGTGATGCACGCCGGTGCAGTCGGCCGCCAGCCCTTCCAGCTTGTTCACGTCGCGCGCCACCAGTGCCACGTGCATCTCGGCGCGGGCGAAACGCTGTGCTAGGGCGCAGCCCAGACCCGGGCCGACGCCGACAATGACCGCAACCTTGCCTGTATCCATGGTTCACTCCTGCCTGTCGCTGCTTTCATCTTAGAACCCGTTCGCCAACTTGCTGCGGCACCTTCGCACGGCGTGTTCCTGTATGAGTGCAGGAGGGGTGGAGGTGCTATTCCTTGCCGCGCTATTCTTGCCTCGCCCCGTCAACGCCGGGAGCCACCGATGCCGGGTTCCGCTACGCCTGACTCCTCCGACGCTCCTGCGCGGCAGAGTGAATCCATGGCCGAGTTGATGAGTTTCCGGAATGAGCTAAGCAAAATGCATCGCTTGAGCACGCCACTGGGAAGGCAGAGACTGAGCACCGGTTTCGCACGATCACACCCCACCCGGCGAACCAGAGCAGGTCGCGGCGCACCACGCCGCGTCAGGATTGCGGTTCATGGAAGATTAGAGAGGATTGCCATGCAGGACATCGAGGCACCGCGTAACGGCGGGCGGATTCTGGTCGAATCACTGGTCAAGAACGGGGTGGAGGCAGTGTACTGCGTGCCCGGCGAGAGCTACCTGCCGGTGCTCGATGCCTTGCGCGACGAACAGGGCGTGCGCACCGTCGTCACCCGCCACGAAGGGGCGGCTTCGTACATGGCCGATGCCTACGGCAAGCTCACCGGGCGCCCCGGCATCTGCTTCGTCACGCGCGGGCCGGGCGCCACCCATGCCAGCAACGGCGTGCACACCGCGATGCAGGATTCCACCCCGATGATCCTGTTCATCGGCCAGGTCGAGCGCGGCTTTCTCGGCCGCGAGGCGTTCCAGGAGGTCGACTACGTCAGGATGTTCGGCGGCCTGGCCAAGTGGGCGACGCAGATCGAGAGCATCGAGCGCATCCCCGAAGTGGTGGCGCGTGCCTTCAGCGTGGCGATGTCGGGCCGGCCAGGGCCGGTGGTGGTGGCGCTGCCGGACGATATCCTGTTCAGCCAGGGCGTGGCGGGGCCGGCGGTAGCGGCACAAGCGGTGCAGGCCGCGCCGTCTCAAGCCGACATGAGCGAATTGCACCGGCTCCTGAGTGCCGCCCAGCGCCCCTTGCTGGTAGTCGGCGGCAGTGGCTGGAGCGCGCCAGCCTGCCAGGCCTTGCATCGCTTCGTCGCGGCCAACGCGCTGCCGGTGGCCACCGCCTTCCGCCGCCAGGACCTGTTCGATAACGACGACCCGCACTACGTCGGCCATCTCGGTTTCGGGCTGTCGCCACAGTTGGCCGAACGGGTGCGCGGCGCCGATCTCATCCTCGCCATCGGCACCCGGCTGGGGGAAGTCACCAGCAACGGCTACACCCTGATCGCCAGCCCGCAGCCGGCGCAGACCTTGATCCATGTTCACGCCGACCCGGAAGAATTGGGCCGGGTCTACCGCGCCCGCCTGCCGATCAATGCCGGGATGCAGGCCTTCGCCGGGGCGCTTGCCGAACTGCCGCCGCTCGATGGCGATGCCTGGCGGCAGTGGACGCAAGATGCCCGTGCCGAGTACCTGGCCTTCAGCACCCCGCCCGCAACCTCGCCCGAACACCGTGGCGTCGACATGGGCAAGGTGATGACGCACTTGCGCGAAGTGTTGCCGGCCGACGCCATCGTCAGCAACGGCGCCGGCAACTACGCCGTCTGGGTGCACCGTTTCTACCGCTACCGCCGGCCCGCCACCGAGCTCGCGCCGACCAACGGGGCAATGGGCTACGGCCTGCCGGCGGCGATTGCCGCCAAGCTGCAGCACCCCGAGCGGCAGGTGGTGTGCTTCGCCGGTGACGGCTGCTTCATGATGTACCCGCAGGAACTCGCCACGGCGCGGCAATTCGGCGCGGCGGTGGTGGTGATCGTGGTCAACAACGGCATGTACGGCACCATCCGCATGCACCAGGAACGCGAATACCCCTCGCGCCCCTTCGCCACGGATTTGCAAAACCCGGATTTCGTCGCGCTGGCGCGGGCGTTGGGTGCGCACGCCGAAGTGGTGGAACGCAGCGAGGACTTCCCGGCCGCGTTCGCCCGCGCCACCGAGGCCGGTCGTCCCGCGCTGATCGAGCTGAAGGTCGACCCGCGCCAGATTACGCCGCAGGCGCGGCTGCCCTGAGAACCCGTTTACGATCTGCTGCGCGTCGGCGAGACGGCGTTAAAGCCGTCTTCGGAATGCGCATTTACCACGTGTAAACGCCGCTTCCTCAGTCGTTTTTGCCTTGTCTCGCTCTAGCTCGCGAGATCGTAAGCAGGTTCTGAGCGCGGTTCGCCCCGTCGCGCCCGTGTTCGGAGGCGGGGTTGGCCGAAGCCGGGAAGATCGGCTCCGGCCACGCCTTCAGCCTTCCAGCCGTCTCGACCAGTCTTCCACTGCGCCGCTCTCGAGGCGGCGCCGGAAGGTGCGTTTCCAGTTCTCGGCCAGTGGCGCCAGCTCGGCGGCGGCGGCCCACTCGCGCATGTGCTCGGGCTCTCGCCCGAACAGCGCGTGGATCACCCTCAGCAAGGGCCAGGCTGGTTCAGGACGCTCGGCGAGCACGAGCACATCCCCCGGGCGCACCCAGCCGGTTTGCAGCACACGGTAATACCAGCCGGTCCGGCCCATGTCCTGCATCAACCTGGCCGCTCCTTTGTGCCCCAGGCGGGCATTCAGCTTCCAGCACGGCTGGCGTCCCTGCGACACCTGCACCACCGCCTGGCCCAACTCGAAAACATCCCCCACACAGACGGATTCTTCGGTGAGGCCGCGAGTTGAGAGGTTTTCGCCGAAGGCACCTGGCGCCAGCAGCAGCGGCTGCGCGCCCAACTGCTCGATCCAGGCGGGGTAGTGATCGCGCGGGTAATGATGAACGGCCTTTTCCGGACCGCCGTGCACCCGTCGGTCCGCCTGCTCGTCACCGTCGAAGCCCTGTTCCGATAGCCAGAGCGGCGTCGCAACCAGGCTCTTGTGGATTCCGCTCTGGTGAGAAGTGCCTGCCAGCGGTGCGGAACGGCCGACCAGCAGCGCATCCACCGCTATTCGCATCGCGTCGTACCCAGTTGCCGCAGCCAGGCGCCCAGCATCGCCGCGCCGGCCCGGGCCGCGTGGTCGGCGAAGCGGTGGCTGGCGGCACGCAGCTCGGGAACCGACAGGCCGGCATGCTGCAACTCGCCGCTGTGCCCGATCAGCCACGCCTCGATCAGATGGCCGTCGACTTCGGGGTGGAACTGTAGCGCCAGCGCGTTGTTGCCCCAGGCAAAAGCCTGGTGCGGGGTCAGCTCGGTGGACGCGAGCAGCTGCGCGCCGGCCGGCAGGTCGAACGTGTCGCCATGCCAGTGCAGCAGCGGCACCTCTTGCAAACAAGACAGGCTGGAGCGATTGCCGGCCGCCGAGAGCGAGACCGCGCCCCAGCCGATTTCCTTCGCCCGGCCGGGGTAGACCCGGGCCCCGAGCGCAGCGGCCATAATCTGTGCGCCCAGGCAGATGCCGAGCGTCGGCAGACCCTGAGTCAGGCGTCGGGCCACGCCATCGATCTCGCCCCCCAACCAAGGGTAATCAGCCTGTTCGTAGACGCCGATGGGGCCCCCCAGTACCACCAGCAGGTCGGGGCTGAGCCAGTCGTCAGCCTCCATCCGGTCGATGCCGGCCTGGCGGTACTCGACGTCATAGCCGAACTGTTTCAATGCGGTGTCGAAGACGCCCAA
Source organism: Pseudogulbenkiania sp. FW507-F1 (assembly GCF_058781125.1). Taxonomy (NCBI): domain Bacteria; kingdom Pseudomonadati; phylum Pseudomonadota; class Betaproteobacteria; order Neisseriales; family Chromobacteriaceae; genus Pseudogulbenkiania; species Pseudogulbenkiania sp. FW507-F1. The sequence goes on along the minus strand of NZ_JBYSWM010000003.1, from coordinate 108,547 downwards.
GTCTTCAAAGGCTACATGCCGTAATGCCAGGCATTTCATGACGTTATCTCCTTGTGGGAACGCGTGCTGACCACCGGATCGGTGGGCATGGCTGACGGGGGTGGGGTAGAGCATCATGGTATGCCCTATGGGTGAATGGTTCCAGCCTTGGCAACCCATTACCGTCTGGCGTTCCGGGACATCGGCGGTCAGGAAGGCCCGGCGACAGGTGTCGGCCACGCTACATGACGCCACGGCCGCATTGTGCATCGGGTTGCAAGAGGGAGCGCTTAGAGAGCTTCTGGAAGTGAAAGCAGGGCGACGATGACGGCATGCCGACGGTGAACGTCGACGCTCGGCAATCGGCTGTCATTAGCTGGGTGCTGGGCAGGAAAAACAAAAAGCCCGGAACAAATGTCCGGGCTTTCTATCGAATACTGGTGGAGGGAGAAGGATTCGAACCTTCGAAGGCAGAGCCGTCAGATTTACAGTCTGATCCCTTTGACCGCTCGGGAATCCCTCCTGAAGAGCGGCGAATAATATCGATTCCCGCTCGTGGCGTCAATGCATTGCAACGTTTTTTTGCCGGCAAAATTATCCGCCCCGATACAGAGGGTTTTCTTCACTGGCCGGGAAAGCGGATGCTGGCCTGCTACCCGGCCGCCTGTGTCATGTGTCAGGGTGCTATAACGGAGGACAAGGCTCGTAGTTCCCCTGTCGTGGCATGCCGAGAAGTCGTGTTGTTTCAGTCCATGGTCATGGTATCTGGCTGTGGTCGGTTCTCGGCGGGCTGACGTTGTATACGCTTGGCAACTTGCTTCATCTCATCTTTCCATCACCATCGTTGCCGTACTGCTTCAGGTCATCCGTGGGGGCTGTGCCGTTCACGGTCGCGGCAGGCGGTGCGGGGCCGATTCCATCCCACGCACTTCAACTGCCTTCCACCGGGGGCAATCGTGTTCCCCGGTACTACCTCGAGACCATCAGGAGGACGATATGCAAACCAGAAAGTTATGCATTGGATTAGTGGCAGCATTATCGGTGTTGGCCAGCGGCTGCACGACCACCACCGGCAAGATGAGCGAATCGCCTTCGACTCGCTCGATGAATGCAGCGAGCGAAGCGCGTGAAATCGACGCCGGGTACGACGCCACGTTGGCACGCCTGTACCGTAACGCGCCGAGTTCTCGCGCCTTGGTGGCCAAAGCCCACGGTGTGCTGATCTTCCCGTCGGTCATCGCGGCCGGGCTGGTTGTCGGCGGCGAGTACGGCAAGGGGGCGCTGCGGGTTGACGGCAAGCCTTCGGGCTACTATCAGACGGCGAGTGCCTCGTTCGGCTGGCAGATCGGCGCCCAGTCCAAGGCCATCATCTTCCTTTTCATGACCAAGGACGCGCTCGACAAATTCCGCTCTGGCTCGGGCTGGACGGTAGGGGCGGACGCCTCGGTGGCGTTGCTGAAAATGGGTGCCAATGGCGATATCGACCTGAATACGGCGCAACAGCCGGTGGTGGGTTTTGCCCTGACCAACAACGGCTTGATGGCGAACCTGACGTTTGAAGGCACCAAGGTTTCCAAGCTGAACCTGTAGCCGGTGGGCGGGGAGTGATCGCCCATCATTCTTCTTGCTGTAGCGCTTTCTGCAATGGCGGGAGTCGTCGTGGTCACGACGACTGCCGCTGTGGTGTGCGCCGGCCTGTCTCTGCCATGAAGTCCGGGCATCTCCGTTTCCCCTGTCTCTCACCTTGATGTCATTTTGTTTTTTGTTACCGGTTAAGCTGTAATGAAATGATTCAGGGCAGCCCGGTGCAGAGCCGAACGATGCCTGCTCTGAGTGCCTTGCTGCCATATCCAAAGGGGAATCGAATGCGCCAGCTATGGATCGCCTTGCTTGCCGTCATGCTGCTGAGTTTGTCCGGCTGCGGCTACAACACCTTGCAATCCAATGATGAACAGCTCAAGGCCAGCTGGTCGGAGGTGCTGAACCAGTATCAGCGCCGTGCCGACCTGGTGCCGAATCTGGTCAACACCGTCAAAGGCTACGCCTCGCATGAGAAAGAGGTGCTGACGCAGGTCACCGAGGCGCGCTCACGGGTGGGTAGCCTCCAGATCACGCCGGAGCTGGCCAACGATCCGGACGCCCTGGCCAAATTCCAGTCGGCCCAAGCCCAACTCAGCGGCGCCCTGTCGCGGCTGCTGGTGGTTTCGGAAAACTACCCGCAGCTCAAGGCCGATGCCAATTTCCGCGACCTGCAAGCCCAGCTCGAAGGCACGGAAAACCGCATCACCGTCGCCCGCAACCGCTACATCAAGGCGGTTGAGCAGTACAACGTCACCGTGCGTAGCTTCCCCTCCAACCTGACCGCCATGGCGTTTGGTTTCAAGGTGAAGCCCAACTTCACCGTGGAAAACGAACAGGCGCTCTCCACCGCGCCGCGTGTCGATTTCGGCAGCACGCCCACGCCGTCGACACCGCCCAAAGCCGCCGGGGGTTCCTGATGCGGGCCTGGCGCGTGCTGTGGAGCCTGTTGCTGACCGTGGCCCTGAGCTGGAGCCTGGGGGCTGGCGCCCAGACGATGGCAGTGCCGCCGCTGAGCGCTCACATCGTCGACCAGACCGCCACCTTGAGCCCGGACCAGACGGCGGCGCTGGAGCAGACGCTGCGCGCCTTCGAGGCGAGCAAGGGCAGCCAGCTGGCGGTTCTGATCGTGCCGACCACGGGGGAGGAGGCCATCGAGCAATACGCGCTGCGCGTGGTCGAACAATGGAAGCTCGGCCGCAAGAACGTGGACGACGGCGCGCTGCTGCTGGTGGCCAAGAATGACCGCAACCTGCGCATCGAGGTGGGCTACGGCCTGGAAGGCGCGCTGAACGACGCCACCTGCAAGCGCATCATCAGCGAGATCATCGTGCCGCGTTTTCAGCAGGGCGATTTCTACGGCGGCATCACGGCCGGGGTGGCGCGCATCATCGGGGTCGTCAACGGCGAGCCCCTGCCGCCGCCGTCAAGACCCGCGGCGCAGCGCCAGGTCAGCGTGTCCTCGCTGGCGCCGTTGGTCGTGGTGGTGGCGTTCGTCGTGGGCGGATTCCTGCGCCTGCTGTTGGGCCGGTTGCCGGCGGCGATCGTGACCGGCAGTGCGGTCGCGGTGCTGGCGTGGATGGTGCTGGGAGCGATCACGCTGGCGCTCACGGCGGGGTTGATGGCCTTTTTCTTTACCTTGCTGGGCGGCATGGGGGGGCGCGGCGGATGGCATAGCGGCGGCGGCTGGTCCGGCGGCCGAGGGGGCGGTGGATTTGGTGGCGGCGGGTTCAGCGGCGGCGGTGGCGGTTTTGGAGGCGGCGGCGCCTCGGGCAGGTGGTGAGCATGAATATCAAACGTATCGTTCGGCATCTGACCGTGACGCCCTGGCAAGTCCGGCGCTGTTTCACGGCCAGTACCCTGAACGCAATCGAAGTGGCCATCAAGGACGGCGAGCGACTTCATGCCGGACAAGTGCGCTTTGCCGTCGAGGGTGCCTTGCATACCTCGGCGTTGCTTCGTGGCCATACGGCCTGGGCGCAGGCCCTCGACGTATTTTCCCTGCTGCGGGTATGGGATACCGAGTACAACAACGGTGTTCTGATCTACCTGCTGCTGGCGGATCACGACGTCGAGATCGTCGCCGACCGAGGCATTCATGCCAAGGTCGACGCTCAGGAGTGGCAGCGCATTTGCCGGATCATGGAAACCTCCTTCAGCCATGGCCACTACGAAGAAGGGGCCGTGGAAGGCATCCTCGCGGTCACCCATCTGTTGGCGGAACATTTCCCGGGGGAGGGGCATCGCGTCAACGAACTGTCCGATCGGCCGGTGGTGCTGTGACGGGCAGGGCGGCATGGTTCGCCCGCGCTCTCGTGCCCCGCATGCCGGTTTGCTGCCACCCAGCGCCGGACGCCGACGCTTCCTGTTCTGACTTTGGAAGTAGGCCGACCAGGCAATAGCCGGCCAGATCAAAACTTCGTACACTCTCGCCCGAGCGCCCGTCCCCGCCACAAGCGGGACGGGCTTGTCATTTGTTTCAGGCAGAGTTTTCGATGAAAAATCACACTCCACACGCGGCCACGGCGGCAACGGGCAAAACCCGCGATGCGTTTTCTTCCAGTTTCGGCGTGCTGGCCGCCACGCTCGGCTCGGCGGTTGGGCTGGGCAACATCTGGAAATTCCCTTACGTGACCGGTGCCAACGGCGGCGCCGGGTTTTTGGTGATCTACCTGCTGGCCACGCTGCTGGTCGGCTTGCCGGTGATGATTTCCGAGATCATGCTGGGCCGCAAGGCGAAGTCCGATGCGGTGACCACGCTGCGTACCTTGGCTCCGGCGGGACAACCGTGGTGGCTGATCGGCGCCTTTGGCGTGATTGCGGCGTTTCTGATCATGGCGTTTTACACCGAGGTGGCGGCCTGGGTGTTTGCCTATGTGTTCAAGGCGCTGCGTGGTGACATCCTCTCCAGCAACCCGGCGGTCACTTCGGCGGCCTTCAAGGGGCTGATTTCCGATCCGGTGCAGTCGCTGCTGTGGCAGTGGGGGGTCTTGCTGCTGATCGGCGGAATCCTGCTGTTTGGCGTGGCCAAGGGCATCGAGGCCGTGACCAAGAAGCTGATGCCGCTGCTGTTCGTGTTGCTGCTGGTGATTGGCGCACGCAGCCTGACCTTGCCGGGCGCGGCGCAGGGCCTGTCCTTCCTGTTCACCCCGGACTGGTCGAAGATCAGCGGCGAAGTGGTGCTGGTCGCCATGGGGCTGGCGTTCTTCAAGCTCTCCATCGGCATGGGCACCATGATCACGTACGGCAGCTACTTCCGCGACGACCAGAACATCCCAACCACCACGCTGCGCGTGATGAGCGCCGATCTGTTCGTGTCGATGCTGGCGGGTATCGCCATCTTCCCGGCGGTATTCAGTTTCGGCTTCCAGCCCGGCGCTGGGCCGGCGCTGCTGTTCATCACCATCCCGGCGGTCTTCGCCAGCATGCCGTTCGGCCACGTGTTCATGGTGCTGTTCTTCGTGCTGGCGGCCGTGGCGGCTACCGGTGCCATGCTGTCGCTGCTGGAGGTGCCGGTATCGGTGATGGTGGGCCGCTTCGGTATCAGCCGCCCCCGCGCCACCTTGCTGAACCTGCTGTTGCTGGGCCTGATCGGCTCCAGCTGCGCCTTGTCCAACAACGTGCTGGCCGACGTCAAACTGTTCGGCATGACCTTCTTCGATCTGTTCGACTACCTGACCTCCAACATCCTGCTGCCGTTGGGCGGCATCTTCATCTGCCTGTTCGTGGCCTGGGTCTGGGGCAAGCAGAAAATGCTGGAGGCGCTGAGCAATCAGGGGGTATTGGACAATGGCCGGATCGTGAAGGGCCTGCACGGGCTGCTGAAGCTGGTCACGCCGCTGCTGATCCTGCTGGTGATGTTCAAGGGGCTCGGGTTGATCTGAACCCGGTAGCACGAAGAGCCGCAATGCGGCTCTTTTGCATGGTGCGCCCGGAGCGTTGACGAACGCACGGTGCCGAACTCACGCTTCTTCGGCCAACCTTTGGCGCATGGTTACGGCAATTCGATTTCCTCGCTGGCGGGGAGGCGAGGCAGCAGGGCATTGTTGGCATCGATGCCGTAGGGCTCGAAGTTGTACGGCTCGACGGGCAACTCGCTGAGCCAGTCGTCCAGGCCCGGCTCTGAGGCCGACAGCGCGACCGGCACCGGTTGCGGGGTGGTGGCCAGTTGCATTACCCGCTCCTGGTCGATTTCATCGGGCGGCAGGGGCACGGTCGAGAGCGTTTGCGCGACCCGCTGCTCCAGCGGAACCTTGTCCGGGTACTCGTCCACCGGTTCGAAGGTGGCCATCACCCAGCGGCCGCCATCGTTGCCGACCAGCACGGGCTCGTCGATCACCCTGACCGGCGTCCCCACCTTCATCTGCGGGAAAATCTGCGCGGCATCCTCGGGATACAGATGCAGGCAACCGTGACTGGTGCGCAGGCCCACCCCCCACGGCCGGTTGGTGGCGTGGATGAAGATGCCGGGGAAGCCGGTCTGCATCGCCAGCATGCCCATCGGGTTGTCGGGGCCCGGGGGGAAGTACTCCGGCAGCTCGACGCCATCCTCGCGCAAATGCTCGTCGCGGATGCTCTTCGGAACGAACCAGGCCGGGTCCTTGAATTTAGCCTTGATGCGGGTGGCCCCGAGCGGGGTCGACCAGCCCTCGCGCGCTATACTGATGGGATAGGTGATGACCTGTTGCGGTGGCTGTCCCTTGGTGGTTGCCGGAAAGTAGTACAGCCGCCGCTGCGGGATGTTCAGCACCACGCCCTGCCACGGCTTGGGCGGCAGGATGAACTGGCGCGGCACCACCACGGCGCCGTGCGGCGTCCAGACCGACTGCTCGGGGTTGGCGCGAGCGATCTCCTCGTAGCCGATATCGTAATGGCGGGCAATGTCGGGCAGCGTGTTGTTGCCGGTCGGTTCGACCACCAGTACCTGGCCCACTACGGTCGAGCCGTCGGTCGGCAGCGCAAAGGTAGCGGCCGCCGCGGGGGCCAAGCCGATGACGGCCAGCGTTATGGGCAGGACAAGGCGGGCAAGGGAGCGAGACACATGGCGAGGCTGATCCGGTATGCACTGACCCTGATGTGGCTGGCGCTGAGCATGCCCGCCCAAGCTGGTACCGAGCGCTGGATCGAGGTGGATACCGCCGCCCGCACCCTTACCGTGTACCAGGGCAGCCGCCCGCTGCAGCGCTTCGACAACATTTCGGTGGGGCGGGGCGGCGTCGCGCCGCTCCACTACCACGGCGATGGCAGCACGCCGTTGGGCAGCTTCCACATCATGCGCATTCGCACCCCGCACGTATTCGGCAGTTTCTACCAACTCGATTACCCCCGCCCGGAACACGCCGAGCAAGCTTTTCACGACGGCCGCATCGATGCGGGCACCCGTGACGATATTCTGTTGGCGGCCAGCGCCGGACGGCTGCCGCCGCAATTCACTGCGCTGGGGGGCGCCATCGGCATTCATGGCGTCGGGCGCGGAAGCTATCGTATTCATCGTGACTTCAACTGGACTAATGGCTGCGTCGCGCTCAGCAATGCGCAACTGCACCAATTCGCGCACTGGGCGCGGCTTGGCATGCGAGTGGTCATCCGCTGAACGCGGAGGCCCACCCGCTCGCTTTCGTCTACTTCATCATGGTTTTCTTGAACATCCGATCCAGCCGCTGATTGGCATCGGTGGCCGTCTGGTTGGCCTGGTTGGCGGTCTGGTTGGCCTGGTTCGCCACCGTCATCGCCTGGTCGGCTTTCTGGCCGGCGCTGTCGGCCGAGGCCTGAGCTGCGGCTGCCGCTTTCATCGCCTGATCGGCGGTCTGCTGGGCACGGGTGACATCGGCGCGCAGCTTGTCGACATCCCCTGAACTGGCACACCCGCCCAGCAACAGCAGGGATGCCCCCAGTAACGAAGTCAGTACGGAAGTGCGAACGGAACGTGATCGGAACATGGCTTTCCTCCTTCAACTTCAGACAGGATAAAGCGAGTGCTCCGTTCGCCGAAAAAACAATCGATACTGGGCGTCAAGGCACCCGCCGGGGCGGACCCGCCCCACTAGCTGGCCGGTTCGATGGGAGCATCATCCGGTTGCGCGGCGCAGGCTGCCGTACCGTCACGTCACCGGAAATCTATCTGAACCGGCCCTACTTCACTAAGAGGGTGGCAATTCATGTTAGTTCAGGTCGACAGCATGCGTATCACGATGAAATACGGGGATGTCGCCGCCCCGCAAAACGGAGGTGATGACGGCAGGATGGCCACCTGCCGGAAAGAGGGCCATGGCACGAGGACGTGGCCGGCAATGGCCCTGACCCGCGTGGAACAGAAGGCGGGTGATCCGCGGTGGCTTGCCTTAATCGAGCACGATGCGGCGTTTGGTGATTTCGCCCTCGTCACCGCCCGCCCAGTTCAATTCGATGATGATTTCCGGATTGGCCCCGGGGCGCGCCCGCACCATCAGGAAGTTGTTGGACCCCGTCAGGGCGTACAGTCGTTCGGTAAAGACATTGTCGTTATTCTCCATGGCGCCGCCTGAACTGATGCCGATCAGGCTCAATTTGGGAGCCGGCTTGCGGGAGATGGCGCTCGAGGTGGCATGGTAGACCTTGGCGGCGGGGAATTTACGGTGGCGAATCCTGAAGATCGAGGCGCAGTGCACGTCCCCGCTGAGAAACACCACTTTCTTGCCGGTCTGATCGATGCTTTTGAACAGGGTCTCCAGGAGCTGATTGCGCTCCCATTGGTTGGTTTCGTGACCCCACTCGTCCTTGAAATCATCCTTGGCCTCGCCGAGGTCGGCGTAGTTGACCAGGCGATCGACCCAATGGACCACCGGAACCGGCGAGATGATGAACAGCGCATTGGCCTGTTTCACATCCTCGCTCCCCAGCCACTGGCGGAAACGGTCGAACTGGGCCTGACCCAGCAAGATGTTCTTGTCGGGTATTTTCTTGCCCTTGTTCTTTTCGACATCGTGATGGCCGCGCATGTCCAGCACGTAGAAGGCCGCGCCGCCATGGCGGAAAGCATAGTCCCATTGGCATTGGTCGGGGTCCGCGGCGTTGTAGGACGTAGCGGGATTGTGACTGTGCTCGTATTCGTAATAAGCCTGGCAGGCGGCTTTCCACATCAATTGCAACAGCATCAGGTTGGGTTTGCTGTCTTCTTCCTCCCAGAACGAGCAGATTTGCGCCGCGCGCTCCTTCCAGGTCAATGAGCCCCAGCCGTCCATGATCTCGTGGTCGTCCCAGATCATGTACTGCGGAACTTGTTCGAAGACCGAGCGTAGCTCGGGCACGCTCCAGTAGACGCGGTAATACCAGCGGTAGATGTCGAGCAGGTATTGCTGGATGCCCGCCTCATCGTACTTGCCTTTGCCAAGGGCAAACTTGTCGAGCAGCGCTTTCTTGTTGTCCTTCAGCCAGGACCAGATATCCAGGAAACGATTCTTGCCGTTGGTGTCGACGTAGACCTGATCGCCACCGCCGATCGAGAAATGGGCACGGGTGTCTCCCAGCTGTTCGAGATAGTGTGGCCAGGCCCCGGCGCTACCGTTGTTGCTGATATGGTCGTGGCAGCTGTAGAAGCCGAAGACGATCTCGGACGGAGCCTCCGGCATGGTGCGGAAATGGCGCGGCGCATCGCCGCCGATTTCGGTGCGGCGCGCCACCTTGCCCGCATCCAGTTCGCTGGCGATGACCGCGTAGTAGTACCGGGTATCCGGGTTGAGGCCGGCGATGTCGAAGACGTGGGTCAGGCTGTTGTCATGCGTGAAATCGTGCTCGCCCAGATAGGCCACCGCGATCCCGTTGCCGGCCAGAAATGCGGGAACCGTCTTTTCTTCCAGCCGTACCAGGTCGCCACTCAGCGGGCTCGCCGTGACGACCAGACTCCACTTGCCCGGTTGGTAGATGCGGACCCAGAGCCGCGTGCTGTTGGCGGTGGTGGCCCCAACAATGACGCCGCTGGTGAGTTTGCTGTACTTCTGTTCGTTGGATGTCGGATCAAGCAGGGTGGCCATGGTGTCCTCGTAATCGATCAGCTGGCGCCGTAGGGCGTTACAAATGCCGATGGCAACGTCAATTGCATATCATTGTTTTATGGACAAAACCGGCACTCCGCAAGGCAGCGCGGTCGCCGACGAGCGGGTGTCAACCCACGCGGACCCGGGGCGGGGCGCACTATCCATCACGGCGTTTACCCGGGCAAAAGCCTCTTGAGTCCACCCCTGACAAGTCGACGCCAGTCATCTTGTGCCGCCTGGCGACAGTTACGCGATTCCCAGGAGCGGGCACGTCGACACGCCAGTAACAGCATGACCATGCTATACAAGTAAAACGGCAAGTGTGCTGCATGGGCGGGGTCTTTACCGGCGGATAGGGGGAGGGCGATGGTGCAAGACGTGGCCGAGGAGAGCCGGGCATATTTATCCACGTTGCTGCCGACGCCGCGTGAGTGGCGTCTTGTCAAAACGGTGGTGCTGGTGTCCCTCGTGATATTTCTGGCCTTGGTGCCGTTTGCCAAGCTCCCGCTCCCGCGCGTTTGGGCCTTTATTCCCGTCTACGAGTCGGCGCTGGTCATCAACGACCTGATCACGGCGGTGCTGCTGTTCGGGCAGTTCCGCATCTTGCGCACCCCCGAATTACTGGTGCTGGCGTGCGGCTATCTCTTTACCGCCTGCATGGCCACGGTTCATGCGCTCACTTTTCCCGATCTTTTTGCGCCGGGGGGATGGCTGGGGGCAGGCCCCCAAAGCACGGCCTGGCTGTATATGTTCTGGCACGCCGGGTTTCCGCTGTTCGTGATCGCCTACGCCTGGCTGAAGGATCAACCGCGTAGCCTCAGTCGCCTGACACGGTTTACGCCCCTGGCGGTGGCCGGCGTGTTCGGCTTGGTGGGTGCGTTCACCGTGGCCGCCACGGTCGGGCAGGACGCGCTCCCGAAAATCATGCGCGGCAACCATTACACCCCGGCCATGGTCTACGTCATCGTCTCGGTCTGGGCCTTCAGTCTGTTCGCCTTGGTCCGGCTGTGGCGCTGCCGGGTGCGTTCGGTGCTCGACCTGTGGGTGATGGTGGTGGTCTGTGCATGGCTGTTCGATATCGCCCTGTCCGCCATGCTCAACGCCGGACGCTTCGATCTGGGCTTCTATGCCGGGCGCATCTATGGCTTGCTGGCCGCCAGTTTCGTGCTGCTGATGTTGTTGCTCGAGAACGGAATGCTCTACGCGCGCCTCGCCCAGATGCATCAGAGCGAACTGCAAAAGAATGCCACGCTGATGGCGCTGGCCCAGCGCATTGCAGAGGGCGATCTGACCGTACGTGTCGACCCGCAGTCCTATATGGGTAGTGTGGGGCAGGCGTTGGAAGAGATGGTGGATAGCCTGCGCGAGATGAATCATGAAATAAGCGGCGGCGTGGCGGTGTTGGCGAGTTCGGCTACCACCATTCTGAGCGGCGCCAGTCAGGTCGCCTCCGGTGCCGCCGATAGCGCCAGCGCGGTGACCCAGGCCGTCATCACCATGGCCGAGACCAAGCAGACCGCGCTGATCGCCAGCGAAAAGGCTCAGCACGTGTCCGAAGCCGCTCAGCGCGCCGCCCAGGTATCGCAGCTGGGCCAGGAGTCGGTGGATGATGCCGTCGCCCGGATGTTGCATATCCGCGAGCACATGGGGCAGATTGCCGCCAGCACGATCAAGCTGACGGAGCATGCGATGATGATCGGCGAAATCATCGCCACCGTGAACGACCTGGCCGATCAATCCAATTTGCTGGCGGTCAACGCGTCGATCGAAGCGGCCAAGACCGGCGAACAGGGGCTGGGTTTCGGGGTCGTGGCGCAAGAGGTGAGGAGCCTGGCCCAGCAGTCCAAGCAAGCCACGGTACAGGTACGGTCCATCCTCAACGACATCGGCAAGGCGATCAGCGGTGCCGTGCAGACGGCGGAGCAGGGGGCGCAGGCGGTGGAATCGGGGGTGAAGCAATCCAAAGCGGCCGGCGAGTCGATCCGGCAGTTGGCGGAGAGCATTGCCGAGAGCGCGCAGGCAGCGGCCCAGATTGCCGTCTCGGCGCAGCAGCAGCTGGCCGGCATCGACCAGCTTGCGCAGGCCATGGACGATATCAGCGCCTCGGCCACCCGTAACGCCGAGAGCACGCGCGAGACCGAGGCCGCGGCACAATCGCTGCATGAGCTGGGGCAGACACTGGAAAGAGTGATGCGGCGCTACAAGACGTGAGCAGGGCGGTTCGCCATGCCACCGCTCAGCGCCGCTTGAGGAAGGCCTGCAGTTGCGCCAACGGGCGGGTATTGAGCACGTCCTGCCGTTCCAGCCAGCCGCGTCGCGCCTGCTCCACGCCGTAGCGCAGGTTGCGCAGCTCCGCCGTGCTGTGGGCGTCGGAGTTGATGCTGATCAGCACCCCGGCCTCCTTGGCTTCGCGGCAGTGCAGATCGTCCAGGTCCAGCCGCAGCGGCTGGGCATCGAGCTCCAGCGCACAGCCGACCTCTCGGGCGCGGTGCAGCACCAGGGCAAAATCGACTGCGATCGGCGCACGTCGCCCTATCAGCCGTCCGGTGGGGTGGCCAAGGATGTGTACGCGTTGGTCGAGCGCGCGCAACAGCCGGCTGGTCTGCTTGGCGCGTGGGAGACTGAAATGGTCGTGCATCGCGGCGACCACGATGTCGAGCCTGTCCAGCAGCGCGGCGGAAAGATCGAGCCGTCCATCTTCCAGAATGTCGACCTCCATCCCCTTGAGCAAGGTAACGCCCAAGCCGCCGGCGCTTTGCAGCCGGTCGATCTCGTCCAGTTGCGCTAGCAACCGCTCCTCGTTCAGCCCACGGGCAAGGCGTTGCTGCGGCGAATGATCGGTAATGGCCAGATATTCCAGTCCCAGTGCGTGCGCGGCGAGCGCCATGTCCTTGATGCTGTTCTGCCCGTCGCTGGCGACGCTGTGGGTGTGCAAATCGCCGCGCAGGTCCTGCCAGGTCAGCAATGTGGGCAGGCTGCCGTGGCGTGCCGCCTCGATCTCGCCGCGCGCTTCGCGCAGCTCCGGGGGGATCACGGGCAGATGCAGCATGGCGTAGACCGAGGCCTCGCTGTCGCCGGCGATGCGTTGCCCGTCACGATACACCCCGTATTCGTTGATCTTGAGGCCGCGCTCGCGCGCCATCAGCCGGAGCGCGATGTTGTGCGCCTTGCTGCCGGTGAAATAGAGCAGTGCCGCGCCGAAACTCTCCGGGCGCACCACGCGCAAATCCACCTGCAGGCCATTCTGCAGGCGCACGCTGGCCTTGGTTGTGCCCTGCGCCAGCACCTCGTCGACGTCTTCATGGGCGGTAAAGGCAAACGGCACGTCGTAGCCTGGCGCGGCGGCCACCAGGATGTCGATGTCGCCGACCGTATCGCGGCGACGCCGGTAGCTGCCAGCCACCTCGACCTGCCGTACCCCCGGCACGCGGCGCAGGTAGTCGAGCAGCTTTTCCACAGTCGGGCGCACGCGGGCTCGCGCCAGCCGGGCATGGGCATCGAGGTGCTTGGCCAGCGCCTGCAACAGCTGCTGTTCCAGCTTGGGGCCAAAGCCCGGCAGTTGACGCACCAGGCCCTGTTCTGCCGCGTGCTGGAGGTGGGACGGCGAGGTGATCGCCAACTCGTGATACAGGGTGCGGACCCGTTTCGGGCCCAGACCGGGTATCGACAGCAAATAGGCCACCGCCGGCGGCACCTCGCCGCGCAGCCGATCGAGAAGCGCGCAGGTGCCGGTATGGGCGATCTCGACGATCTTGGCGCCCAGATCCGCGCCGATGCCGGGCAGCTTGGGCAAAGGCAGCCCTTGTGCCACCAACGCGGCCAGCTCCTGGTGATATTCGCTCAGGGTTCGGGCCGCATTGCGGTAGGCGCGGATACGGAACGGGTTCGCTTCTTCAATGTCGAGAAGATCGGCAATTTCCTCGAATACCTGGCTGATCCTGACGTTGTGCAAGGGCATGGCGGGGTAATCAGTCAGTCAGGATGGTTGCGCTGCTTGCCGGTGCTGACACGCTTGGCTTGCCAGCCCTCTTGCGCCGCCTCGGGAAGAAACTTCACCGCCATGCCTTCGCTGAGCTTGTCGAATGCTTGATCGACCAGGTTCTCGGCCGAGAAATAGTAGTCGTTGCCGTCCTCGCCCTCGATGAAGCCGAAGCCATCGAGCAGGCGTGCCACGGTGCCGTGAGTGGGCTCCATATGCTGCTTGGTCTCGCCGCGCCGTATACGAACATGGTCTTCCAGCATGCGCCGTGCGGCGTCGAAGGCGTCGCGCAAGGCCACATACACATCTTCATGGTTCTGCCGGTTGCTGACGACTTCGGTGCCAGGCGCTGTCATGTCGATCTGCACGAAGTAGTGCTCGCCCTGGTTGGAGTGGCGGTGCGGTAAACCGACGGTGACGTTGCAGCCGATGAGACGCGGGAAAAACTGTTCCAGCTTTTCCAGCTTCTGCTGGATATGGGTTGAAAGGGCTTCGGATTCGGGAAGGTTTTCGTAGTTGATTTGCAGCAGACAGGCCATGCTTGCTCTCCTCTGTGTTGTCGCGTGTAGCGCAGGGCAAAAGGGCTCAGGGCAGCCGGTAATCCAGCGGCCAGTATTCCTGGATGTAGTCGAGGATGTTCATGTCGGCATTGGGGGAAATGTGCTCCCAGGGGTGGCCGCCGTGATCCAGCCGCACCAGGCGCTTGTGGCGGATGTTGACTTCGTGCAGCGGCAGTCCTTCGGCCCGGTAGCGGGCAAGGTCTTCCTCGTAGCCGGGCGTATCGAGGTAGAACAGCCATTCGGTGGCGAAATCGGCTTGCAAGGCTTCCAGCGTGCGGCCGATGTCGTCGTCGATGAGAATCGGCTCCTGTAGTCTGGGGTGGCCACGGCTGTAGTCGTACACCCAGCCGCCGTAGAGGTCGCCATCCTTGGTGGCAAGAAAACGCTGGGGTTCGTCGGTGAAGAAATCTTCCAGCAGGAAGAAGGCACGGTGGAAATGCGCGCCCTTGGCCCCGGTGAACCAGCCCATGACGTGGCGCTCGGTGGTGGTGTAGAGCATGGCGCACAGCAGGCCGCGCTCCCCGGGGGAAAAGGCGAGATACGTTTCAGCTTCGTGGCGTTTCATCCCGTGTGGCCTTTCACCGTCGCCGTGTCGAGGTCGTCCCGACGCCCCACCCGCCGGCGCTGTATTTTCTTGTGAGCCTTGACTGTATTTTTAGTTTAGCTTTCAGGCGGCCGGTGTGCGCCAGATTGGGTATATGACAAGAGGCGCCTGCCGTCGGGCCCATCCGCGTAGAAGCGGATGCCTCTCCGAATCAGGAGTCAGCCCGTTGGGCGTCAGTGCTCGCTCGGGGAGGGCGCCACCGGCGCGGTGAGTGGCAGCACCAGTTCAAAGCGCGCTCCCTGTCCCGGCGCGCTCGACACGCTGATGCTGCCGCCCAGCACGGCGGTCGCCAGGTTGTAGACGATGTACAAGCCGAGCCCGCTGCCGCCCATGCCCAGCTTGGTGGTGAAAAAAGGGTCAAAAGCATGCTTGGCCGTGGCCTCGTTCATCCCGATGCCGTCGTCCGAATAAGCGAGGGTGACCTGATCCTGATCGGGCTTGGCCTCGATCCGGATCGTTCCCGAGTCGATGCCTTCGAAGCCGTGCAGCAGGGTGTTGGTGACGAGGTTGGAAATGATCTGCTCGATCGGCCCCGGGTAGCTGTCGAGCGTGATGCCGGTGGCGACGGTGACGTCCAGCCGATGTGCGGTGTGTTTCAACTTGGGCCGCAGCGTCATCAGCACTTCGTCGATGGCTTGGCGCAGGTCGAAACGACGGCGCCGCATGCTGGTTTGGTCGACCGCCACCTCCTTGAAGGTGCCGATCAGGTTGGTGGCGCGCTGCAGGTTGTTTTCCAGCAACGCCACCGCTTCACCACTGCGGGCGAGAAAATCGAGCAGAGCCTGCTTGCGCAGCGTGCCGGCATCGACTTGCGCCAAGAGAGTGTCGAGCATCGCCTTGAGCGATGACGCGACGGTCACCCCGATGCCCAGCGGTGTATTCAGTTCATGGGCAACACCGGCCACCAGGCTGCCGAGCGAGGCCAGCTTTTCGGCCTGAACCAGTTGGTTCATCGCCTGTTTCAATTGGGCGATGAGCAACTTCTGCTCTTCTTTTTCACGCTCCAGCGCTTCGTTGGCCTCCTTGCGTTGTTCGATCTCGCGCTCCATCTGCTCCTGGGCGCGATGCAGGGCGCGGTTGATTTTTTCGTTCTCGTGCAGGGCGGCTTCCAACTCCTTGGTGCGCTCGTGCACCTGGTCTTCCAGCATCACCGCGGTCTGGAACAGGCCAAAATCGGAGCCCTGGGTGCTCATCCCCCGTTCGGCGCGGTTCATCAGGGCCGTGACGACCTTGTTGAGACGGGTGATTTCAGCCCGGAGCGCGTCTTCGCCGCGGATGTCGCGGTCATCCCGGGGCGTTTTGTCAGGGGGCATGGCCTTCTCGCGGGTAACCCATGGCGATGCCGGTCAGCGTCTGGTTGACGTGCACACCGTGGTATTGCTCGCCGTAGGTGCTGAAGCCGACGACATGGTTTTTGCGCAGCAGCTCGGCCACCGCTTCCTTCGCCCCGCTTTGGGTCATTTCCAGGTTGCGCAGGATGCAATCGCAGGCCAGGACCAGCTGGAACGGGCCGATTTCGGCGCGGATCGTGCCGAAGGTGCGCTCGATATTGCCCAGCAGGTCGACGCCGCGCACGACGCGCAACACCAGGCCTTCGTCGATGGCGCAGAAAAAGGTCAGGCTGCCATCCGGGTTGACGCGCTGGATCGAACGGACATAGTCAGTGCCGTCGATGGTCACCACCACCGGCGAGGCGGCAAAGCGCATCGGGTTGAGATCCCCCACGGCAACGCCGATGACCCGGGCGTATTCCTCGGCGGCGGGCAGGCCATTGATTTCCCGGACGATGCGCTGGCTGGCATCGGCTTCGGTCACGACCAACCGTTCTTCCTCACTGACGAAGTGCTGGGTCTTGAAGATTTTGAAGGGCAGGCGGGTGCTGACCAGCAGCAGGACGGCGCTGTCGGAGTGAAAGGCCCCGTTGTGGAATACCCAAGTGCGGGTCAGCTTGAGGTTGTCTCCGGCCGACCCTCCGAAAAGCGTTATCGCGCCGAGAGCATCCTGCAGGGCGCGCGCCACCGGTTCTTCCCGGCGCGACAAGCCGTCGATGAGCAGGAACGAGAAACAGTTCTCCGGGCCGACTGCCGGTGCGGTGGCCTCCAGTTGCTGCAGCAGGGGCTGCACGAAGGCGGCGCCTTCGCCGATCTGGAAGTGCTGCAAGTCACCGATGCGGCCTGACACCGCGGCGCATGACGCCGCGGGAAAGCTGGCGCCGGTCAGCCCTAGATCGTGGTAGCCGACGGGCCCGATCTCTCCGGCGGCGGTACAGCCAACCACGGTGACACCTTGAAACAGCTTCGTCATTTCGTCCGCCAGCGCGTCGAGGTCGTAATCGCTGGAACAGAAAAACACGACCAGTGCCATCCCGGGCTGGCAGACCCCGGCGTAGAACTCCCGCACGGCCGCCCGAGCATCGCCGGCGCGCGATTGTGCGGTACGGATGGTGTTTGGAATGCTCACGATGACTTGCCCTTTGTAAGTCGCGTTGGCTCCCGTTCGTTCCGAGATGCCAGAAGCCGCGGAGAGGCAGCGCTGTGTGATCGGGGGCGTCCAATCCGCCGTTGAGCGTGAGCTGAGCGATCGCCTCACCTGCGGGCGCGCTCCCGATGGAGGCGTCTCTCTTCTTTATACGTGCAACGTGCACCGCGTGTGCCGTGTTTGTGACATGCGTGGTTAAACGTGCGGGGCTTGGGCGATGGGTCGAGATGGTACTTTTCCCGCAAGCGGTCGAGCTGGCCCGATGCCCTGATCTTGCCCATTCCCTCATCGATGGCGCGAATCAGTTGCCGCGCTCTCGGGTTGTTTTTGCCAATGCCGATCACCAGCTTCAATCGCCCCTCCAGGCAGCCGGCGTTACGAACCCGGTCGGGGGGTATCTTTTGACGCAGGACGAGATGGCGCATCACGGCTTCATGCTCAACCGCCACCGGGTATCGCCCGGTCAGCAGCTTGTTGAGATTGGTCTCGCCGGCATTCTGGCCTCTATTGAAATCAAGCAGTGAATCAGCGGCGTGCCGGCGCGCCTGGAGGTAGGCGTCAAACGCGCCGCCATCATAACCGTAGTCGGCAATGACCCCGAGCGGCACCGCCCGCAGCGAGGCCTGCCCGGTGTAGCGCCACGTGCTGTGCTGCAGGGTATAGAAGCAGGCGCGCGAAAAGGCCAGAGGCCGGCTCAGGACCAGCCGGTCATCGATGGGGGCGGCGTAAACACCGTCGATATCCCGTTCTTCGGCCAACGTCATCGCCCGATTCAAGGGCATCAGCAACGACTCCAGCCGATAACCGGCCGCGGACACGATCTGCCCGGTCAGCTCCACCATGAAGCCGCCGGTAATCGTACTGTCCTGGGCACAGATGTAAGGGCACCAATTGTCCGAAGCGAGCCGGATACTCGGCGCCGACACGGCGGCCAGCGGCAGGGCGGGCAAGCACAACGACGCCATCAAGGCACGGAGCAGGGTGTTCATATGGGTCTGACGAATCAGGGCAGGAGGGCGGCGACGGTTGCGGGTACTTCAGCTTAGCTCACGGTGCGAGTACCGCTTTCGCCCTGAAAAAGGCGGCATGCTTCACTAAGATGCAAGCACACCAGTTGTTGGCCGCCGAGCGGACGGCAATCCGTTTATCCACTTCAGGGAGTGAGAAGAATGATGGGAATGCATGCACTCAGCAAGTCGCCGCCCTTGACCCTTGCGATGGTCGCCATCATGACAATGGCCGCCGGATGGGCGCAGGCCAAGGAGGCCGTATACGAAGGGAAACCGGTGCGCATCGGCCAGGGCCAGGCCCATACCGTTGTACGCACGGACGCCAGCGGCAAGCCGATCTCGATCGGCCTGGTCTTCACCGAGACCGCGCTGCAAGGGCTGCCTGCCGCAGCGGCGGGCGGGCGTGCCGATTTCCCCTATCAGCTCGGCATGCCAAGGAAAGGTCCCAGGACGGTGGTCGACCACGTGGTGATCGACTGGGAATCTACCGGCCATCCGCCACCCAAGGTGTACGACGTGCCGCACTTCGATTTCCATTTCTACCTGGTCAAACCTTCCGAACGGATGAAGGTGACGTTCAAGAACGAGGGTGAATCGGGCGATCCGTCCCAGCAGCCGCCGGCCGAAGGACTGCCCGCCGGTTATATCGTGCCCCCCGGCACCGCCGTGCCCGGGATGGGCGTGCACGCGGTCAACCCGCACTCGCCGGAGTTTCAGGGGCAGCCGTTCACGGCCACCTTCATTTACGGCTACCACGACAAGAAGCTGACCTTCCTCGAGCCCATGGCCGCACTCTCGTTCCTGGAGTCGCAACCCAATTTCTCGGCACCCATCCCGAGGCCGGCAAGCTACAGCAAGCAAGGACTCTATCCTTCCAGCTACAGCGTCAAATACGACCCGGCCAGCAAGAGCTACGAAGTCACGCTGGCAGACTTGCAATAGAGGTTTGTGCCAAGGGGACATGCCAGGCACGTCCCTGACGTCCCTCGCATCAAGAGATCAGAAGCACCAGCCCGCCAAGAGGCGGGCTTGATTCTTTTTAGCGACGAGTTTCTTTGGCCAAAGAAAACGGTAGGATGCGGCCTAGTACGTTTTCGGATTTGAGCACCGAGTGCATCAGTGCCCCGGATACATGCAGGCCCAGCAATACGGCGAAGCCCGCTGCGGCGGCAGAGTGCATATCCCCAAACAGAGGTGACAGGGACCGGTTCTTTTCCAGCAAGGTGGGCAGGTCGAACAGACCAAACACGCTAACCGCATGACCTGCTGCATTCGTTTTGAGCCAGCCCAATACCGGAATACCCAACATGCTGAGGTACAACAGGCCATGTACTGCTTTTTCGGCTAGGTACTGTTTCGATCCCTTGCTATTGATCGACGGGGGCAGGGCGCGGCGATGAATCCGCTTATTCAGTACTCGCAGCACGGCCAGGATCAAAACGCTGGCGCCTATCGATTTATGCAACGACATCAAGTCCATGTTGTCGTCGAGCATCCAGCCAATTGCCAGGTTTCCTATGATGGCAATGGCTACCAGCCAATGAAGAAGGCTAACAGATAGCGGGTATTTCTTGGTCGACAAGGCCGACATGGACGTGACTCCTGAGTTTGATGTTTTGCTGATGGGCTCAATCAAGGCTTAGGTCAGCAAGTCGTGGTAATGCTTTTTGCTGACATTGATTTTTTGCAAGGCGGCTTTTGCTGCCTTCAAATCATTGGCGTGAATGGCCTGGTTGACGACGTTAAGCTCTTGTTGCAGCTCCTGCATCCCCTTGCGGTAGGTTTCAGCGTCGCTTTTGTATTGAAGCTTGCTGGCCTTGGTCGCATCGACCTGCAGCCGATTGGCATATTGAGAAAATTCCGGAATGGTGGTGCTGTTCATGGCACCTTTCATGGCGACTTTCATGTCCTTCATGACATTCTTTACTTCACCCGCCTGAACCGGCGAACAGAATGCGAATGCGGAGACCATCAATGCAATGGTCACGAAGCCAGCTTTGCGGTTGAACTGACGAGAGGTATTCATGTGGGTCTCAGTTGCCGTGGAAGATATGCCCGACACCATAAGTCCGTGTTATTAAACCTAACTTAAGGACGATCTGAGGACGAAGGTGGAGATTCCTTCTCCGCCGGACCGGCATACGGCGCCTACCACTTCTGATTGCCTGGGTGGACTGGCCGGCCTCGGCACACATGCGGCCCACCCGGCTTGCTACAATCCACCGCATTGCAACGTCTTCGCTTCCCAATGCGCATCCTCCATACCTCTGACTGGCATCTGGGCCAGCACTTCATGGGCAAGACCCGTCAGGCAGAGCACCAAGCCTTCATCGACTGGCTGATCCGGCAAGTTCGCGACCACGCCGTCGACGCCGTCATCATCGCCGGGGACATCTTCGATACCGGCGCCCCACCCAGCTACGCGCGCGAGCTGTACAACCGGCTGGTGGTTGACCTGCACGACGGTGGCACCGCGCTGGTGTTGCTGGGCGGCAACCACGATTCGGTGGCCACGCTGGGAGAAAGCCGGCCCTTGCTGGCCTACCTCAGCACCACGGTCATTCCCGCCGTCGAAGAAAACCTCGATCACCAAGTGCTGGTGCTGAATAAACGTGACGGCACGCCCGGCGCCATCGTCTGCGCCATTCCGTTCATCCGTCCGCGCGACGTGCTGCAGAGCCAGGCCGGGCAGAGCGCGGAGGAGAAACAGCTCTCGCTGCAGGAAGCCATCCATCAGCACTACCAGGCCGTGTACCGGCTCGCCTGCGCCAAACGCGAGGCGCTGCGCACGCCCTTGCCGATTGTCGCCACCGGCCATCTCACCACTGTCGGCGCCAGTGCCAGCGAATCGGTGCGGGAGATCTACGTTGGCGCGCTGGAGGCCTTCCCGACCACCGCTTTCCCCCCGGCCGATTACATCGCGCTGGGCCATATCCACCGCCCGCAGAAGGTGGGCGGGCTGGAACACGTCCGTTACAGTGGTTCGCCCATCCCCTTGAGCTTTGACGAAGCCAGCCAGCAAAAGGAAGTGCTGCTGGTGGACGTGGACGACATCGGCCTGATGAGCGTGACGGCGCTGCCCGTGCCACGCTTCCAGCAACTGGTTTCGCTCAAGGGTGATTTGAAGACACTGGAAAGCCAGATTCAGGAGGCAGCCCAACTGGGCAGTGCCGCGCAGCCGGTGTGGCTGGAAGTGCTGGTGAAGGGGGACGACTACCTGTCGGATCTGCAAGCCCGCATCCAGAGCATGACCGAAGGCCTGCCGGTGGAAGTGCTGCGCCTGCGCCGGGATCGGGGCAATGCCGTCGCCGCCCTGCAAGCCGCGGCCAAAGAAACGCTGGACGAACTGACGCCGTTCGACGTGTTCGGCAAACGGCTGGAGCAGGAAGTGCTGGACGAGGCGCTACGGGCACAGCTGGAAGCACGCTACCACCGCATTGTGACCAGCCTGCAGGAGGGCGCGGCATGAAGATACTGACCCTGCGCCTGAAAAACCTCAACTCGCTCAAGGGCGAGTGGAAAATCGACTTC
The DNA here is from genome assembly GCF_058781125.1 of Pseudogulbenkiania sp. FW507-F1. NCBI lineage: Bacteria > Pseudomonadati > Pseudomonadota > Betaproteobacteria > Neisseriales > Chromobacteriaceae > Pseudogulbenkiania > Pseudogulbenkiania sp. FW507-F1. The sequence continues at coordinate 86,816 of NZ_JBYSWM010000003.1, read as the reverse complement.
ACCCGGCCGCCGTTCAAGGACAACGGCCTGTTCGCCATCACCGGCCCCACCGGCGCCGGCAAGTCCACGCTGCTCGATGCCATCTGCCTGGCGCTGTACCACGAAACCCCGCGCCTCAAGACCATCTCGGCCTCGTCCAACGAGATCATGACGCGCCATACGGCAGATTGCCTGGCCGAGGTGGAGTTCGAGGTGAAGGGGCAGGTGTACCGCGCGTTCTGGAGCCAGCGGCGCGCGCGCGACAAGGCCGATGGCGCTTTGCAGGCCCCCAAGGTGGAGCTGGCCGATGGCGCCGGCAACATCCTGACCTCCCAGATCAACGACAAGCTCAAGCGCATCGAGGCGATTACCGGGCTGGACTTTGCCCGTTTCACCAAGTCGATGATGCTGGCGCAAGGCGGTTTTGCCGCCTTCCTCAACGCCAGTGCCAACGAGCGCGCCGAACTGCTGGAAGAGCTGACCGGCACCGACATCTACGGCCAGATTTCGCAGCGCGTGTTCGAGCAGGCACGCGATGCCAGGCAGGCGCTGGATCAGCTCAGGGCCAAGGCCGACGGGGTCGAGCTGCTGCCCGAAGAGCGCCGGCAGGCGATGCAACAGCAAATCGGCGAACTCACGCAGCAGTTGACGGCGCTGCAGGCCGAACAGGAGCAAACCCGGGCCCTGCGCCAGTGGCGCCATGAGGTGAGCCAGGCCGAGTTGGCCGAACAGCAAGCCCAGTCCGCCGCACAGGCCGCCCAGGACGCACTCCGTCAGGCCGAGCCGGAACTGCAACGGCTGCAACGGAGCGATCCGGCCGAGGCGATCCGCCCCGTCTACCTGGCGTGGCAGGACGCGATGGCCCGGCAAGGCCAGACCCGGAGCGCCCTGGAGCGGGTGCAGGAGCAGCTCGCCGCCAGCCGGCAGGACGCGGTGTCGGCCCACTGGCAGGCTACAACCATTGCCGAAGGCTTGGCGGCACGCGAGCAGCAGCGCGGCCAGGCCGTGCAGGACGAACTCCAGGCCAGCCAGGCGTGGCTGGCTCAGCACGCCCACTTTGCCGGGCTGGGCGAGAAGCTGAGCGGCTGGCAGAGCGAGTACGGCCAGATTCAGCAAGCGCAACAGGCGGCGCAGCAACTGCAAACCCAGCTGCAGGCGCAGCAGGCTGAACTGGCCGACATCGAAACCCGCCTGGCCCGACAAGAACAGGCCTTGCAGCAAGCCACTGCCAGTCACGAACAATGCCTGCAAGCCACGCAAGAGACTGAGCGCCAGGCGGCCGCGCTGCTACAAGGCCAGACGCTGGCGGGCCTGCGCGACAGCTGGCAGCGCATGCAGGAACAGCTGCAGACATGGCGGCAGCTGGCCCAGCACGCAACGCAGCTGCGCCAGCTTGCCGCCCAGCGCGTGCAACAGGAAACCAGCCTTGCCGACACCCAGCAACAGTTGGCCGAACAGCAAACCATGCTGGACGCCCTGCGCCGCGACTACCGGCAACTGAAAGAGCAGGTGGACGACAAGCGCAAACTGCTGCTGCAAGAGCAGCGCATCCAGAGCCTGGAAGCGCACCGGGCCGCGTTGCAGCCGGGCGAGGCCTGCCCTTTGTGCGGCTCGCACGAGCACCCCGGCATCCAGTCCTATCAGCAGCTGGACAGCTCCGCCACCGAGCGCGCCCTGCAGGAAAAGGAAGCCGCGCTGCAGCGGCTCGAAGAAACCGGCAATGCTGCCAAGGGCCAGCTCGCCAGCCTGACCGGCCGGCAGGAACAGCAGCAACAGTCCCTCGCGGCGCTGGCGCACTCGTTCCAGCACGCCCAGGCCGAGTGGAACGCCAAGGCCGTAGAGCTCGGCCTGAGCGATAACGAGTGGCAGCACGAATCCTCCCTGCAGCAAGGGCTGACCACGGCGGAGCAGCAGGAAGCCGCCCTCAAGACCACGCTGCAGCAGGCCGAAACAGCACAGCAAAGGTTGGCCGAAGCCCAGCAGCAAGAGGCGCAGTCCGCCGCGCAACGGCAGGAAGCCGCCCAGCAGCACGAATTGCTGCAGCAAAGCCAGGCCCATGCGGCCAAGCGCCTGGCCGAGCTGCAACAGCAGCGGGACGTCGCCTCACGCGCCGCACAGCAAGCCAGCGAGCGCCTGCTGGCCGCCATCGCCGCTGCCGGATTCACGGTTGCAAACGATATGGCCCACTGGCTGGCCGAGCGCCAGCAAGACTGGCAGACATGGCAAGCCAAACAGCGGGAGCAGCAACAGCAAGAAGCCGAGCTGCTCAAGCAGCAGGCGCGCAGCGAACTGGCGGCCAAGCTGGCTCAGGTCTGGCAGGCGCGCTGGCGCAAGCTGGGCATCGAGGCTCCTTGCCACGGGGCTGACGGGGCGATCGACGAGGCGGCGCTCGCGCACTGCGCCGAGCGGGTAGAGGCGCTGTCCGCGCAGATCGCCAGCCTGCAAGGCCAGCACGCCCAACTGGCGGCAGACCTGCACGCGCAGCAACGGCAAGGCGTCGACGCCGAAACCGCCTGGCTGGCAGCGCTGGCGGCCAGCCCGTTTGCCGATGGCGACGCCTTCCGGCAAGCCCTGCTGCCGGGCGAAGAACGCCAGCGGCTGCAAACCCTGCGCCAGCAACTTCAGCAAGCGGTGGGACATCGCCAGGCCGTGCTCCACACCGCCGCCGCGGCCTTGCTTGCCCTGCAACAGCAGGCCCGCACCCCGCTCGCCCTGGCGGAACTGGACGCCGCCCTCGCCACGCTCGACGCGCAGCGGCAGGCCCTCTCCAGCCAGCAAGGCGCCCTGCAGGCGCTGCTCAACGACGACGCCCTGCGCCGGCAAGGCCAGCAGGCGCTGTTCCAGCAGATCGAGCAGCAGGCGGCCGACGTGGACATCTGGCAGCGGCTCAACAGCCTCATCGGCTCGAAAGAGGGCGACAAATTCCGCAAATTTGCCCAAGGGCTGACGCTGGACCACCTGATGCACCTGGCCAACCGCCATCTCGAACGGCTGCACGGCCGCTATCTGCTGCAGCGCAAGCCGACCGGTGAACTGGAGCTGGAAATCGTCGATACCTGGCAGGCCGACGTCACGCGCGACACCCGTACGCTGTCGGGCGGCGAGAGTTTCCTGGTCAGCCTGGCGCTCGCCTTGGCGTTGTCCGACCTGGTCAGCCACAAGACCTCGATCGACTCGCTGTTCCTCGACGAAGGCTTCGGCACGCTGGACGGTGAAACGCTGGAAGTGGCGCTGGATGCGCTGGATGCGATCAACTCCAGCGGCAAGTCCATCGGGGTGATCAGCCACGTGGCCGGCATGCAGGAGCGCATCGCGGTGCAGATCGTCATCCGCAAGGCGAGCGGCCTGGGAGCTTCCCGCATCGAGATCGCCGCCTGACGGCCGCCCGCGCGGCCTGTCACGGAAGGGGATGGCATCAGGCAAACAAAAAGCCCGGTCACCGGACCTGGCTTTTTGAACGCCTCGCGGCAAGGGCGCGAGCGGCAACGCTCACGCTTGCGGGGTTGCCTTCGTCGCGTTCGTCCGCCGCAACAAACGGCTGTGGTCGATCAGCTCCGCGGCCCGCGCCCGCAGTTGCCCGCACCCGCCGTCGATATCCTGCCCGGCGGAATCGCGCACCTTGGTCAGTACGCCGTGGTCGTGCAGGTAGCGCTTCATCAGGTGGATGCGCTCGGCGGACGGGCGCTGATAGTGGTCGCCCTCCACGCTGTTGTACGGAATGATGTTCAGCACGCCGTACTTACCCTTCAGCAGCCGCACCGCGGCGTCCATTTCTTCCTGCGTATCGTTGACACCGGCCAGCAACGTCCACTGGTACTGGATCGGGTAGCCCACGCGGCGGGCGTAGTCCTCGCCCAGCGCCACCAGCTCGGCCGGGCCGTAGCGCGGCGCGCGCGGCAGCAACTGGGCGCGCAGATCGGCGCGGGTGGTGTGCAGCGACAAGGCCAGCGCCGGCTTGACGTGCTGCTGCGGCAGCCGCTCGAACACGCGCGGATCGCCCACCGTGGACAACACCAGGTTCTTGTGGCCGATATGGCCGTCGCTGCCCAACAGGTCGATGGCGTCGAGCACGTTGTCGAGGTTGTGCGCCGGCTCGCCCATGCCCATGAACACCACCTTCTTCACCGGACGGATGCGCCGCGCCAGCGCCACCTGCGCCGCGATCTCGGCGCTGCCGAGCTGGCGCAGCAGGCCGCTCTTGCCGGTCATGCAGAAAGTACAGCCCACCGCGCAGCCCACCTGGCTCGACACGCACAGCCCGTCGCGCGGCAGCAGCACGCTCTCCACCATCTGGCCGTCGTTAAGCTGAACCAGCAGCCGCAACGAGCCGTCCGCCGCCGGGTGCTGCGACTGGATGCGCGCCAGGCCGTCGATCTGCGCCGCAATCGGCGGCAAGCCGTTGCGCACCGACAGCGGAAAATAATCCTCGCTCTTCTGGCGACGGGTGCCGGCGTCCAGCGGCTGCCCCTTGAGCCAGGCGCGTTGGATGCGCCCGATGTGGCAGGGAAGGGCGCCGATCGCGGCGAGAGAGTGCTGGAAATCCTGAATACGCATGGAAAGCTTCTGAATCGTGGTGCTTACGGCGCGGCCTTGCCGCCATCGCTCTGGCAGGCCAGCCCCTTGCCGGCAAAGCCGCCGTACAGCATCAGCTGCCCGGCCACCTTGCGCGAAAGCGCGAAGGTATCCGGCAGGCGGCGGTCGCCCTCGTTCTTCGGCCATACCATCTGCCGCTTCTCGTCCATGAAACCCTGGTAGCGGGCGCCGGCCCGGCTCAGCTCCACCGTCTGCGTCTGGCGGTTGTAGCTGAACTGCGTTTGATCCGGGCAATGAAAACGGCCGTGCAGCGGCTCCTGCTGGCAGGCGCACAGCAAAGCCGGCAGCAGCCAGCAGGCCAGGCGGGGGAGAGCGTTCATCGGGCAAATCGTGGGTGACGGGGTGGGGCGACACTATAGCACGGCATGGGCCAGCCCGGTTTGGCGGCCCGGCCGAATCGACGGCCCCACAGGAGCCCATATCGGCGTGAAATCAAGAGGCAGGGAAGCCGGGTCATCGGCAATGCCACAGCGGCAACCGGGGCGGCGCTCGCGCTGTTCGCCTGCCGAAAATGCCATTGGAGTTATATCCATTTCGGGCGTATTCCCATACAATTTCGTCGCCACCCATCATGACAATGGCAATGCCTCATGCCAGCCCAGCCGTAGCTGGGGAAAACTGGTCCTACACAAGAGAAACCTCATGAAGAAAAGCTTGCTTGCCGGCCTGCTGGCCGCTTCCGTACTATTTACCGGCTGCGCTTCGGTCCCGATGGGCGACCCGAAAGCCGATGCCCAGCTCAAGACCTTTGCGGCACCGCCCGCCGACAAGTCGGGCATCTACATCTACCGCAACAGCTTTGTTGGCCAGGCACTGAAGAAAGACCTGCACCTCAACGGCGAACGCCTCGGCGAAACCGCCAACAAAGTCTATTTCTACCGCCAGGTGGCTCCGGGCAAACAAACCGTCAGCACCGAATCCGAATTCAGCGACAACAGCCTCGACCTGATTACCAATGGCGGCCAGAACTACTTCATCGAGCAATACATCCGCATGGGTGTGTTCGTGGGCGGCGCCAACCTGAAGCTGGTGAGCGACGAGGAAGGCAAGAAGAACGTGCTGGAAACCAAGCTGGCTAAATAAGGCAGGTTATAGGAATGAGAAGGCCCGGCAACGCTGGGCCTTTTTTCTTATGAAATGTCTATCCTGCAAGGCTGGCTAGGGTGAAATTTAACTGATTATAGTAAATATAATATGTGTTTGGTATTTTAAAAATAAATCCAGCATATTAACGCTTGATTGGTTGTGTTCAGCGATTCGGTTTAAATTTAATTACGATGTTTCATGCAATTTGGTTGCATGAAACAATGCGTGATTTCAGTTTATTTGGAAGATATTTATTTAGTTCGCTTGGTAATATGTTTCTTAACGGTTTTCTATCGGGTATAAGGAAGGAACTAAGAGTGCTCTATCTTGTGCTTCTCCAATGAAAACAACTTTTCCTTTAATGTTGTCAGGAATTTTACAGAAATGGTCTCCTGTGAAATCATAGTCAAATGCAATTCTGACAATAAAAAGTTTGGATTTCTCCGATAGGCCTGCATAGGCTAGTTCTTGAGAGGTTGCAAAGCTCATGATAAATAAGAAAGTCACTGAAGCAATGCGGTAAGCTTTGGTGGTGTTTTTTTCTTCGGTGTCTGAAAAGATGATGGAAAAAAACACCAATATTTCTAATGCAATGGCTATAACGATAAGTGCAATAGAGAATATTCCGGTAGCCTTAAGAAATGTGGCAATTGAAAGGGTTAAGGAGAAATTGGTTGCGTCTATTCCATACGATGATGTTAGTGCATCAACTGCTGCTGCTCGGCCGAGCCATACGTGAAGCAGTATAATTAGCCATAAAAACACGCCGGCTATCTTATTGTTTAGAATGCTTCTTACTAATCTAAATCCATAGAAATAGTAGCAGACAATTGATGTGGCTATGAATGACATTGAGTAGACGGAAATTACCTCTGCCATCGGATCTTGGAAGTCTCTTTTCCCAAAATAGAGTAAAACTGGAATAAATAAAAGTAATGATGACCAAGTGACGTGTTTGGCGCGCTCTTCAATGAATACTTTTTCGCCAATTTCGGCCATCGCGCGGGCAATTTTTTCAATTCTGGCAATGACGTAGAGATTTGTGAAAACATATATGATGCCTGAAAAAAACGACAATATAATTATTGTTGCCATTTCAATGGGGGTCATATTTTAAATTCCAGTTTAAGTATGGTATGTGCTGCTGTAGGGTGGGCTGGGCTTGACTTCCATAATCTAGCCTCTGCTGTGTGCAACATATGTATCCACCAGAAACGCCATGAATTTCGGACTTTGCCTTATTCAAATTAATCTATCATGTTGTGGAATGAGTTAATGGCCATTTCTGTGGGTGATTTGAGCTTGGCAAGGGTTGGTAGAGGTGGATTAATTCTCTTCTTCTTCATTGCTCGAAGTGAGATTTACCCCCGGGGGAGGCCGTGACCCAACATATCCTGTTCTTGCTGATGGGATATGCATTGTATGTTTTATCTTAACTCGGTCCCCATTGAGTTCTACTCCATTTGCTTCTGCTTGTATTCTCACGTAACCCCTAAATATCATGTCTTTATATGTAAACCAACCTCTTCTTTCCATCGATTTTAATATTTCACCATAAGGCTTTGTTTTCAGTTTGGCTATAATTCTGGATACTTTCTCTTTGGGGCTGGGGGTGATGGATATGGGCTTTTTTCTCGTTATTCTTTCGTGGCTTTGGTATGTTTGAGAAATGTCAATATGTGTATCCTCTCCATCGGCCGTAGCCCATAGGACATACTCGACATCCTTCTCATTTGTGTGAATTGCCTTTTCGTAGGGTCTTTTCAATTCAACGTTAATCGCATTGATAGCGTTAACTAGACCCCGGCGGTAAATGTCCCAGGTTATTTTTTCTATTTTCTCTTCACTTTCATGGCAAGCCCAAAATATGTGCTCCAGTATTATGTGGATGTAATATGGGAAGCCATCGCTAATCATGGCGATACGCCAATTTACATTATCATCAATGTCAAGATTAAAGTGGTTTAGGGAGTCTGATACCAAAGCTCGCCTTCCCTCGAATGAGAGGCGTGGAAGCTGTATGCATGCTAACTGTCTATGTGATGATTGATGCGCGCCTAGTAGTTCATCAAGTGTCAGCCCGACTGCCGTGAAAATAAATTTTATGTGAGAGCCTCGGTCTCCTAAGCATTTAAGTAATTCGGCAAATTTTCCTCTTTCTATTTCATTCGAAATTGCATCAAATTCGTCAAGGAGCACTATTGGTTGCTTTGAGTGTTGTTTTAATGCAATTTCCAGTAAGGAGGCAGCATCATTGACAGTGTTTATTTGCTGGGATATGTCTTTGGATGACATTTCCTCTGACAGGGAAAATCCACCAATTTTGGAGCTAATGCTTCCGGAGCTGGTTAGTTTTTTATTCCAAAAAGGATTATTGCCAATGGCTGTTTTAATTATATTGGATACTATAGTGTTAAAGGTGTCTTGTTTTGATCCGCCAACGATTATGGGTGATGCATCAGGGCTTTGATGAATATATGCAGCGGTTGATCCTAGTGAGCTTTTTCCTACGCCCCTATCTCCATAAATAAAAACATGTCTTCCTGGTTGAAAGAATGCTTTTTCAATCTGATCTAGATAAAGCTCTCTGCCATGTAGTCGTTCAATGCTGTCGATAGGCTTTGCTGGTGAAACTACTTTTGCTAATTCATTCCCAAAAAGACGTCTGTCATTATATTCATTTATCATGGCTTCTCCTCCAAAAAAGGCATGCTATGCATGCCCTTTTTTTTGAATAGGAAATGTCGCTGCTACCAAAGCTTGAATATGGCTTCCTTTTTAAAACAAGTAGTTAACGATATTGGGCGTGATTATGACTGACAGCAGTTGATCCTAAATTTGAAATTTTGCAATAATTATAACCAAAGTGTGAAAAATAAAAACCACAATTTAGCGCCATCAAGTGGCCTGCATAGGTAGACAGTTAATTGGCTTTCATTTAGCAAACCATGTTTCCAAGAATTTCTTCTCGCTACCCTTAAACCAGAGGTAGGCACCAGACCAAATTGAGCCACATATAGCTGACCAAAGTAAAAATTGCACCCATGCGGAAAACGGTTTGGTAGTATTTGAATCGTTGAAGATACTAACGAGACTCTTAAACGGTTCAGTGAGGCCTGCAGCGAGGAAGAAGATGATGCCGGCAGAGAGAGTTAACCCGGCAAAGTTACCAAGCAATGATATCCACTTGTGCTGCTGACATGTTTTGGTTTGAGCCTGAGTATTGTTTCCTAGAAATTCAGAGTAGGTGATTCGGCGAGGCGTTTCACCACGGAAGAACCAAGGGCGTGACTCACGTTTCGCGCGCTCCCAATCGTGTTTCAGGAGTAGGGATATGCGGTCAATGACCTCACTTAGCTGAGAGTCCTTATTTTCAGTTGTCGTGAGCTGTTTGACTGCTTGAATGAGACCTTTGTCTTCATTGTCAAAGGGGTTCACATTCAAGGATAGTTGGGCGCAATGATATTCAATTGCCCGGTTGTCTCCCTCACGGGTGGCCTTGACGAGTCCATCGGCAAGGCCACGTATTGCTCCCCGCCACTTGGCCCGTTCTTGAGTGACATTCTCAATGTTTATCTTTCGTTCATTAGTGCGAAGTGAGACTAGGGCAGCTACAAGTGCTGCCATGACCGTCGAAGACAATAAGGTTATGGTCGTATCCATTATTCTCAAGCCTAAATATTTGTGCGCTAACTTCTGAGGCAACCACGACCGGAACCCCTAGGTGGAGGGCACCAGCTTGCGTAGTTTTCCAGTCAACTGGTTAATAAAAAAATTTTTAGCTATGGCCAGTTGGATATCACGTTGAAATTATTTCCAGAACCTGTAGCCACATTGAAGTAGGCGTTAACTGCCCGAGCAGTTGGCCACCCCGTTTCACTGAACCCACCACGATCAGTGCTTTTAACCCAATCGAGCTTTCCATCGCAGCCTCCATTCCTACGGAACCAGCTTTTGAATGGTTCTGATGTCAAGGTTGGTACGGATAAAAGAAATGTCTTAAAGTTTTTTGATTCGACTACGGAAGGAAATTGTCGGTCTACTGGGCCATCCTTACCAATGGAATTAACACCTGAAACAGTGCCAGCAGGGGAGGAGCTCATGGAGAAAATGTCTTTGATTGTGACCGGTAGCGACGATGAGTTAAATATATTGACACGCCAATACATGTATACGGCAGCGACATTTCCATCGATACAAACAACCTTTTCAATCCGCTTGGATGGGATGTCGCTTGGTTGAACTTCAACTGTTAGGGTCTCTTGATTGAGATCATTCGCCTTTTTTGATTCGTACCCTTGCCATAATGTTGCCATAAGTGCGGCAATGCTGATGACTAATGCTAAACGAGATTCTGAAATTCTAAGTGTCAACATGATATGTTTTTAATTTTCCATTTGTACAGTAAATGTGGATCCAAGATTGCTGGTTTCTAACCGCCGTAAATTACTTTGCAATCGGGCGTTATTATATTTATTTGATTTTTATAATAATCCATGGGGACAAACTGATATATGGCGGTCTCATAAAGTGCCCATGAGAGCAATTGTATAAATTTTACAATATGCAGGTTTTTTCCATCCTTTTTGTTTGGAAAAAAAATGGCACGCATTTTTTTTCCAAGTTTCATTGGGAAAGGATATGGTGCCAATGCGTTGTTTTCATAATAGCAATGAAAGATTAGGCCATCATTCAGGCTTAGTATTAAGTTGATTCTAAAAGGCTCGTCTTCTTTTGAGCAAAAATTAAATGGGCTTGCCGTGTCTGATATTATTTTATCTATGCCTTTTATTTCTTCGCAAATGAGAAATGTCACAATATTAAGTTGTTCAAACAAGCGAATGTTATACAAAACGTCGTTGATGAAATTGTCACACGTGCCATTCTCGATGTAATCAATCAAACCTTGAAAATCGCCAAATTTATTTATTCTGTATGGGTTGTAATGTTCATCGCCATCATAAGTCCCCGATGCAATTTTGTTTATGAAATGTGGTAGATGATTTGGTTTTATAGGGGTTGGAATTGCAGGTGTGTGCGATCGAATTTTTTGGCTTTAATCAGTCTGGTTAATGCTTCTTTTAGGCTTTTTTCATCTAGTTTTGACTTTACTTCTCCAATGGCATACGTCGTTTCACATGGGAAAAATTTTGCGCCCCCTGATTCAATTTGTAGCGTATGGTTCCTGTCAAAGATTATAAGATCACTTTGGTTTGATGATTCACCGTTCTTATTTATAATGAATCCATCGCCTATTTTCATGTCGGATGCAACAAATTTTTCAATTAACTTCTTGCAAATGCGCTCTCTGTACATTCCAAACTCACCAGAATGGGTTAGCCCGTTGCGAGAGTCTAGAGTAGAAAATAATTCGCGGCAATTTATGAAGTCATTTGCAAATTCATTAACGGCATTATTAATTATGGTTTGTATTTGATTTGTTATGGAGTTCATGGCTGGAGCTTGTTTTAATTGATTGGGTGGCTCTAATAGGGTAGTGATTGTGCATATGCGGCCCTATCTCTTTGTGATTGAATTTTGATATTTTGTAGGCGAGATTTTTTCAATGCGTCATCAAGAAATACTCTTGCGGCAATGCCGCTCCATGGCTTTGTAGTAAATTCCAGAGATTAACAATATCTGGGGTGTCTGAAGCGTTTAGAACCACCTGTGCTTCGGGAAGCTGATTGCGGTAGCGCTGATAGTTTTTGGTGGTAACAAGTGCAGCTTCTAAATCATCAGATGGTGGAGAAATAAGCCCGGCAAAATGCGGCAGGCTCTGTGCAATGACAAGCCCTGCTGGATCGTAGTCCACAAAGGCAAAGACGGGAAGCGATAGGGTATTTAGCAAAGACATCACGTGATCTTGCCGATAGACCGGACTTCCCCTAAAAACCACTAGGGGATTTTCGCCGGAGCGAGAGAGGGTGAAGGTGACTTGGTGAATGCTGTCGAAGGCCTCCCAGTTCTCAACCAGCAGAACCGTTGTATGACCACTATTGGAAACCAGCCAGCGCCAGTCGAGATCAAGGTTCGCACCAGCCGGTAGGGTAACGTGCTGTCCATCAAGCAACAGTGATCTACCAGGTAAGGCTTTGACGGCCACGCGATCTGACCGTACAGAAGCATCCGTAAGCTTTTCGTTCCCGCCATGCGCGAGACTTTCAGCTCGGCTCAGCCCATTCCACTGATCAGGAGCCGTGGTTGTCGCATCAATTCCCTCGGTGGCCAACAACAGTTTTCGGATGTCTTCCTTATCTACATCCGAAAATGCTAATGATGCGCCGACTCGCTGGCCGATATTGTAGCCTTCGACAAACCGGCTTAGAACGCCACTAGCGCCGTGCCGCATCTTGTCGCTGTGGTAGACCCGCAATAGGCTGGTAATCAGGCTTTTTTCCATAGCTCGATATCCGTGACTACGATATTGCCAGATCGTGGGTGTCCCCTTGGGGCTTCTCTTCGCTCTATCTGAAATTCTCGCAAACGACCCTTTGGGCCTTTGCCGAGCATCTGGATCGCATGGATGGTATACAGCAGCCATGCTTCATCATCCAACTCTGTGAATTCTTGTTGCTGTCGTTTCCAGTTTACCGCTGACAAAGGCTTCATCGCGGAGCTCGCTGCTTCGAGATAACGATGGAATGCAAGTTGTACGGGTTTCGGCTGAATCACGTTGACTGGCTTGTCCGTGCCATCACCTATCAGATGACCTGCTGCCCTCTCTTTAACAATGGTGATCTTTGCGGCCGGTATGGCTTTTGCCACATCCACAAGTGATTCTCTTGTCTGGGAAGATGACAGATCGGGGTGTACTTTCAAACGCAGGCCAGCGAAACGGGAAGACCAACTTGGCAATGCCTGAATGCTATCAACGTCGGGCAGTTGGTAATCGGGGTTTTTCCGGAGAAAGTGGGCAAATGCACGCAGACGCCGGGCCTCTGGTTCAACTTGACGCAAGCGATAGAGAAAGGCCTTCAGTACCGCTGTGATATCCAAGTGTGTTGCCCGCCATTCTTGCAGTCGCGTCAATATCTGATGCTGGTAGACAACGAACAGCGGATTTAACAGGGTAGAACCTTCCAGCGTTCCAAGTAAAAGATCGCCTTCCAACATGGAAATGGCCTCTCCAATCTTCTCCGCGCGGTCAAGGTAGAACTCGTTTTGCCGCTGTTTTTCGGCCAAGGTACGAACATTTGCAAACTGATTTTCTGTGATGACGCGAAGACTAAGGAGTTCGTTGTTCACCAGGGAGGCCAGCTCGAACACTCCAACGTCAAAATCGGACCCATACATCTCCTGATCTTCCAGGCGACTCTCATGACTGGCGTTGACATACTCGACAATCAGCTGCGGTAGCCGGTTGATCAGTTCTCCAAAGTTGGCACCGACTGCGTAGCTGCGCTGACGCTGGAAGACCTCATCAAGATGACGGCCAAGGCTGGGGCTGAGGCGGAAATCATCCTGGAAGTAGGGGATCAATACACGGTGTTGCTGAAGTTGACGTATGCGGCGTTGATTGTCCTCGTCCATTCCAACACCGCCATTGCAATAGGCCGCGGCAATCAAGTGTCGATTTGAGTGAAGCAGTTCCAGATAGGAAATGATGCTGTCGGCACTCTGGCTCACACCAATTCCCCTTGCCCAGAAGAAATTTCCTCCTCTTCGCTCTGGATCGAATCATGCTCCATCAAAAATTCGATAGCCTCCTGGACGAATTCGATCTTGCCCGTGATCTGGTAAATCTCTCGTTCCGGATTCGAAAGCAATAGGTATCCCTTCTCCCTAAAGCTCTTAAGCACCTTGTCTAATCGGGTGCGATCAGTTCCGTCTGCTGGCACCCTGAGCTGGATGGCCAGCATCTGAAGGTCGTTACGAAAACTTGGGTTGGCATCAATGGCCCCCATCAGTTTATTGACCTCGATAGGGGTGCCAACTGACAAAAAATCATCGCTTTGCATGGCCCGCATCACCATGTCCAGAAAGCTGACCACGGGGCGTAGAGTGTGCTTGATTTCGGTAAACACCTCCTTGGCCGCCTTGCGCTCGGGCCCACCCGTAGCGTTGTGCGCGGCGAAGTAGGCTCCCTTATGACGGGTTTCCGCCAAATGTAGCCCGATCTTTCCGAGATATTCGTTGATGGCATGCTGATTGCCGGAATCGCCCAAGAAAAAAAAGCCTTCGTGGTTCGAGACAGGGCAGACAAACTCGCCGGCCAGTAGGGACTGAACGACTTGCTCAAACATTCTCGGCCTCCAATTCCTGGTCAGTCAGTTCTTCACTAAACTCATCCAACGCCAGCCTGGCTTCGGCCAGCCGACGATCCGGTTCGACTGTGAAGCGATGTCTAAACAGTGCAAGGGTGTCTGGGTCAGGATCGGGGAAAGCAGAGACTAATGTGATGTTGTTGCGCTCCAGAAGCTCCACCAAACCAACCACGTTGCCGGCATCGAGATCTTTCAGCTCATCGAGCGCCCATACGATGTTGACTTGAGCATCGCGGCGAATCCGGTTGATGAACGCGACGAAGATGGTGGCCAGCACCAGGTAAGACAGGCCATTGGAAGAGACCGCCTCAAGATCTGAAGCCCGTTTGAAGACGCGGCGATTACCATTCTCGGTCACTTCACCCTGGAGACGGATCAGGCTCTTTAGGTCAGCTCGGATGCCAGTTTTGACCTCCCAGTGCTCGAGCAGCCGCTCAATATTCTGGGCAAACTCCGGAGGTGGTAAATCGTTCGAGGCACCGCCGAGCCACGCACGATGCGCTTCAGCCATCTCGCAAATGGCTGGCCAATACTTCAGCTCCGTGATGGTGGAAACGACTTCGACGCTGACCTTGGAAATGCTTTCGAAAGCGAGGCTGGTATCCAGGTGTTCCTGAAGTTCGCGGTTGAACTGTTGCACACGGCGATGGAACTCATCCATCGTCCGGTGGAAGGCTTTTACTTCTCCGGCAATGTTGACGGCCTCCATCAGCAGGATGCGCTGGTACTCCTGATGTTCTTTGGCAAACCACTGCTTGAATGGAGCAATCCACTCCCTGCTTGGGGTGGGAGATAGGGAGCCTAACGTCGATTGCAGGTACTGCTCTGGCGGGGTGCCCAGGTGTATCCTGAAGCCAGCCGCAACGTCAGAAATGCCACGGCGAATCTCACCGCCAAGCCGTTGGGTGTCCTGCATATATTGATTCGCCAAGCTAGCAAGCGCATCCAGCGTCCACGATGGGTCATAGTCCGTCACAACGACTTCGGGATAGTCTTGCATGCCATCGACTCGCTGCTGCGCCAATCTACGCTGCTCGTACAAGCGGGCCAGGCTCCCGCCAATCTGCTTTATCAGTACCTGTAACTGTTGCTGGCGCTGATTCCATTTTGCATCCAGCTCGGTAATCGCCGTGGCGTACTGCTGCTCCGTTTCCCGTGCCTTGGCTCCATCGGCCACAAATCCGTCATAGGCGGGCCACTGGTTGTCTTTCCAGTAGTTCCATTCCTGTACGTGCTTGATGAAAGTACCAATCGCGGTCAACTCGGTGTTGATACGGGACACCTCATCGTCGATGCCTTTCAGCTTGGCCGTATCAACGCCGTTCTGGCGTAGCACTTCATCACGTTCGGAATCGTATTGGATTAGTTTTGCATCAAGCGCCCCTTGGCGCTCGGCCACGCTGGCATCGATCAGTCTGGTTTCGGTGTCCCTTTTTTGCTGTCGATCACGACGTTTCTGGGCGTATACGGCGCGGCGCTTGGCTGTTTCTGAGTGAGTCTTTTCATCGAAGCTCGAAATGTGCGCTTGCGCTTCTTGCAATGCCTGGTGGGCGACCGCAAAGCGTTGTGTCGCCAGCGTAATGGCTTCTACTTTGTTGGCCTCAACTTGCCTCTTGGCTTCTTCTACTTCCGTTATTGCGGATTGAACTTGAGCAGTAAATTTTTGCACCTGCTGTTCATGTACCTGACAAGCCTGTTCGGCCAATTCACGAGCATCCCCGAGCTGAGCAAGAACAGTGCGGGCAGCCTCCAGTGCCACACGAACGTCCTTGAGCCTTGATTCGGCAAGGACGACCTCTTGTTCTGCGACGCTAACGTCGGCGGCGGGGTGGGCTTCAAGTCGCTCCAGGTTAAGCGACAACCCATAAAGACCGTTGTTTGGTTCGATCAGAGCGGGGACGAGATCGCTGCGATCCAGCAGGTCGCCCCGGATCACCTTGGCTATATCGTCAGACCAGTGAGGGTATTCGTTTCTCAGGAAATGCAGCAGTGTGCCTTCTTCCGGGGCCAGTTGGCGGCGCTTCTCCTCCAGCTCCTTTTCCATCACATCGACAAGTCGGACCGCCGCTGATACCTGTCGCTCCTGATCCTGGAACGTCTGCATCGCTTTGCGATAAGCCAAGTCTAGCCCTCGACGCTGACCCTCTATTGTTTCCTTGCCTTGGCGAGCTGTTTCCAAGGCACCCTGCTTACGTTCTAGAAGTTCAATGGCTTTGGGATCAACAGCCGGGTGTTCCATGGCGTACTGGCAACGGCCATGTTCCTTACTCGCCAACTGAACGGCTTGCTCCAGGGCAGCCCGCTTGTCCTGTGCCACCTGACCCGCCTGCTGCTCCCGTGCCTCAAACACGGCTTCTTGTTCACGAAGCTCTCGGTCGCACGCATCCGTCACCTGGCGAAGGTTCTGCTGGGTGGCATCGCGAAAGGTATTGAAATGGTCTTTCTCGGTCTGCTTCAGGCGCTCATAGCGAGCGGATATTTCCGACTGCGCCCCGAGCAGGGCTGTACGGCGCTCTTCAAGGCTCAGAAGCTCACTGCGAAGGTTCTGTGCGTTGCGCACGCGGGCATCCAGATCTCGAATGCCTTCCTTCTCATAGGCATCGTAGTGGTCCTGAAGTTCTTTTGCCTTGCCCTCGGCAAATATGGCCTTATGTTCCGCCGTGAGCTGATGTCCCGTCAGTTCGCTCCGTTGCTCCTGGAACTGAGTTTTCTCCTCCTCCAGTAAAGTTTCGTGCCGGTGCTGTTCCTGACTTTGCTCATGGGCTTCCTGATCAAGATGCGCGATCAAGCTAAGGTATTTGGCCCGTACTTCTCCTATGGCAAGCTCAACCGCTTGCAACTGGCTCTCGGCGCTTTGAACTGTTTCCATTTTTGGGGCCAAAGCCATGACAGACGTGTAAGCCTTGTACCCCTTCGGCCAGTCTTCAATCTTGCGCCGGTCTCCGGAAATCGAATGCGCCGCCACTTCGTCAGAAACGCAGTCGATGACCATGCTTTGCAGATCGTCAAAGTTGGTCTTACGTCGGAACATGCCACTGACAATCTTCTCGATTTGGCGTAGCGGTTGCTTGATGGTTGTGAAGGAATATTCTTGCGCTAGTTCACGCAGGTAACGCTGATGTTGTCTGTCCGTTGTGGCGCTGGGTACCCCTTGAATAATGCCGCGATACTCGGCCTGGGACTCAATTTGCCGTTCAGAGCATTCGAAGCCCAATAGTCGTAGATGTTTGACAAGGTTCTGCGTATGAACGAAGTCCCCAACAGATGTGACGAACTGGGTTACATCAAAGCCGTGGCGTACAAAACGGTACAGGACCCGATCCCCATTGCGATCGGCATAGGCAATGACCATCCGCTTATGCCCGCCGGGGCGTTGATACTCGAATGCGATATACGAAGTAACACGGGGTAGGTAGTAGCCGATGAAATTTTCACGCCCAGCCTCAGCGGTAACGATCCTGTTGGGACTCTCTCCATAAAAGAGTAATAGCAACTGTAAGAGAGAGGTCTTACCGCGCCCGTTACGTCCAGTCAGAACCGTTCCACCATCAACTGGCAGCTCTACGATACGCCCGGGACACAGGGAGTCCACCAACACCAAGCGCATCAGTAGGAATCCGGTCTCCCCACTTTCCGGTGGGCGATTTGGGGGTACGGGAAGCGCTCCAGGGGCAACGCCAACATCTGTGATCTGACTATCGCCATGAATATACAAATTATTCCCCTGATTGTGCTGATAAGTGGCAAGTCCAAATGGTCGACGAACATGTCTATGAGGCATGCCATTCAAATTAATTATAACATAGGCATGGAGCTCGCATGGGTCATGGCTGGGGGCGCCGAGCTAGGATGGGGTTGATGCCCTGTGGCTTTCCCCGACTTCTCAAGACACTCTCGAGCAGTTGGTGGATGGCCACTGGAGAGCTGGGCCGACACCTCTGACTAGGTAACGCCTCCAATTTTCTTCGCCACTGCTGATCCATCGAGGCCAACCATCCTACTCAGTGTGCTCTTGCGTCATATCAGGCGTGGTGTATTCATTTTTCATTTTCACCTTGTGCTCCATTTTTTGGGGGCGGATTTTTTCGGCCAAAAGAATAAGGAAATCACTTAGATCCATTTTTAGGCCGACACTGATTTTCAACAAACTATCAAATGTTGGTGATCTCTGGCCTAGCTCTAGCAAGGAAATGTGCGTTCTGCTTATTTCTGATTCAAAACCCAACTCTTCCTGGGTCAGTCGCATCTCTCTTCTGAGCTGTCTGAGTGCCTTTCCAAATATTTGATTATGGTTCATTTTCATGTCTTTCTTTAATTGACCAGTTCTTGCTTTCTGAGAGCAGTCTTAGTATGCCAATGGCGCGAGTATGAAACAGAAAAATTCCTCCGCCTGATTCGGTGTTTGCAACTGCATCCGACAGGCACCCATATTTTGCTTCGTGCCTTATTCTTATCACGCTAATTCCTGTTATTGCTGAGAGTTCTTTCGTTGTCAGCGTTTCTTGATTAATGCCACTGAGGTGATTTTCAGTTTTCTGTGCTCGTTTCCTTCCTCTGCCTGCCCGACTTTGGTAAGTCTCGGCAAGATTAATTTTTTGCAATACATCATCTGTAATGTCTTTTCTCCTGAATGCATAAGTTAACCCGCCATCAATGGCCGGCCCGTGTACAGGGAGAATGCCAATCGATATGATTCGATCTGCCAGGTTGGTTGGATTGCACATTAATTTCTGAGCAATTTCATGGGTAAATACATATGTTTCGCGAAATTCGGCGAGGTCTTTTATCTCCATGCAAGCTTGCCGCTTGGCAAGCGATTTTGCTGTCAGGAGCTTTGCCTTGATTAAGCGGTAGACAGCATCCGGATAGATCTCCAAAAATTCTGCCGCCTTACGGACGGACAACAAGTTGTCATTCTCACCAACAGTCGTGAGCATTTTACATAGAGAGAGACTTGGCAGGCCAAGTGCAGGGTCGAAGGCCGTAACCCGGGTGTACTGTCCATCAATGTCCAGTAAGAGATCTAACCTTTTGGCATGGTCGATTCCATAGTGGTCAAATCGAACGACTTTGCCATTTAGTACGGGTTCGCTCAGATGTGATAATCGGTGCAAAAGCCTTGCCAAACTCTTTCCATCAATGATTTCCTGCTTATCAATTCGCCTTCGATGGGCTACGCAATTGTTGGCGGCATAAGTCAGGACTTCTTTTCTGAGCAGTGTCTTGATGATGTGTGATGACACATTCAATGTGGTGGCTACCGTCGCCATGGGCAGAGCAGGGACTGCATCTTCTGGCGAGTAGCTGTTCACTACCAGTGTGGGACGCTTTGTGTGCAGCCAATAGCTTGCAATCGATGCCAGCTCGGCATCGAAATTGGCATCCAGCCCTAGGCCAAGCAGTAAGCTGGTAGCGGCATGCCTTGGTCCGAGAGTGGGGTACGCCATATACCGCTTTTCAACCTGGTTGATAACGGCGTGCTGAAACGATGGGGTCGACTGGAGCTGAGTGTCTGTTACGTCCAGTGTCGCTTGATGCATCTGCTCATGGCCGACCGCCGCCAGGCGTGTGAGATCCGGTAGTTCCCCCTCTAGTGCCAGTAGCACGAGTGTGACGTACCGCATCAATTGATGTGGCAGCAACTCGTTTACTGGAATGGGCTGCCAAGCAGGGTCTGCAGGCAGGGTTGGTGCGTCTGCAAGCGGGTAGCCACATACACACTGCCGCAGCGATGAGTAACGCCAGCTGACATGTCGTTGGCATGATGGACAATGTTCAACAAGAAGAACGCGGTGCCTGGCGCAGGCGGTTTGTAAGCGCCAGTCCCAACTGGCCTGTTGAATGTGAGCTTCTTTCAAACACAGGGGGCACCAAGCGCGATGTTTGTCCCGAAGCATCTCAAGCGGCCACAGTTTTTCCTGGTGGCGGAATTTGCGGAATTTCCCGACGCGTACATCGAGTGGCTGCACGATGGTGTCCAAGCGGCTAGCAGGGATATTGAGCTCCTTGCCAAGAAGCGCTAGGTCATAAATTCCAAACTGGGGAATGAGCGAAGGCTGCGAAGGGTAGGTGGCATAGGTACTAAGAAATTCGCGCAATTCTTGCACGTGGCGCAAGCAGTTGAGTTCTGCAACCCTCAGAAGATAGCCCGCCAGGTTTTCCCGGATATCTGGGGCAGGGCGTATCAGCAAGCGGAAGCAATCAGCGGGATCCGTTGATAAGGTGTTCATGCTCGAACCTCCTTGAGCTGGGTAACCCACTGCTCGATTGCCTCCGTACTTTCACTGAATGGATTGGCGCGAAGCTTACGGTTTTGTGCCAGGTAACGGTCAAAGCAAAGCACAAGATGCGTTTTTTCAATCCGTGGGCAACCTTGCATCAATGCTGTGCGTACAGCCTTCTGAAGCAACGTGGCAAGGGCGCGGAAATTACCGCCTGTTGCCAAGTAAAACCTGGCCGGCATGTCTTCATCGCACAGTCCACTGACTTTCTCCATGGGAAGGCCTTGTTCATAGCAGTTGAGTAGCCGTTCAAAATCTGTTGGCTTTTCTATCCAGTTAAAGGCGGACATTGCCATGCGCAATGGGAATCTACCGGCTAACTGTGGGCTACACTCCAGTACCGCTGCGGCACTAGGCATGCCTACCAATATAAATGACAACCCAGTTTGATTAATCAGGCTCTTGATTGCATCTGCGACGACTTCGATCCGTCGGACTGTACCGCGTTCTACCAAGTGTTGAAATTCATCCAGGATGATCATCCTGGCATAGCAGCGTGATAATAATTGAATCAGCCGAGTGTGCTTGTACTCGATATTGCCACGATCCGGGTAGGGGGCTTTTAGACACGCCAATATAGCCGTAAATAATCCTGATATTGTCGCAGGTAGCGGCAGTGATGCTAAAAGCACGGGTATTTCTGTGTGATCACCATTGATAAAGTGGGGGTGTAGTGAGTAGAAAGTTTCAAGTAGTCTTGACTTTCCCACCCCGGTATCCCCAGTAATGAGCATGCACTGTGGTTCCGCACAATCAATCGACTCTTCAAAGCAACTTTCCATCTCAGCTAAAATGGCGTTGAAGTACGGGTGCCGAATAAGGATGCGCTTCATTTCTAGACATTTTTGGCGGATGTCAGAATAGGGGGCGTTCATTTGCTGCCTCCTTCTAAAGGAAGGCGTTCCAAAGACCATCCAGCCGGGGATGAAGCTTCCTCCCAGGCATGGTTTTCAGGCGATACTGGAGCGCTGATTTGAACATCCCCTTTGGTTGAGCGTCGCGATGCTTGTTTTTTCTTGCGTTGTGTCTGCTTCAGCCGTTTTTCTGCCTGTAGATGCGTCTGATGGACATCTCGGCGTAACTTGGCTTTTTCTTGCCGAACCAGCTCTGCATCAGCTCCAATTGGGTCCGTAGTGTCCTGTTTGTGAGCTTTGCGTGCTCGCTGGAAATCCAGCCATGACGTGCCGGGCTCAACATTGACCGTCAGACACTCTAGTTTGATGAGCGCCTTGTTAAGCGGGTCATAGATGTATGCTTGGGTGACATCCTCCGGGTCGATGCGCAGCATGACCTTGCTCTTGGCTGGAAGCTTCTGTTGCAGGTGGATCAGGTACGGATGGTGATAGATCAAGCCTGGAACGCCGATTCGACCATCACAGATGGTCCGCTCAAAGGCCAGTCCGGTCTCGACTTCGAGACTGAGACTTTGTGGTAACGGGGGGACAGGATGTTCGTCGACCAAGCGCGTCCAGCACTGCAGCGGAGTTTCGCCCAGTTCGTGATGACGGGTGTTGTGGTAGTCGACCACGACCCAGCGAAAAACCATCTGCCGCAGTTCGTGTAGAGTCAGGCTGGCGAGCTTCTCCGACGGGTAGTCGCCGCGTTCAACTGGGTTCGACCAGGTGGTGCCCGGTAGCTTGTGTATCAGGCGCCGGTTCAACGTGCCGATAAAACGCTCAACCGCACCTTTGTACCAAGGCTTACCTGGTGGGCAGTACTGCATATCCGCGTGGAGGTCGGCACAAAACTGCTTGTGAACATTGCTGTGAAATTCTGGACCATTGTCCATGCAGATAAGACGGAATTGGCCTTCGACCGGCCAAGTGAAGCCTAGGCATTCAGGGATATCGTCGAGGATGACCTGTTTGCTGGTGACGGCTTGTCGCAAGCACATCAAGACGGCAATCGACGATGGCGGTTCGAGGTCGATATAAATGCCAACAACCATCCGCGAGCGGCGGTCGATGGCGACTGTTACTGTCGGCCTACCAAGTGGTTCTCTGGTAATTGGGTGAACAATGATGATGTCGAGCCGGGTGTGGTCGATCTCGACACGCTCCAGGGCAAACAGTGCGACAGGTCCTCGATCCCGGGTGCGGAAGTAGCGACGGGCGTGTTTTTCACCCATTCGTCTCGCCATGACGATAAATGGATCAAGGAGCCGCTTGATCAGCTTACAAAAACCACTGTAGCTGACTGCCCGTAGCCATTCTCCTTTGGGGCGTTGACGATTAGCTTCGATTACCCGGTCGCACAACTCAGCATGTGCATCTATCCGACTATTGCGTGCACGGCTTAGGTAATAGGTATCGATGGTTTCGTAGAAAAGCTCGATCACCTCAACGTCAATCTGTCCTTTACGACGCCCACAATTAGCAGTCCTGGGCGCAAGGGCAAGTGGATCTTCGTTGTTATCGAGAAAGTTTCGGCACCAACGGTAGATTGTGATGCTGCTGGGGGGCTTGGCATCGCGAAGTTGCTTTGCCACCACGGCAATAACAGGCAAAGTTTCCTGCTCTCGTGAGTAGTGCTCAGTTTGCGCAAGGACTGCGCGAACATAGGCCATGCTCCTTTGAAGCTTGGGACGATGCTTGGCTGGCAAGGCGGAAGGTATGGGCGGCAGGCCATCCTCGCGAAACAGAACATCTTGGTTGGTAATGACCTTGAGCTGGCCATGCTGCAAATAGTCCGCAACTTCATCCTGCGTGAGATGCGTGATGGATGAGGTCCGCTCATTGAGTAATGAAACTTGCCAATCAGCCTGGACATGCAGGACTCGGTAGTGAGTGTTATGGAGGGTTACCGAAAACCCTTCTCTGAGATCAAGAGCCATCACCACGCTCCTTTCGCCGGCCAGACTACTAGGGACCGGCTAACCACGCGGTGTTCATCGTAGACGAGCCAACCTCGCCACATCAGGTGATACAACTTTGCGAGATCAGTCTTATGCCAGCCAAACTGTTCCAATAACCACTGCAGGCAGAATGTCTTGCCGTCGTCGAAAGCGTAATGGATTCGATCTCGATCCTGCCGCGAGACGAACATGTCTGCGTAATGCTTCAGGAAATTGAGATTGTTCAAGACAGGCTGCCGGCGAATTTCGTACTCGTCTTTGACTACATACTCGTATCCGTACATTGCCAAGGCTTGTCGGATGCAATCGCTTTGTTGTCGAAACAAGTCTGAACTAGCCACATCATGAGGCTTGACCTCGTAGAGAGTGGGCAAGCGGTGGGGGTCATGCCAGCACGCTTTGAAATCCGGTGTGTAACGGTGCCACTTGCCTTGAAAACAGTAATCGAAGGTTTCTGGCTGGCCGTAGATCTCGCGTATGGCCAGGTTTGACTCAAGATGCAAAAGCCAGTCTCGTTCCAACGTACTTTCCCACGGTATCAGCCCTGCCATTTTGAAGCTGTAGGACAGGCCAATGACCTTGGAGCTGTTGACGTTGTGAATCTTGCGTATGGAGGGGATCAGCATGATGGATCACCCCCTTGAGTCGATGAGGGAGGGGCTGATCGAAAGTGAGGGGCCATTAGCCTGGCTAACAGCAGCTGTGTTTCCAGCCAGGCTTCCAAGTGGCATGCAGCCATAAAAGAGCGGAATGACATCCGCAGTGGTTGGAGTCTGGGCGCGAGATAGAGGTCAAGACCGACTCTCTTGATCAGCGACAGTGCCAGGTGTGGCCGGGGCCGGGAGATTGGTGGATGTAGCCGGTCCAACAATTTAGCCAAGTCATGTTTGCGTACTCGCGAGCAACAAGGCTTGGGTACAGAAGGGCGGCGCCCGGGGTCGAGCAAGTTCGTTGCGCATAATGGCAGATGGTATTTCATGGCTTTTCCTTTGCAACTTTCTACCGGATGGGCATCCAGTTATTGCTAGGACGAGCGGGGGCAGCCTCGGGCGAAACTGCCCTTGACTGTCCCTTTCGGAAAAGCCAGAATGAAACCACCTAGACCGCAAATCTAGTTAGCTTCAAACCAGCCCTCAAGTTTTCAGAGAACTTTGGGGGCTTTTCTTTTCCGTGCTCGTTAACTTAATCAACATGCACAAAGTTACATTTCTACCTCCTCTCAAGTCGGATAGAGTGGTTACTCGTCGATGCTTGCTAGCTCAGCAGCTTTGTGGCGAACCATAAGCTTCCGCGTCAGTGCCTCGGCATCATCGCCAAGACGGCCTTCTTTCAGCCCCAGCTTAACGGCAATCTCATGGCTTATGCCCCGGCAGCACTGCTTGTCACCCTTCAATACCTGGTATACCGAGGCGACAGGGTATCCATAGGCTTTGGCCCAAGCGGTAATAGATAAACCGCTTGCTTTGAATTCAGCTCGAACTTGATCAGGGGTCTTGCAGTAGTTCATGGCGATCATCTCCATTCGAGGTCCATTGCTCGGTAAATTATATAAAAGCTCATGGACATGAATAGATCAAGGATGCAGGCTGAAAAAATTAAAAAATCTCACGCCTACTCAGGCCACCCTACATTTAATGTAAAGATTGGTTCAATACAACAAACTAGGTAAATCAGTAGCCTTGCATTCCCCATAGGGGAGAGCGGTGTGAAAATTTAGCTGGCTAAACAGTTGGATTGCTATCTGCTGGGCGTGTGGTTGCGCGAGGTATTGCGTAAGAGTTTTGCAAAGATTATTGCAGAGGATTTTTATTTTAAAAATAAATGCAAATTTGCCTAATTTATTTTGCTTAATTTTTTGAATTTTCGGGCAATTGGCTATATTTGTGGCAATCATGAAATGATGAAAGCCCGTGGCATGCGGGCTTTTGTGCGGGTTGTACTCATTCTTTAGCCTGCTATCGAGTACCTCCGAGGCCATGCAATCCCAACTGCTACCCCTACGTTTCATGTCGGGAGCACGATTACGGAGCGAGAAAGGCAGCACCAATCACCACCGCTGCGCTGTGATCACAGAGCTGTGTGGGGCGATAACGTGTCGAGAGGGGGCGCCGCAGCAGAACTGTCAGTTGCTCATAACATGTCTTTACCACTACTCGCTATGCATTTAGAATTTGCTTACTTTGTAGCATCAATTCAATGCGGTAGTCTTTGTCGGGGTGCGTATGGCCAATACGGAGTATCGGGATGCCGTTCGGATCCTTTTCCTCCTCGCGGAGGGATCGGTACCGAATAGGGAGGAAGGAACTGAGACGCATTATCCTCGCCGCTTCGAAGGGGAAACCCGTCTTCAAGCGCTCGACTTTTGGGTGCGGTACCCGGACTACCTAGCCGACGAGCTGCTCGCGCAGTTCGAAGAGACTGGCGACCACTTCCTTCTCGACACGGCAAAGGCCATCTTCGACGACGATGAGCCCTCTGAGAAGGCAATCCCTATGCTACGCAGGTACTTTGGCGCCTACGAACCGCTCGATACTGTCCTCTCGATCCTTGCTGTCGCAGGGTTGGTACGCCCGGTGACGATCCACCATCCGACCGCTCATCCCCGACATTTTCTACTCAGCCATGCTGGTCTCAGCCTCTGCACGGAGATCGTGCGGGATCATTCTATTTTTGACTGGTACGCGAAACGAGCAAAGCTCGTGCTCCGGGTCGCAAATGGGCGAGGCGGCTCCACGTTGAAGGAGCGTCAGCACGCGCAGAAGGAATATCACGAAGCGCAGCTGCATGATCTCATTCCGACGATCGCGGACCGCGTGCGCGACAAGCTGGAGAAAATCGCTCAATGAGTACCACGACTCGCGAAGAGTGGATCACACAGATCACCGAAAAGACCGGGAGTACCTCGAAAGAGATCGAAGCCCTCTTGAAGCGGCATGGAATTGAACCCCGTCTCACGCATGCAGTACCTAAACGGTTGCGGCTCCTTGACCTTAAGTTCGACGGTACAAAGGCTGGGGACTATGAGAGCCCTGATATCAACTTCTGCAAGCAGGGCATGAGTGTTGGTCTACATGCTTTCGTCTCTGAGAGAAACCTCAAGGGAAAAACTTCTCTCCTGAAGATCATCCGTTGGGTATTAACGGGGACTCGCGGACTACCCACTGACATGGCGAGATGGTTCCGGACACTCTCGCTGAAATTCCAGCTTGATAACGACGCATACGAGGTCCGGCTCGACGATGCCGAAAAGGGGCAAGGGCGCTTGGTAAAATTCGCCCGAGGCAAAGAGTTCGTAGTCGAAGAGTTCGGCGACATGCATGGATTTGCCGGAGCGATGGACCGCTTTTTCCTTGATGAGCTCGGCCTAGAATCATTAGAAGTTACAGCTGAGAAAGCTGACGGAAACGCAGTCGAGCAACGGCATGGCTGGAACTGGCTGTTTGGTGCGATGTGGATCGATCCCGACCCCACTACTGTGTTTGGTGGCGACGACATTCAGCACAACAAGCCCACCCGTATGATGCAGATGTATCTGGGGTTGCCGTGGATCATGACTCGGGCTTCGCTGATGGAGGCGAAGAAACGCACCAAGATTGAAGGCGACCAGAAGGCGAAAGCAGCCCGGCAGGTTTCGGACGCAGCTCAGGCCCGCCTGAATGAGCTCAGAAAGGTGCGCGACGAGCTACTGGCTACGCAAACCATGGAACCTCTGCTGTCCGAACTTTTCGCCAAACTGTCGGCAAACCTCTCCAAATATTCGGCCTCTGCAGAGAAAGTGCGGAGGCACATTACTGTTCTCAACGAAGTCGAGACAGCTCTTCGAATGGCGGACGGGGCTGTCACCACGGCAACGCGTGAGCTCAGTGCATTCCTGGAGAGCCAGGCTGCTGGTCATATTTTTCGGAGGCTGAACCCTGTCTCCTGCCCGAGTTGCGAGGAGGTCTACACTGATGACTTTCGAGAGGCGCGCCAGAAAGAACATGACTGTATCGTTTGCGGTAGAGCAGAGCGTCATGAGTCTGACGACACGGCCGGAGTAGAGGCGCAACTCAAAGAGACCCTGGCCGCTGCAAGGGATGAAGCCAAAAAGCTCCGTTCTCGTCTTGCCGATTTCAACAGAAAGAAGGTTGAGGCTGAAGGCGAGCGGGACCGCTCCAGCGCCGAGGCCCAGCAGCTTGAGAAGGAGATCGAAAAGATCCAGTCGCGCCCCGAGGGGCAGATGGAGCTTCTTAAGTTGGAGGCTCAGATTGAAGAACTCGAAAAAATGATGCTCAACGGTCCTGCTCCCATCAACTCGGACGCTGACCTTCTCGACGCAGCTATTATCGCCACCCAGAAGATGTATGAAGAGGAGCAAAGTGGCGCTCTCAAACGAGTGTCCGACCTGACCGCGGAATTCGCTCGTACGTTTGGTCTATCCGATCTTCTGACCGTTCGTCTGAAGGGGAACACTCATATGGACGTCATTATGCTCGGAGGGAAAAAGAATTTCGGGGGATGTACTGACGGTGAAAAGACACGCCTGAAGCTGGCGGCGACTCTGGCAATGATCCAAGTCGCCGAACAAAGCGGCATTGGCAGGCATCCCGGTGTACTACTTGTTGACTCAGTCGGAAGCCATGAGGTCGTGAATGAGGATGTCTCTCAGATTGTGACTGGTCTCGCCAAGCTTTCAGAATCCCTACCAACGATCCAGATCTTCATTGCAGGGATCAAGAATGACGCTATCCTGCAGCACGTTCCTCCTGAGAATGTGGTGAAGAACCGTTCAGATGGATACCTTTGGTAGGGTGCCATGCACTACGACGAAATCATGGAAGGCCTGCTCTCCCGACAGAAACCGCGGACCGTCGAAGCGTTCGGTGGCCTTGATCGGGTTCTGGCTGACGGTGCGCAGATTGGCGTCTCGTTGTTTCCGGACATGTTCGTCGAGCTTGTGCTTCCTTACCGCGAAGAACACCGTATCCAAGTCGATAACTTCATAACCACGGTGCTTGCTGTCATTGAGCGGGGCCCAGAACTTAATACGATCGCGGACAAGCTGCTAGCGCTTCACCTTCAGGATCCGGCTTCTGAAGTAAAGGTGTTCCGCCGTCTGCTTGCTACAGCTACTGAACGCGTGCGCCCCACTCCGTTGAGGACGGCAGCGTTAAAGGGGGCACTTGCCTTCGCTCGCGACGATGCAATACGGCTTACGAAAATGGTCTCCGAGCTAACTGAAACGGAGCCGAACGACGACCCTATCTACATCTCGCACGCAGCAAGGATAGCGGGCGTTCTAGCTGCGAAGACCCGTAACCCAGCCCTAGGGCAGTTCTTGAGACTGATGAGCGACATTGACGGCTCATCGGATCAAGTCCATCTCGAACTGGGGCTGCTATCGCTCCAGGATGCGATCGAGGGCGAAGATACCTCGGTGGTGTTGCGCAACCTACATCGCGCTCGTGATCAGTTTGAACGAGCTTCGGTGATTCGGGAGTCCCGCTATGATGCCCGCCTTTATGAGACCGCCATTTCGTTGTTATTAGGTTTCTACGAGCGCACAGTTCCGCCCAATTTCGATAAATTGTTACGGAGCTTGAAGGAAAACGCCTTCGCCTATACCGAATACTCCATGGCCTCGCGGCAGGATCCCATCCTTGGTTCAATTGCAACGCAGGTTGCCGCTCTTGTAAGCCTAGTGGAGAACCTATCCTGTTTAGTCGAACGCATTCAGGAGGACGTCTGGCTCGATGCGATCCACGTCATCGAACAACATCTGCTATTTGCCTATGAGGCGAACCGTTCAGTCTTCGCTGCTGCGCCCGGACGTGGCTTGGACTGCGTAATTCGACCTGTCCTGGAACCCAAGGTGTTTGGGAACCGTGATCACCTAAAACATTTGATGGCATGGTTCCGTCGCCATGCAGCCAAGTTCGACGTTGACCTAACCCGCGATCTGCAGAATGCGGTGGAGCGAGCCTATCAAGGGGGCCGCGATTTCTCTCCGACTGCGGGGGTCACCAGCCCACTGACTCCCGCTCTCCAAGAAAGGGTACGTTCCACTGACGAGAGGGCACACTCAGAGCTGATCGAAGAAGTTCTCTCGATTTCATCCAAGCAGCAACTGATGAACATCGCTCCTCCTATCGAGAAGATGCTAGAGATCGTGGAACGCGATTTCTCCCACTTGGAAGATTATCGTCGTCCGGCTGCACGATTGGACTTCATGATCTTAGTATTCAGGGTAGCTACTTTTCTGCAACTTAAGCTGGACAGTTCAGTCGAGCAGGACTGCTTTTCCGCATATTTGTTCAAACGGGGAAGGGAACTTCCTCATGAGAAAGAACTTCAGCAGGACTTTCTGCGGCACGGAAAGTCGGCGGGCCTTCCGGTCGATGACGAAGTCAAGGGCGTCGCTGGTGGCCGGGCAGACATCCGGTACAAGACGAATGGTCACACGGCCATCATCGAGGTGAAACGTGAGCTTAGTGATGCCTCGTTCGATCGCCTGTTGACAGCCTACGGCGATCAGACTGTCATTTACCAAGCAACCAACATCAAATTGGGTGTGATGCTCGTTCTCGATCTGTCGAAGGATCACAGCAAGCTAAGCCATATGGACACTTGGTACGCCACCCGCTGTGGTGATCTTCTTGGAGATGGAACGGAACGAGGAGTCTTAATTGTAAAGATACCAGGGCGACGGGGTACGCCGAGCGCAGCAACTGTAGCTGCGAAAAAGAGAGATGCAAGGCGTAAGAAGGCCCCATCGGAGGCTGATTGAATTTTGGGCCGTTTTATCTAGACGGGGGAGGGGCTCGTTACTCAACTACCACCGTGGAGGCAACCATAGCCAAGGTGCTGCCTGGCAAGATTCATTCAAGCATTTGCTCAAGTTGGCCTGGAGAATACTGGCGATCTATTGAGTATGGAAAACAGTTTTGGCGCAAATTTTTCACTGACGTAACGTTATA
Source organism: Pseudogulbenkiania sp. FW507-F1 (assembly GCF_058781125.1). Lineage (NCBI taxonomy): Bacteria > Pseudomonadati > Pseudomonadota > Betaproteobacteria > Neisseriales > Chromobacteriaceae > Pseudogulbenkiania > Pseudogulbenkiania sp. FW507-F1. The sequence continues at coordinate 56,800 of NZ_JBYSWM010000003.1, read as the reverse complement.
TCCGATTAATCATCGATTTTGAGTCTAATTTGAAAGAGGGGGTAACTGAATTAGACTTGCTTAATGATTGGCATGGCCTTATCAGTCATGAATTTATAAATATTACTTTGAGTCTAGAAATGATAAAAATCATTGTAAACACCCCGAAAGGAGGGGTGGGAAAAACAACAACGGCAACAAATATTGCTATCTTACTCGCTCGACAGGGGTTGCGAATCATGGCGGTTGATTTAGCCGGAGGTCAGCTCATGAGTCGGGCTCTGAACAGGACCCCTGAGTTCTCCATACCTGGAACACCAAATCAAATCGTACAAAAAGAGGGTGAATCTGTTCCTGACAGTCTTCCCGGTTCGTCGAATTTCGACTACGCAGTAATGGATACGGACGACAGTTTTGTCGTCAGTTCAGACCTGCTTCGCGGAATAAAATCAGGATGGAGAGTCTTGGCCCCGGTGAATCCTTTTGATGCTGTGGGATTAGATAGAATCCCGCGGGAAATTAGGGCAATTTTAACGACGAGGGCTCTTTCTCCAAGCGAGCTTAAAATAAGTGTATTTGTAAATATGGCATATGGTGGGAGTGTTGCAGCTGGTATCAATAACCTGCAAGCCGCACTTTCAAGTCATGGTGTAGAAAGTGCTCTCGTCTCGACGTTTTTGCCATATGCCCCGTTAGAAAGTGCCCCCATTCTTTTAGAGGATACTGCCTATCAGGAGTCCCTTCAAGCTCTTCTTCAGGAGGTTCTATAAGTGAAAATAAAATCAAAGATTGAGAGGTTGGCACTCGAGCAAATAGAGAATAGGGCCAATCGGCTTGTGTCCATTGAAATACTAACCAGCTCAATCGACGCGAGTGTTTTTTTGGATTTGGAGAATTTTTGGGCCAGCAAATCACCGAAGATATTAATTGAAAAATCTATATCTCATGTGGCATCAACGCTATTAAAAGAAGGGGTTGATTTGCTTGATGCCTCAAGGCCAGATAGGCTTCACATTTTAAATGCCGTCAAAAAAAATGAGGCCAATCAGTTTGGTCGGGGTGATCAGTCAAAGGCTGTCAAGATTAAAATTTGCGAATGGCAGTTGCTTATTATTCTAAGTCTAGCAGAGGTGAAAATTAACTCCGCACAGATGTTGATTGATTTTTGTCTATCGAAGTCTCTGCAGACGAAAGCAGAGCTTTTTGGAAAATTGTGATCGAGTGAGCGATGGGAAAATTAGAAGAAGAGCTTGTCAAGATATTGCTTGATACCAGTGCACAGTACAAGCGTGACACTATGGAGGATGTGATACGTCGACTGCTTGGTGCAACTCCCCTCACTGAAATAACTGGACTTCCCGCACGCCGCGGAAACGCCGATGGCGGGATCGATGGAATTATCGAAGCGTTTAGCACGAACCCCACTCACGAACCTGGACGAGCGGCTTTAAACGTTAAAGTAAGGAAAACTGATTTCACACGTGAGCAATTGGGTGGTTTCTTGCTCGACATGGATAGAGAGGGCATAAAAGCCGGGTTAATAATAACAGCAGCTTCACTTGCCCCTGATGCCGCAGTAGAATTTGGCAGAAAAAACCGTGAGGGTTCCGTCGTTTTGCGCCATCTGCGATTGCCTGATCTATTGTCAGGTGATTTGCAAGACCTAAATGTCTTCATAGATCGAAACCATATTTGCGCCGTCCTAAATAATAAGCTTAGAGAAATTATTGAGCAACCATAGATTTATGCGGATTTGATAAATTGCCTTGAGCTGGATGCCATTAGGACTTCTATCTTACTCGACTGCTAAGTTGTGAATTGTGCGAATACGTGAGGATCGTTGGTGTCGCTAGCCAGTCTCGCCGGAATTTTCAATGAGACGACTTAACAAAATGCCCGGAGGTATCGTGCAATGCACATATCGAAGCTATCAATAAAAAACTATCGCAACTTTAGCAGCACGACGTTGTTTTTTAACAAAGGCGTCAATACGGTCATTGGAGAGAATGGGGCCGGTAAGACTAATTTGTTTCGGGCAATCCGGCTACTTCTCGACGATAACATGGTCCGTGCTGCTTTCCGGATGGAGGAGGCTGACTTTCATCGTGGGGTAGACCAATGGCAGGGCCACTGGATCATCATTAGTCTGGAGTTTGACGAGATTGGGCCTGACGAAGCGATACAGGCCCTTTTCTTACATGGAACAGGAGTTGTGGAGGGTGGAGATGGCGTGGGCAGGGCAACCTACAACCTTATCTTTCGTCCTAAAAAAGAGGTAAGGCTGAAGCTTGCTGCACTAAACGATGGTGACATGGCCGGTCTGGCAGAGATTCGACAGACAATATCCATTGGTGACTACGAGACTGTCTTCACTGGCAGGAGTACAGCTGACTTCAGTAATGAGGCGGTATACAAGTCACTAGTGGGGGATTTTGAGAACTGCATCTTTAATGAGGAAGTTGACGATCCTCGGATTGGCGCTCGCGTGCCGGTATTCCTATCTGTGACCAAGGAAGTTTCCCTCACCTTTATCCAAGCCCTTCGCGATGTGGTTGCTGAGTTCCACAACAACCGGACTAACCCGTTACTGACCCTGCTCAAGAGCAAGAGCGGGGAAATAGAGCCTGCCACGATGGCGCCAATTGTTGCTGAGGTTCAGGCGCTTAATGCGTCGATCGAAGCTCTTGAGGATGTGCAGACGGTACGATCAAACATTCTCGATACGATCAAAGACACGGCAGGCGAAACCTACTCACCGAGCTCACTTTCAATCAAGTCTGATCTTTCGGAAGAAGCGGATAAACTCTTTCAGTCGCTTAGGCTATTTGTCGGCGAATCGGGAGAGGGCTACGAAGGTGCGATTCACGAATTAAGTCTGGGAGGCGCGAATCTCATCTTTCTGACCCTAAAATTGCTGCAATTCAAGTATCAGAAGGCAAATCAATCGATTGCGAACTTCCTATTGATCGAGGAACCGGAAGCGCATATTCACACGCACATTCAAAAGACACTCTTCGATCGCATTGCGTACGCAGACACGCAGATCATCTATTCGACCCATTCGACCCATATTTCGGAGGTCAGCAATGTTGAAAGTGTGAATATTCTCGGCCGCAGCGGTGCTGCCTGTGAGGCCTATCAGCCAGCTAGAGGCCTATCACCGATCGAGAGAGGAAACATTCAGCGCTACCTTGATGCCGTGCGTAGTAATCTGCTCTTCGCCAAGAGCGTTGTCCTCGTTGAGGGGGACGCAGAGGAAATCTTGATCCCGATTTTGTTCAAGAAAATTGTCGGTATCAGCTTGGATGAGCTCGGAATTAGCCTGATCAACATCCGCAGTACCGGCTTCCAAAACGTAGCTGTACTTTTTCACGACATAAGAATCCGAAAACGCTGCAGTATCATCACGGATCTAGACTCAGCAATCATTGATACCACTCCCGTCCCTGGCGAGTTGGAAGCGGTTGCGAATTACAAAGCAAAGTGCCAAGCCTCTGCTCATGCCGGTGAGATACGTAGAGGGATACTAGATTCTTTTGTTACAGGTAACTCTTGGCTATCTGTGCACTATGCGGACCACACGTTTGAGGTCGACTTCATTATGGCCGGCAACGGAGCGCAGGTTGCCTCGATCGTGCCACATGTCTACACGCAGACGGCCACCATAACAACCGCAATTGCAGAACTCACCTCTGGAGACAAAGCACAATACGGCAAGCGCGTGCTAACGATGGCGACAAATCAAGGTAAGGGTTGGTTTGCGATTCTTCTGGGGAAGTACATCACATACAAAACCGTTCTTCCCGACTACATCCACCAAGCCATCTTCTTCGCTCGAGGTGGGCTGACAGTGGAACTCTTCTTCAATATTTACAGCTACCGCGTCACGTGTGCGCTTGCCGACGGAAGAGTTCCACAGCAAGTAGCTGATGCCGCTCAAGCGAGACTCGACGAGTATAGAAGGGGCTCCCTTAACTTAGCTGCGCTCAAGGTGGCGATGATGGCTTCACTCCCAGGAGACCAGATCCACACAATCCTTGCGGATGTACGGTAATGTTCACCTGGACTGAACGGGAGTTGAATCCCGAGCAAACTGATGCAGTACTGACGCCGGGCAGCGTGTTCTTGATCGCTTGCCCGGGCAGTGGGAAGACTAGAACACTGACCTACAAGGTTGCTTACGAGCTCTGCTGCCTTGGGGCGGCTAGGCAGTTCGTCGTTGCCATCACCTATACGCATCGAGCAGCAGATGAGATACAGGAGCGCATTGAAAATCTTGGTGTCGATACGTCTCAGCTGTGGATTGGAACAATTCATTCCTTTTGTTTGGAGTGGATCATCAAGCCATACGGTATCTATGAGCCTGCGTTGGCACGCGGGTACCGCGTTATCGATCTACATGAGCGTGAGAAATTGCTTGAAGAATTGTGCGAACCCTATAGGAGGCACCGTGTTTCTCATTTCGACTGCGAGTATTACTTCACCGACGATGGTTACTATTTGGGCTGTCCAGATGCTGCCAAGCACCCGTTTATTCATCAGGTACTGGCCGAGTACTTTAGGATTCTTGCCGAGAAACGGCAAATAGACTTCGAACTTATCCTTTGGTACGCCAGTAAACTCATACGAGAGAACCCCGTTATTGGCGAACTCCTGTCAAAGCTCTTCTCGCTGATACTCGTCGACGAGTATCAGGATACGAAACAAATTCAGTACGGAGTCTTGACATCGATTCTCCGGGCCGGGAAGGGGGGGACGCGCCTGTTTATGGTCGGCGATCCGAATCAGGCCATCTATGGGTCGCTAGGTGGCTACCCAATTGACATTGAAGAGCTGCGCAGAAGAGCTGGCATCTCTATCAGGGAGCGGGCGCTATCGCAAAACTATCGTTCTTCGAGAAGAATTATCGAATTCTTTGGCAATTTCAATGTGTACAACACGACGATTACAGCTGAGGGGGATAATCGACACTATCCGAGTCTTGTGTCATACAACGATGAAATTAGCCGAGAGAGTCTAGCCCATGAAATCGCTAGGCTGATTCGTCACAACGTAGAGGTCCTCGGAGTAGCTCCACATGAAGTTTGTGTGCTGGCGCCGCAATGGGTCCACTTGGCTGCTATGACTCGCCAGCTTGTTGCGCATATGCCGGATTACGAATTCGATGGTCCCGGTATGGTGCCATTCGCGAGGGACATCGAAAATTTCTGGTACAAACTTTCGCGGCTGGCGCTCACTGAGCCTTCGCCAACCCTCTATGGACGTCGGCTACGCTGGGCAGGAGAGGTGATCGGTGATTTGAGTGACGTAGGAGTGGATACATCCCATCTGTCGCCAAAAGCGCTGCTCCGCGAGTGCAACAAGACTGTGATTGACGAGGTGGACGGACTGACGTTCTTACAACGTTTCTTTGCCGGACTGTTCCAACGACTTAGTATTCGGATCGAGGATTTTGCTCTTTTATATGAACACCATCAGGCTTTCTTCGAGAGTTCAGAAACCCGCATTACGAGACTTGAACAAGAAGGTGTGAATGACATCCGGGATATCGCGTTTTTCAGAAAGGTCTTTCAGAACCGCTCGGGTGTCACTGTCTCCACCATTCATGGAGTGAAGGGGGCCGAGTTTGATGTTGTCATTGCTTATGCTCTGTTAGATGGAATGGTGCCGCACTTTAATGACTCGGACGGCGACGCAAGTGCGCAGAAGCTTCTCTACGTAATTGGCTCCCGCGCAAGAAAAAATCTTCACCTTTTTTCAGAGACTGGCAGAAGGAGATGGGGAAATATTAATTACGAACCTACTCCGAGGCTAGCGTCGTGTATCTTTGACTATGATGATACATAAATTTTTAAGACAGCCCATCTGAGTTGCTTAGCTTTACATTAAAAGGCGTTCTTTCGGGCGCTGCAACGTATGAACAGCCTAAAGAATCTGACCTTTTAGTTAAAAATTAACATGCAAAAATACACGCAAATAAAAGAAAAAATCAAAGAGGCCATGATTGCCTCTTGTAATGATATGCTTGAATTTACAGATGAACCTGCCATGGAGTTCAATGCGGAATATTTGTTCACTGTAAATACGGCAAAGTCCATAAATAAGCTCAATGGACCGCCTGGTGATCCGTATAAAATTTATATTGAAAAAAGCACCAGACAGCTCAGTCGAGACTGTATTCCTCCAGTTCGCTTCGGAAATGCTAAGCGACGCGAATCTTCTATTTTTAGAAGAAAAGCACCAGAAATAAAACGCAGCGGTAGAGTTGATGTTGCCGTTTATCATACTCCGCCAAAAGCAATTTTTGGCCACCAACCCCTTTGTGTCATTGAGTTAAAGGGGTTTAATCCGCAACGTAAAGTTGTTTTGGATGACCTGAAGAGAAATTTGGAATTCCTACGAATTTCAGGCGAAACCGGAGGTAGTGTATTGAGCTTCGCCATTTTTGCAGCATTGCACTCTTTCAACGGCTCATCTGAGGAGTGGGGCTTAAAGAAAGATATTGAAGAAACCAAGAAAAAATACATTAAATGGCTGGCGGAAGTTGGTGGCGACGATGATATTTTCGTGGAGACGGAATTCTTTACCGTCAGCAAGGAAATTCTCGGGCGTATATATGATGAAGGGGAGTATGCCACCATTGATACAGACGCGCGACATCATTTTGTAGGTGCATTAATTTGTTTTGTGATCAAGGCTAATGCCTTGATAAGAAATGATGTTTAGAGTAAGGGAATCCTCTGCCCGATCTAATATTGCAATGAAGTGCGAAGTACGTTGATGTACGTGTCGGATACTATCCATTTAGTTTGCAAATGCATTAAAAGGAATTTCGTATGTTGCTTTCTGAGTCAGACTGGAAAGATGTAATGGAGCATACTCGGAGGCGAGTACGCGAGGCAGGGTTGGGGGACGTGGATCGTAGAGTCACGCTAGACTTCCAGTCGACTCAGGACCCTCAGACAGACTTTGTCCGCTACCTTTCATATCTGATTAAGGGCCTACGCGAGAAATCCCTTTATGGGTATAAGAGGGCTTTGCAGTCATTGCGCGAAGGACTGGAGCTCGATGGGGGAAGGGAAATAGAAGGGATTCGAGTAATCTGCGTAGATGGTGATTCGCGTTTGTACGGAGTAGATAGCATTAATTTAAATGACGTTGAGGATCTCAATCCATTAATCAAAGAACTCGAGTCTCTTCAAGATTACCTAAGGCGAAATGGAGTTTTTTGTGAATAAAAAGGCTCTCAAGGCGAAGGTTACGGTAGCATTAAAAAAGGGAATGAATGGATGTAGGTCATCCATATCGGAGTTAGTGCCGGAGGAGTTTACAGCAGGGAAGATATATGAGGCTTATGTGCTTGGGCTCATCTGTCAGCAGCTCAAAACAAAGGAAGGCCTACAATGTACTCTCGTTGGGTCTACCAATGTGACGTTGAAGTCGTCACCCGGCCCGATCAATAGTAACTTCCCTCATGTTAGGGTTGCGCGCGGAGGTGTACATGTTGCCAACATCTGGACAGATGTAGAATTTACAGCACTAAGTGCCTCTGAGCAGGGCAAGACAACGTTGTCTAATGGTGAGTACCATGAGATGGATATTGGAATTATTGAGCCAAATTGTCATTCCCGACCGCACCCTGACGAAATTCATCTTGCGGTGGAGTGCAAAAATACGGGGTATCAGAAGAGCCTATTGAGGGAAATTCTAGGAGTTCGCCGAGAGTTGAGTTTTTTATCTCACGATCTTGAAACATTCTTTAGTTACTGGCCTCGAAATAACGTCCCCGCCTGTCCACCATCTTGCATCGCAGTTTTTTCGACCGATTCGTCCGTATCTAACTATCAAGCTCCCGGTAGCTTCTTTGGGATCGACTTTTTTTACGAGCCTCTCTAAACGCGCCAGCTGATCGGCCAAACAAACACCAAGTTTTGTTTTCAAACGGCCGAAAGTGAGGAATCCTAGTGTCAGAAAGTCGTCCCCACGCTGTGACAAAGGCCCTGCAGTTGCAGGGCCTTTTTTTTGGTACCAAGCGAAATTTCATGCTTTGGCTATCGGAAATTTCAAATTTTGGCTACAAAATTTCAACCTTTCCGATTTATGACCGGCGAGCGACACATAAGCATTCATTGACATTACGTGTAAATCAGGAACTTATGAGCTGTTGCGACAAGTGAGACATCAAATCTGCGACACATAATCTTGCATTTTTCTCTCTGAGCGACAGATAAGCTTGCACTATTTGTTATTAATCAGATTTCCTTCTCACGATGCTCATGGAAGGTTGGGGCGCCTCCTCCTAGCACGCGTAGCATGAACTAGGCCTGGTGGTGGACATCGAAGAGGGGTGTGAAAGTTCTATCTGAGCCAATATGTCACTCAAGTAGGTTGTTCACGGGCAAGACGTCGGCCATTGTGGCGGTTGGTGGTGGTAGTCGAGTACGACAGTAATGCAGTGGCAGGCAGTCGAACGGCGGCCTTCTTGGCTGGCGACCGAGTGCTTCCGACCCATAGGCGCCTTCCATCTAAGACCTTGTACAGTAGCGTACAAGGTGGTGAGGTCAGGGAAGACGGCTCAGAGAGGCAACGACCATCCCCGGTGTGCCAGCCGCGCTTGAGCAAAGCGCGCAGGCGCAGATCGAGGAATTCGGATCGTAGGCGTCAGGGGTAAACGCCCATTAGGGGCGAGACACCGCAGGTCGCTCGATGCGAAGTACGTTACGCGATCCGGCCAAGCCGGTTGACTGGGTGGTATCTCGCCAGCTGATCAGATGCTCGACTATCATTCTCAACCAAACCGCAAGGATGATGGGAGAGGAAGATCCATGGCGCGCATGATTCCGGCCACCGGACCGCAAGACACGAATAGTCGTGGTGAGAAGAAAATTTATGACCTGTTAAAGCAAGGCTTGTCGGACGATTTCACGGTAATTCATAGTCTTCCGTGGCTGGCACGCGGTATCAAAGAAATCGATCCGGACTACGCGCCAACGGGCGAGATTGATTTCCTCATTATTCACGAATCACTGGGCCTTTTAGCGCTTGAGGTCAAGGGCGGGGAACAGCGAGTCGAGGACGGGCTTTTCATCTATGTGAAAACCGGAAACACAGGGAATCATGTTCTCCAAACTCGCAAGAACCTTCATGGCCTAGCCCGGTGGCTGGGCAGTGATCCCCATCTGCGCTGGCGCATTGGCTACGGATTGGTTTTTCCACATAGTGTGTTTGGCGAGAACATAATTAGTCCCGGGCTCGTTGACATCACCGTCACGCCACCGCAATCACTGTTTATTGATCGCATGAATATGGGTGCTTCCGAGCTGGTGGCCCGAATTCGCGAGCTGATGGAGTACTGGAAGCAAGCCCTCGGCAACCCGGCACTTGGCGCCAGCCGCGCGGCCCGTCTTGTTGATGTGTTATGCCCGACATTTGACGGCAGCCCATCGTGGGGTGATCGAGTGGAGTATGACAATAGAATTTGGCTTCGTCTGACCCAGGAGCAAGCTTCAGTCGTGCACACGATCATGGGTCAGGCCCGAATGGTAGTAACTGGCTGGCCAGGCACAGGCAAAACGTTAATCGCAGTTGAGATCGCCCGACGCATGATCGCGCAGGGCAAGCGAGTGTTGATGTTGACGTTCAATGCCTTGCTTGTCGGGCATCTGCGCAGAGAGATTGATTCTGCAACGATGGCGAAAGTAGCGACCTGGCATGGGTTCTGTTCGGATTACGCCAGAAGACTGCCTGGGCAAATCGAATCCAATTCGAGCTGGCCGGAGCATGGATGCTTGGAGGATCTGCAGAATGCCCAAGCGAACGGGCTTGTCCCGGATTTCGATGTACTCATTCTCGACGAGGCACAAACCCTCCGTCGGGAGTGGTGCATCTGGCTCGCCGCGCAATTTATGGGAAAGCCGACCATCGCCTTCTGTGATGAAACCCAGCGGTTCTCCTTTGAGAAAGAGCGGATTTCCACCGAAGATCTCTGCAAGGTATTCGGGATTGAGAGCCCATTTTCTCTTACGATCCCATTGCGATCTCCCCGCAGCGTATTCGATCGTTTGCTGCGTGTTCGACTGCCTTCGTGCCAGATGATCAACCCGCGGGATCTGGAAGAAGATACATTGCAAGAGTACGTAGTCGGAGACGTGGACACTACGATTGATGAGGTGATTGAGGGGTTAACGGCCAAAGGGCTTGATCGAGCCGACATTGTCGTGTTGTCTCGGTTCGGGTGGTCACGCAATCGTGCCAGCGCCGAGCGCTATGAAACAGTGGCCCGCTTTCGTGGCATGGAGGCACCTGTCATCATCATTGCGGGAGCCGATAATATGGACGATATCGAACTGTTTTGTGCTTACTCCCGCGCCACGACGGTTTGTATCGCGCTGTACGAAGCGGAGCCCTTGGGTTGTAAGTCATCGCGCGGCAAGTTTCAAGAGCTGGTCTTGGAACATCCAGACAATGCAAACATCGCGAATACAGCCAGAGAAGAGGGCTTGACCAGATTCATCTTGGCTCGACACGTCGAGTCTGCTTCTGTTGGACTCTCCTCTGTGGAGCTGTCTTGGTGTGAGGCCTGGAAATGCTGGTTCGTTGACAGGCAAGACGATGCAGAGGCCGCGGACCTTTGGATAGACTACTTGCTGGCGTACCACGATTGGCCTGTATATTCTTGGACCTCGACCAGCCGGCGTGAGATCAAATGTGAAGATCCTGCGGCCAATAACGCTCAGGGTGATCCCCGCACGGAAATCTATGAACTCCGTAGGTGTGAAGCGTGCACAGATCTCACGCCACACGTGCGTCGATTACGTGAAGGGCCCGTATGCCAATACTGTACGGGTGCACTGGGGGAACGAGTGACGCCATCACAAGATGTCTTGGCAATGCTGCGAGAATTTGATGCCATTATCACCTCGCCGAATCCAGGGGCGATTGCACAAGAAGTGAAAGATCTACTCCCCTTGCCTCTGGCCGCGTTAGGTGCGCGGATATATGCCAGCGCCAGGCCACAAGGCGTGCCGGCCGAGCTGAATCAACTTCCCAATTCCAGCGTCCTCCACCGATTGGCAACGGCATTCATCTATTCTCGGATCAGCGTGAAGCCAGTGGGCACCAAGATTGTGCGTGACACGCTCGCGATAGACACCGGCCGCTATGTTCTTCCCGAAGGTCTCACGCTGGAAGCATGGCGTCAGGCGATCGCACGTAGCCTTGGGCAGAGCGCCAAAGCCGGTCTTCTGAAAAAGCACAAAGATGGCGTGTTTGAAACCATCCTAATCGACAAGGCATCCTCGCTTGGGGAGCCAAGACAAACAAAATCAAGTTGAGCGAGAGCCCATTGTAAAAGCGGGCTCAGGCGCATTCCGGGGAAATCCAGGAGCAAAGAACAGAGAAGGAAACTGTCCCAAACCTGCAATATCTGCTCAATGTCGGTCGTATAGGCCGGCGTCTTGCGCTTCTAATTCGGTTCCAACGAACGTCAGCCTTTGTCACTGTTGATGTGCCCTGTCCGAAGTTGGTCGAGAGAAGCCAATATAGTTTATACGCATAAACAGCCACTTTGGCCGACCATCTGCCCCAATTCCCGGGGGGAAGGCTGCAGGTCGGCCTTTGCTGTCAGTAGGTTTGACATCAAGCGAAGTCAGCAATGCTACTGATTGCAGACGCTTCACCGTAAGTCGAGATACATACCCAAGCCCAACCAGACAACTACTGGGGGCTCTTTCCTTTTAGGAGATTGCTTCAAATACCCAACGCCCAGCACCCTTCACTATCCGGTTGATGGGAACCAAATCCAAACTGGACTGCTTGTTCGAGTCGTAATAGACCTTGCGCAGCTTTTCTCCGACGTGGTGGTTGTTTTGCGGCGCGCCGCAGCAGAGGCAGCGATTGCAGTATGGCCAGTTCGTGGACTTCCCTCGTATGTGGCTAACCTTCATTACCGTGTTGAGCCCTACAGCCTTCAGCTCGTCGTTGCTGACCAGCTCTTGCACCTCTTCCAGAGCCTTTGATAGCTGAGCTACGGTGAAGTACCGCTCATGCCACTCATCGGGTGGCTCCTCGCCAATTTGCATACCCTCAATGTGGCCGAAGACGTTCCGCACGATCGTATTGCAGGCCCAGCAGACATCTGCCATCACCTCCACATGTACCGGTTCGTTCCGTTCAGGAATCGTCCAACGGAGTCGCTTCATCAACATGCCCGCGACAAACTCTGGCAACGGTACGTCAAAGCCCAAGACATAGGGTACCTTGCCAACCTCGACCTGCGATAGCACGAAGGCAGGCAGCTCCTTGTCGTCCGAGAACGGCATATCGCGCAACCGAGCCGAGTAAAACCAAGCAGCCCTGACACCGGATGCCTTGTATCTGGCCTGCCTGTAGTGTAGTTCCTCATCGGTCTGTGGGGACACCTGGACTTCAAACGCGACCCGGGCCGCACCTTGTAGACAGTGAACATCCGCAATCCAGTCTTCACCACTTGGAGTCTGGCCACGGAGCTCCGTTGTTACGTGCCAACCAATCCCCTGAGCCGTGGTGGCGATTAACTGCTTGCACCAAAGATGTTCTTCACTCTCCGGCGCTGAAGTGCACTCTCCCCGGTGTGCATGTGCAAAAAACTGCGTTCCCCTAGAGCTCGTCTTCGGAATTGCGTCAGCATCGCAGCACGGCATGCTCAAGCCCTGATCCCGGTATTCCACCTTGAGCTTAGCCCAGTGCGCCTCATCGTAGTCGAATGCATGCAGGCTGGTGCCGGTAGTGTTGATTGCTCGAACTGGCATAGGGCTAGTTGCATCCCATGTGTCATAGAGGTCGCGTTTGGCCCGCTACCCGGTTAGAAAGATGAACATTCATCAAAGTTGATGGCACAAACAGCTAAGTATCTCAGCTGTCATACATTATGGTCAGATAGAACTGGACACACTATTGGCCAAGCTGTGGACAAAAATCCTAACAATTATGTCATTTATATTAAATTGCGAGCAAAATAATACTAAATAATGCTATGGTCTGCATGTCTATGAAGGAAGAAGCTCGATGGTAGCAGAGGCACACCTGATAAGTAATATTCCCATTATTCCGTTTAATGGGAATATCTGCTTCAACATCCTGAGGCAGCGATTAATAGCAGATGAAAAATCAGAGCGAGTGATATGCAAACAGCCGAGTTAATATATCGCGTCTATCCGTTCCTGTGGATGAAGCAAGCCATTCAAAACTCATTAAGTCAAGCTCTTGCTGCGAAGGATCACGCCCAAGCTCCCTTAGCAGTTCTCGGACCTTTTGGGGATTTACTAAACTCCAAATCGCAAGTAGAGACCATCGTTTGTTTGGGCTCAATTCTGATATTCTAGGCGCCGCATCCCAATGGGGAGACAGTTCATGGATGGTTTTTGCACCCTCGATTCCAGATTGAGGTATTATGAAATAATCTGAGAAATATCTGACGGCATCTTTCCATGCGGCCAGAAACATTGGTTGATGAATTTCTTTTGTTACTATCTCGTTGGCTAGTCTTACGGCATTCTCTGGGGTGTTTGCGTAAACAATAATGTCTTTCTCGGTGAAAGCACTGGGGACAAACCAATTGAGTCCATCAACACACACTGCGTCAGAAGGAGAGAAATATTTCTCAAGGGATATTACTTGCGGCCAAACATTTTGTATTGATTTCGGGAAGAATCGCTTTGCAACTCTGAACCCTGGAAGACCACTCAGGAGAAGCGTTTCAATGTCTTCTGAGTTGTATAGTTCAAAATCGATATTTTTTTCACGCTTCAGTCTTTCAAGTTTTTGCTCCAACCCTGTAGAAGCAATAGTTGAATAAAGCCCGACGAATACCTTACAGTCGAAACCCTCAAGTCGGTCGCGAATGTCAACTTCATCATTCACTCCGACAGATTCTTTAGAATGGGCGTAATGCTTACAGCTAACCAGTTTTTTAACTATGTTGCCATTTTCTTGCGTTTCGAGGCAAAGATCAATTCCTCCGTCAGCGCCCCTTGAAGGGCCTTTGATAATTTTTCCGCCAACTACACTCTCTAAGAATATCTTGGAAAATTTTTCAAACTGGTCCAAATCATTGGATTTGCCGCTTGCAGGTTCAATTTCAGTAAAATTTAGCCTAGCCATTGTGGATTGCCTTTTGTCAAATTCTTGGTTTTAAATTTTTCTTTAAAAGTGTGGCTTAGGTATTCTTTGGGTTTCTCTTTATTAATAGATTCAATACATCTTCCCTATTGTAGAACTTAACTTTTCTCTTGATGCCCCCGTGGTAAGATTTAATGAGACCAGTTTTTTCCAGATTTGGAAGAAAGCTACGGTGCATTCCTAATATTTTTCCAGCTTCACGAGCTGTGATGCTGTGTTGCATTGTGACTTTTACTATCAAAAAATCTTTGATGTGAATCAATTTCCACAGCTTAAGGTCTAAAATTTTCACAATTCCGGTTTCGATGTAATGAATGCGGAAATCATCAAAATCACTTCCAAGTCTATCCGCAGCTTCTTGAATATGTAAATACTCAGAAGAAGACAGCAATTCTAACAGATCGGAAAATGAATCTTCTGTCACCCTCACTTCTCGATTGTTGTCTTTTATCTTGTCGAGCACTCCATTTCGAATCAATACAATGACTTTCTGGGCGGATATCTCAAGTATCCTGCTGGCATCTTTGATGTAAACCCCTGGCAATGGATGGTGATTTAGATTTCCAGGTAGTCGCCCTGTCCTTGTGATATAGCCGCTGATCTCATTAAGAGATAGAAGATCAACCCCAACAATGTCCTTGCGGCGAAACAGGTAAACCAAAGTCCCATCTATACGAGGCCCAGCAATGGGACGCACTCCAATACTTTCAAGTTTCTCTGCAAAATTTGTCACGTTGTGTCGTATGGTTCGTGCCAGCGCACCGGCAGTAACATACTCAGCATTGAAACGTGCAATCTCCTCTGGGTGAATGACAAGTTTTTTGTGCTTGTCAATAACCTGGCTACTACCACTTAGCCATCCCTTCTTTACTAAACTCCGCAATATTTCTGGATGAACATCCAACTCTCGGGAAGCCTCTGACGCACCTAGTAGGTCATGCATTGATATCTTGTGAATAGCATTATTCTTTATTTTTAAATAATTTATTCCTTTATCAAGATCATATCCAAGGGGGATGACTTTCCCATTTTGAATGTCGATGATTAAATCTGCTAGGCTCTGATTTGGAGGCCGCCAAGAGAAATCAGAAGGTGCTGTTGATTTTGATTGTAGTAAGGATAGTAATTGCTCCACTTCATTTATCGATACACGGGCGTTGCTCAGGCCGGTAATTGTTTTACTCGTTAATATGCCTTTTTTAATAAATTCTTGAACTTGAGGGTTGCTTATCCCCAGTGCAAATGTTGCATCCTGCAGTGTAACAAGAAAATCTTGTTGGTGGCCTGTGTTGCTAATTATATGCAGGCTATTAATTTTTGATAGTATTCCTCGTGCCATGCTTCCTAGAGTTCCCTTTCTTTTAATAAATGGGAGGAGCTGTACACGTGGGTTTCGATGTTCGGCACGAGCTATAACCATCTGGCTGATCGTATCAATACTAGAAGATTTTCCGGCTCCCCAGGCACGCATCATGCAGAGGCGCCAATATTCATCAACTATATTTTCTCCAAGCCCATCAAATTCAGTAAGTGCCTGCCAGAATGAGAGGCACTCATCAAGTAATTTCTGAGATGGTGCCGTAAGCTGATCGTGTAGCCATACTGATGGTTCTCTATCTTCAGTGGGAGCAATCGTCAGTGTTAAGTCAGTTCCACATTCGCAAACACTCAGTCGCCCCCTGTTTAGTGCAAGAGTTTGGCTGCAATTTGGACATCGATCTAAAAGTAGCACACCATGTGTGTGGCAAACCGAATAGGGGCGAAGAGACCAAAGACAGCGCCAATATGGGTTGTTGGTCAGACAAAGAGGGCAAAAAACTGATGCGTCCATGCGGAAAATTTTTTCAGGTATCGCCGCATGCATAAAAATGCGAGGTGAGCCCCGGGTTGGCTTGCTTCGTAGAAATGCAGAACTGGCATAGTCTACGTTGAGCCCTAAGGCATTCATTAACTCTGCATAGCGTGTCTGGTCGGTTACAACTGCTTTTAAAGTACTAGCACCGCCATGCTTAAAACCACATGCGGACATTAGCTGCAAAACATTTTCAAAGCCATTTCCTTCTGCTGTGCGTATTAATAGGCTGGCGGCTGATTCATCCTGTTGCAAGATTGGGCGGTAGGGGAGTTTATACCTGTTCATCACTTCCCCCTGAACTGGGCCGCCAGCTCTCCTGTGTTCAGTCGGAAAGGGTTGCGCTTGGCAATCGATGCCTCTCCCATGACTCCCGAATCCCAGACTTCTGCAAATTCTTCTAGTGAAACGGATTGCCCCGATTTCCTCCAGGACATCAAAATTGCTTCCTTGATTAGTGTCATGACATACTCAAGGTTGCCATGTGTTGCAGCGAAGACTCTTAGTGTGTCTGAGTAGCTACCGATTAGTGGCATGTGTTGTAAAGAGAAGCGGCCGCGCGCATGAATACACATTTGGGTTAAGAAATGGTAGAGCGCCCCGGGTTTATCTTCAGTGCCTGGCACCAATGGTTCTAGTGAAAATCTGTGTTTGAAGCGTCGAGTCAACTGATAGCTTTGGTCAGAATCGATAAGTGCCACACTGTCTGGCGTGCCAGAAAGGCAAGCACAAACACCGCTGCTGTTCACCAAAGATTTTAGCCAGCGCAGCGCAACCATGTTTGCGGCGGCAGACCTATCATTTGTATTCAGTAGGTTATGACACTCATCCAAGAATATGATCTGAGTTCCACATTTTTGAAGAAGGGCTGCAATTCTTTTAGTTTTTGCTGGTATTGTACCTATATCCGGATTTAGGTCGTGCAATCCAGCCAGAATATTACTCGCCAAGTAATTCACAGAGACCGTGGCTGGCACCTCAGCCCTAAATGCGGGGACAAGCGTAACTTCAGCATCAATGGTCTGAATAATGCTCTCCTGTAGTCCTGCTTGAATAATTTTGCAGACACTACTTTTTCCCATGCCACCTTCAGCTAAGAGCATGCAGCCAACGGGTTCCTTGTATTGAAGCGATTGAATAATGCAGCGATGTATCCCTCTGATGGCCTTGTCCATTTCAGGGTGCCTAATCAGAACTTCATCTAGTTTTGAAATGCGCTCGATATTTAATGCTTCTTGATCTGATATTCCAAATTTAATCATTTATCCAACTCCGTAAAAATAATATCGTACCCATCTCCATTTTTATCGGCATTATCAGATTGATGATTTGTCGGTGTGGTATGGTTTGCGGGGATTTTCAGGGTTGAATATTCTTCTGCAGGCTGGGTGGCGTAAATGTTGGGTGCATCAGAGGGTGTTTCATCCTGGTTGCTTTGAAATTTTAACCGTCCTTTGCCATTGGTTATTTTGGCTATTTGGCGTTTGGCGAGCGTGGAGTCCTTTTGGATTTTTTCGAGAAGCTTCCACCATGCCAATAAGTAGGAGTATTTTCCGAGTCGTTTGAGGTCTGATTTACTCATGGAGTCTCTGACCTTCTTGGCTTCCTGATGGGCGTACCAAGTTAGTCCCATCGTATAATCCGGATTAGTTGACTCGGCCAGAATAAGGGTGCCGCGTTCCAATGGATGTTCAACGTAAACGGAATGAAGATCCAATTCGTCAACCAATACGGTGACGCGGGTCTCACCCATTTCTTCGAGTGTCGCCAATGCATGGGAGAAATACTCGATACCATCAATTCGTACACGTTCGTTATGGAGGCTGCGCTGCCATGGCCAGCGAGCGATTGCGTTGATTTCCTCTACAGAGAAGCTCTGTGCTGGCCAACCATTCATCGCGTCCTGCCAAGCGAGGATGGGCGCTCTACCGGTACGGGTATGGATGTTCTTGTGATAAACCTCGTTGATCCACTCAAGGATGAGCTCTTGCAGGCGCTCAAGCATAAATGCGGCTCTGCGACGAGAGTCATACTCACCACGGTCAATTGGGCATGAAAACGTAGTACCGCCACATTTTTGGACCAGTACATATGTAAGCGTCCGGAAAAATGATTCGATGTGCGGTTTGTCGTCTGGATCGCGCACTTCTGCCGGGACGATAATGATGCCGAGCAGCCCACAAAGACGGACAAAGGCCGAATTTTTGAAATCGACACCGTTATCAGGGATGATCCGGACCGGTATGCCCCCTGGCATGCCCAATCCCTGACGAGTCAGCATGTCCTTGACGGCAGCTAACGTTGTTGTTGCTGAAGGCGGAAACATGCTGATGTACACCCCGACAACAGCGCGTGTATATACGTCGATGATGCAGACTAAATAGGGTCTACCAATGATTTCCCCTGTATCTGGGTCTTTCAATTCGATATCTATATAGTGCGTGTCAATTTCCACCAAGAACATTGCCTGCGGGCTAAGAATTTGCCGTCCTGCAGCACGAGCGATGCGGTCTGCTGCAACTTTGCCTTTCTTGGCCACCGCGACCACATAGGGATCCAATGCTTGGATACGACGCTCAATGGTCCGTTTTGACGGTAGTTTGATTTCAGACCTATGAGCGTTTAGAAGACCCCGCTCTGCAAGCTTGCCAACCACATAGGCCAGCACGTCTTTGGCATGGCGGCGTTCGGGTCGGAGATAGACCTGTTGTATTCCTTCGGTGATGAGTATTTCGACTTCTGGAGAAAATCTGAGCGTTTTGTTACCGCGCAAATGAGTACGTGGTGCGAAGGCTGTGGCCGACTTCCCGTTTAGGAAGTAGCGCTGTACCCATTTAGCCACTGTTCGCGCAGCAGGAGGGCTGGGATCGTCAATCTCTTTGGCTAGAATTGGGATCAAATTTTCGAGTTGTTTTCGCGACTGTGGGTGCCTCAGTTGCGTTACCGCAGCACAAACGTAACGAGTTTGCCGAATTGTCAGCCGTGTTTCTGCGGGGCTAAGTTCGGAAAGTTTGCGATTCGCTTTGTCGGAGGACATTCGCTCAAGTTCGCCATCCATGAGCAAGAGCGTCCCCGATGCTTGCATTTCCATGAAACGTTCATAAGGCACACGGTATGGTTTGCCGCCGGCAGTGGCGGCATAGCGCACCATGCCAGCAGCAACATAAGTCACTTCGAACTCACTGCCGTGGATTACGAAGCGTAATCCCACTCTGGGTTCATAGGCATTGTTCGTCATTTTGGCACCCCCACTTGCAGGTCAAGCTGAAGTGGGCGATCCAGGTTCGCCTCAAGGCGACCATGAAACAGCAAATAGTCAATGATCAGTGGCGACAGTCCTGCCCCAGCCAGACGGTCGTACAACGCTTGGAGTGGTTGTGGCCCGGGCAGTTGGCCAATTTGCGCCATTGCCAGGTTACATTCCTGGACCGACCAAGATCTTGCAATTGCGCGGTTATACAGTTGGTAGAGGTTTTCGATCTGTATGGGGCCAGGCAGATCAGTCGTGTCGATCACGGAGAAGTCAAAACCGCATCGTGATAGTAGTTTCTCCGCCAAGTCGTGACGCGCCTGCTCCTCGTCAGTCAGGTGGCCTCGATTGGGCTTGATCTCCCGGACCTGCCAGCGATCATCCCAAGTTCGTATCAGGAAATCGGGGAAATAACGCTGGCCTTGGCTAAGCTCGATTTCAAGCGCTTGGCAGCGGTAACCGGCGACATTGGGATCGCGCTCAAGGAGTAGGCAGTAAAAAGCCTCTAGTTGGCTCTCCGGCACCATCGTTGCATTGTTGATGCGACTTGGGAAATAAGCTGGACGTTTTCCTCGTGAGCCTGGGTGGACGCGCCGGCGGCCGTGCAGAACATTGGCCAAGTCGGGTTTTGTGGAAAAAGCTTCTTCTGCCTGCTGCAGCAAGATACTGCGCAGGGCTTGATGGATGGGGGCAAGGTACATCACCACTCCCTACAGCACCGAACCGCAGACAAAGCGTTGCCCGTTCGGTGCAGTACACAGAATTGGATATGCCTGGATTTGGGTGTAAAGAAACCCGCCACTGGTCATAACCAGCGGAATCTCAGGTGCTCTAGGGGGTAAGGGGGCTTGACGCTGGAGGGCGTGATGACGATACTGAGTTTGGGAACTGTATTTGCCATCAGGCACTTACACCAACGGGGCATGCCGCCAGGTCTGTCCCGTTTTTACATTTGTCTTTCCTCCTTGCGTTGTTTGCGTCGAAGTCGTCTTGCTGGCTCTGAAGCACAATGCTTCAGCGCGTTCTGTATCCCCAAAATTTCCCTAATCAATCTAATCTGCACCGGACGCAACTCTCCGATGTGTTCGCGGAAGTCGTGCATAAGCCAATAGGTTTCTTCTGGGACATCGGCTGGAATGATCAGCTTGCGATGGGATGCGTCTGCAGCAAGGCGCAACTCTTCCTGCTCATTGGGTGGAAGATCCAATGAGTGAATCAGCCGCTTGATAAATTCGTCGGTGGGTGGCCCCTTGCTTCCCACTTCCAACGCAGAGATGTAGCTCTGCTCATAGCCGATCAGATCGGCTAGTTCGGACTGGCGGATGCCATGCTCCAGTCTGAGTTGATGCAGGTATCGGGAAAATGGGTTCACGGTAAATTTCTTGTGATCCTTTGAACTACCGTCAGAGTAGATATTTCGCCATCAAGTGTCAAACGTAAGTCATTGATTCTAAATGCAATATTTGTTGCAAACTCTAGGTGAATTTAGCTGGCTAAAAGAGTGGTGCTGGACCGGGCCGGCTCCTTACCTCAAATAAAATCATAAGCTTACGACCTTGCTTGGCTGGGTAAACGTTCTGGTGAAGCAGATCACCTGATGCAAATCATGATTTTTCCGTGGTTTGACGTTTATGCTTTTGGCACGTCCGACTTGCTACAATCAAAAGCATTGCAAACGTCGTAGCCAACCCATGCGCATCCTTCATACCTCTGATTGGCATCTCGGCCAGCACTTCATGGGTAAGACCCGCCAGGCTGAGCACCAAGCCTTTATCGACTGGCTGATCCAGCAGGTTCGAGACCATGCCGCCGACGCCGTGATCATCGCCGGAGACATTTTCGATACCGGCGCACCGCCTAGTTATGCGCGTGAGCTCTACAACTTGTTAGTTGTCGAGCTGCACAACACTGGCACCTCCTTGCTTATGCTTGGGGGCAATCACGATTCTGTTGCCACCTTGGGCGAAAGCCGGCCCTTGCTGTCCTACCTCAGTACCACCGTCATCCCCGCAATCGAAGAAGACCTTGATAGCCAGGTGCTGGTGCTGAACAAACGTAATGGCAGTCCTGGGGCCATCGTCTGTGCGATTCCATTCATTCGCCCGCGAGATGTGCTGCAGAGCCAAGCCGGGCAGAGCGCGGAAGAAAAGCAGCTTTCCCTGCAGGAAGCTATCCATCAGCACTACCAGGCCGTGTACAAGCGGGCCTGCGCCAAGCGCGACGCGCTACGCCTGCCATTGCCCATCATCGCTACCGGGCACCTGACGACTGTGGGGGCTAGCGCCACCGAGTCGGTGCGCGAGATCTATGTCGGTGCCCTGGAAGCGTTTCCGACCACTGCCTTCCCAACCGCCGATTACATCGCACTGGGCCATATCCACCGCCCGCAGAAGGTGGGTGGGCTGGAACACATCCGCTACAGCGGTTCGCCCATCCCCTTGAGTTTTGACGAAGCTGCTCAGCAAAAGGAAGTGCTGTTGGTGGACGTGGACGATATTGGCCTGATGGGGGTGACGGCGCTGCCGGTTCCACGCTTCCAGCAATTGGTCTCGATCAAGGGTGACCTTAAAGAACTGGAGGCTTCGATCCAGGAGGCAGCCAAGCTGGGCAGTGCCGAGCAGCCGGTGTGGCTGGAAGTGATGGTGAAAGGGGACGACTATCTGTCGGATCTGCAAACCCGCATCCAGGTCATGACCGAAGGCTTGCCGGTGGAAGTGCTGCGCCTGCGCCGGGATCGGGGCAATGCCGTAGCCGCCCTGCAAGCCGCAGCCAAAGAAACGCTGGATGAGCTGACACCGTTCGATGTGTTCAACAAGCGGATGGAACAGGAAGAGCTGGATGAGGCGCTGAGGGCACAGTTGGACGCACGCTATCGCAGCATTGTGACCAGCCTGCAGGAGGGCACAGCATGAAGATCCTGACCCTGCGCCTGAAGAACCTCAACTCGCTCAAGGGCGAGTGGAAAATCGACTTTACCCAGCCACCGTTCAAGGACAATGGGCTGTTTGCCATTACCGGGCCTACCGGGGCCGGCAAGTCCACGTTGCTGGATGCCATCTGTCTGGCGCTTTATCACGAAACGCCCCGTCTCAAGACCATCTCCGCTTCATCTAACGAGATCATGACCCGCCACACCGCCGACTGTCTGGCCGAGGTGGAGTTCGAGGTAAAGGGGCAGGTATACCGTGCCTTCTGGAGTCAGCGCCGAGCCCGCGACAAGGCCGACGGTGCTTTGCAGGCACCCAAGGTCGAACTAGCCGATGGTGCCGGCAACATCCTGACCAGCCAGATCAACGACAAACTCAAGCGTATCGAGGCAATTACCGGCCTGGATTTCGCTCGTTTCACCAAGTCCATGATGCTCGCGCAAGGCGGCTTTGCTGCCTTCCTCAATGCCAGCGCCAATGAACGTGCTGAATTGCTGGAAGAGCTGACCGGCACCGATATCTACGGTCAGATCTCACAACGGGTATTCGAGCAGGCCCGTGACGCCAAACAGGCGCTGGACCAGTTGAAGGCCCGTGCGGATGGGGTGGAACTGCTGCCTGAAGAACGGCGGCAGGAAATGCAGCAGCAAATCGACACGCTGACTCAGCAGCTGGCTGAGTTGCAAACCCAGCAAATGCTGACGCAAGCCTTGCGTCAGTGGCGTCATGAGCTGACCCAGGCCGAGCAGGCAGCCGTGCAGGCACGAGAGGGCGAGCAAGTCGCCCGGAATGCACTGGATGAAGCCGAACCCGAACTGCAACGCCTGCAACAGAGCGAGCCAGCCGAGGGGATGCGCCCCGTCTATCAGGCTTGGCAAGACGCGCAGGCAAGATGGGATCAGGCCCGAAGTGCGCTGGACAAAGTACAGGTCACACTGGCGGATAGCCAGCAACAGACCGTTATCGCCCACTGGCAGGCCAATACCATTGCAACAGGGCTGGCTGAGCACGCCAGGCTGCAGTACACAGCGGCGCATGACGAACTGCAGGTCTTGCAAGCCTGGCTGGCAGAACATGGCCATTTTGCTGTTCTGGGCGAGCAGCTCAGCGGCTGGCAGAGCCAGTTCAGCCAGATCCAGCAGGTGCAGCATGCCTTGCAACAGCTGCACGAGCAGTTGCAGGAACAGCAGGGCAAACTGGAAGCAGCCGAACGCAGCCAAGAAGAACAAAAAGCACAGCTGGATTTAGCCCAAAAGGAGCATGAGCAAAAGCAGCATGCCGTCCAAGCTGCAGAACAGGCTGTGGCCAACATTTGCCACGGCCAAACACTTGCCGAACTGCGCGCTAGCTGGATGGGCGCACAGCAACAGCTGCAGTCCTGGCGGCAACTGTCGCAGTTGGCTGCACAGCAGCGCCAACACGCCAGTCAGCAAGTACTGCAGCACACCGCAATCACTGATACCCGGCAGCAAATGACTGCTCAGCAAGCGTTGCTCGACACTCTGCGCCGGGACTACCGCCAGTTGAAGGAACAGGTAGACGACAAACGCCGGCTGCTGGCGCAGGAGCAACGCATCCAGAGCCTGGAAGCACACCGCGCTGCGCTGCAGCCTGGTGAGGCCTGCCCCTTGTGTGGCTCGCACGAACACCCTGGCATCCAGACCTACCAGCAGCTGAGCGTGTCTGATACCGAGCGTGCCCTTCAGGAAAAAGAGGCTGCGCTCGCGCAGCTGGAAGAGCAAGGCAATGCGGCCAAGGGCGAGCAGGCCAAGCTGGAAGGTCGTTTGCAACAGCAGCAGGAAGTACTGCAGGTGCTGGAGCAGGCACAGTGGCAGGCCGCTACGGCCTGGCGCGACCAGGCTACGCCGCTGGGGCTAGGCGACAACGACTGGCAGCAGGAAGACAAACTGCAGCAAGAGCTGGCTAAGGCAGAACAGCATGACGCCGAATTGAAAGCCCAGTTGGCGCAAGCGGAGCAGGCAGAACAGGACCTGGCAGTGGCCCAGCAGCTGGCTCACCGCAGCACCCAAGCGTTGCAGGAAGCAGGGAAGCAATACGAGCTGCTACAGCAGGCCTGTCAGCATGCCATGCAAGGCGTAAAGTCGCTTACCACACAGCAAGAACAGGCACGCAATTCGGCGCAACAGGCCCGCAAGCAACTGCAAGCTGCCATTGCTGACAGTGGCTTTGTCGTGGCAGATGACATGGCGCAATGGCTGGTCGATCGACAGCAGGACTGGCAGGTATGGCAAACGAGGCAGCGTGCACAGCAATTGCAGCAGGCTGAGCTGCTCAAGCTGCAAAATCATCTTGAGCAGACAGCCACCCTTGCCGAAGGCTGGCAGCTCCGTTGGAGCAAACTGGATGTCGAAGCTCCAACCGACCAGGCCAAACCGGAGATCGACGAGCCATCCTTTGCCCGCTACACCGACCTGGTAGAGGTGCTGACTGCACAGATCGCTAATCTGCAGGGCCAGCAAACTCAGTTGAGCACTGACCTGACCTTACTGCATCAGCAGTGCAGCGAGGCTGAGGCCGCTTGGGCGGCTGCACTGCAAACCAGCCCCTTCGACGATGCCGATACCTTCATGCTGGCACTGCTACCAACTGAGGAGCGCCAACGCCTGCGTAACTGGCAGCAACAGCTGACGCAAGCGCTGGAACGCAGCACTGCAGTACGCCAAAGTGCAGAGGCCACCCTGCATGCACTGCAGCAGCAGAATCGCACACCGCTCGGCCTGATCGAGTTGGATGAAGCGCAGGCAGCGCAAGACGGGCAGCGACAAATCCTGTCCGGCGAACAGGGCGCTCTGAATGCCTTGCTGAGAGACGACGCGCAGCGCCGCGAAAACCAGCAAACGCTATTCCATCAAATCGAACAACAGGCCGCCGACGTCGATATCTGGCAACGACTCAACAGCCTGATTGGTTCGAAAGAGGGCGACAAATACCGCAAGTTTGCCCAAGGGCTGACACTGGACCACCTGATGCATCTTGCCAACCGTCATCTGGAGCGGCTGCACGGCCGCTACCTTTTGCAGCGTAAGAGCAGCGGCGAGCTGGAGCTAGAAATCGTGGATACCTGGCAGGCCGACGTCACTCGTGATACCCGTACTTTGTCCGGAGGTGAAAGCTTTCTGGTGAGCCTGTCGTTGGCTTTGGCGCTGTCTGACTTGGTGAGTCATAAGACGTCAATAGATTCGCTGTTCCTGGATGAAGGTTTTGGAACGCTGGATGGTGATCTACTGGAAATTGCGCTAGATGCGCTGGATACCCTCAACGCTAGTGGTAAGTCGATTGGTGTGATCAGCCATGTAGAGAGCATGAAAGAGCGCATTGCTGTGCAGATCCGCTTGCGTAAAACGGGAGGGGTGGGAGTATCTGCGCTGGAAATCATTGGTTGATGAAGTCGCTGTGTTTTTTAGGTAGTGTGAATTTCTATTTTCATATTTTCAAAGGTGGCTATATGAAGTTACATTCAATAAAAATAACCGGATTTCGCAAGGCGAAGCACATTGAAATGCCTTTTGGAGATGCTACTTTCTTAATTGGATCAAATAATGCAGGAAAGAGCACAATTCTAAAGGCGATTGAGCTACTGTTGTCGTCCAGGAAGACAGTTCCAAGTAGTGAATATTTTTCTGTTGTCGATGAGGATACTCAAGAAACCAAGCCCGCCACAGACAAAATAGTGCTGGAAGCTGAATTTAGGAACCTCCCATTGGAGTCTTTGGAGTGGAGAGGGTTCAAAGGAAGGATTTTTAACTACCCGGTAGTGGATGAAAATGACTCTGGCCTATCTGTTACATATCGAAAGACTTATAAATTAGGCGAAGATGTTGTTATTGAGTTTAAATCAAAAAACAAAGAGATTGACGAGAGGTTTAATAAATGCAAGACAGGGCAAGACTATATAGACAACGGGGTTGATGAAGCTGTAATAAAAGAGCTGTTTTCTGAATTAAATGCAAATATTGGAAAGAGTCAAGCTGCAATTCAGAAACTTGATCAGCTTGATGAGATATGGAAGGTGACAGAAGGTGAGTCATGGTTTAAAAACCCCGGCGGCATTCCGGGTAACGTTCTAAAAATGCTGCCGCGATATTTGCTGATACCTGCTGATACATCAGTTGATGAACTGGGAGGGACGTCCTCTGGTGTTTTAGGAAAAACTCTTAATGAATTGTTTGAAGATGTACGATCAGAGTCGGAAAATTACTCACAAGCTCAGGCTTATTTGGATAAATTAGCAAAAGAGTTGGACCCTAACGATTGCGACTCTGAATTTGGTAAGATGCTAATAGAACTCAATTCAATTTTGGCAAATGTATTTCCTGACTCAAAAATACATGCAACAACAAGTCTTAGTGACCCAAAAACAGCACTCAAGCCTGCCTTTAATATTGAGATGTCTAGCAATGTAAGAACACCTGTCTCTCATCAAGGTTCTGGTATGATCAGGGCAGCTGCGTTTGGCATGTTGAGATTTAGGCAAAAGTGGCTTTCAAAAAAGGAAGATCAGCATAAGAGGGCTCTAATAATATGCTTTGAAGAGCCGGAAATATATCTTCACCCCAGTGCTGCAAATCAAATGCGAGACTCCATTTACGAGCTAAGCGGAGATGAGTCACAAATTATTGCAACAACGCACTCTCCTTTTATTATTGATCTTTCTAGGAAGCCTAGACAGATACTGAATAGTCTCCGATCAACGGATGATGGAATCGGGGTGATGCCGTTTAATGTGTCCGACGCGTACAAGAAACTTGAAAGCTCGGATAAAGACCATGTAAAAATGCTGCTAAGAGTAGATGAGCATGTCGCAAGAATGTTCTTTACAAAAAATGTGGTGATTGTCGAGGGGGATACGGAGGAAATACTGATCAAAGAAACCCTTAAAAGGCTTAACAAGGCTGATTATTTAAATATCGTATCTAATTTTGAAATTATAAAGGCTCGGGGCAAGGCATCAATTATTGGCTTGGTGAAATACTTGGTTAGTATGGGTATCGCCCCTTGTGTTGTTCACGATAGGGATAAGGGGGAGCCAGGTGCCGAGGTATTCAATGCACCAATCGCCACTGCATTAGATGGACGCGGGAAGGTTGTACAAATGCACGAATGTGTTGAGAATGAAATTGGTTATCCAGCCCCGAGCTCTGAAAAACCATTTAAAGCATACGAACAGACAAAGTCCTGGGGGGATGTTTGGGAGGAAATACCAGAAGGATGGCAAAAGAAAATGAAAGAAGTTTTCGGTGATTATATTACGACCTAATAGGAATTCCGTTGCTTCTATATGGGGCGCAGCATAGGAGCCCTTATGGGGGCTCTATGCTGAATTCTCAATGAAACTTATAAAGTTTCAGAAATGCCGAGCAATCAGGTAATAGATTATCTTAATCTTTTAAATGGATACCCAGCCTTCTTGATGTATGCGTCGAAATATGATCCATGTGAAGATGCAGACATAAGACCGTCGTAGACTGCAGTGGGTACTCCTGAATAGCTATAGAGTCCCCCATTGAGAAATTCTACCTCTAGTGTCAGTATGTTCGAATCGTACCCTACCGACTTAAGATTGCTTGATACCACTGGAGTTCTATCCATGATGTCCCTTTCATTAAATCAATCTGGCGGATGCCAATTGCATTGTATGGCTTGAACGCGCAAATTATATTGATTTAGGTGAAGGAACTAATGAAGAAAGCCCGCTTGCGCGGGCTTTCTTCTGCAGCTTTATATGTCGTCGAGTGCAAGCTTATCTGTCGTTTTGGCAGGCTTATGTGTCGCTCGACGATGACAGGAAAATCAATCCCAGCTCAACGCCCCGCCGGTCTGATATTCAGTCACTCTCGTCTCAAAGAAATTCTTCTCCTTCTTCAGGTCGATCATCTCGGACATCCACGGGAACGGGTTGGTGACGCCCGGGAACATCGGCTCCAGGCCGATCTGCTGCATGCGGCGGTTGGCGATGAAGCGCAGGTATTCCTTGAACATGGCGGCGTTCAGGCCGAGTACGCCGCGCGGCATGGTGTCTTCGGCGTAGGCGTATTCCAGTTCCACGGCGTGCTTGAACAGGCCGGTGATCTCGGCCTTGAATTCTTCGGTCCAGAGCTGCGGGTTTTCCTGCTTCACGGTATTGATCAGGTCGATGCCGAAATTGCAGTGCATGGACTCGTCGCGCAGGATGTACTGGTACTGCTCGGCGGCACCGGTCATCTTGTTCTGGCGGCCCAGCGCCAGGATTTGCACGAAGCCGACGTAGAAGAACAGGCCTTCCATGATGCAGGCGAACACGATCAGCGACTTGAGCAGTTGCTGGTCGGTTTCGGTGGTGCCGGTCTTGAATTCCGGGTTGCACAGGGTGTCGATGAACGGGATCAGGAACTCGTCCTTGTCACGGATGGATTTGATCTCGTGGTAGGCGTTGAACACTTCGCCTTCGTCGAGGCCCAGCGATTCGACGATGTACTGGTAGGCGTGGGTGTGGATGGCTTCGTCGAAGGCCTGGCGCAGCAGGAACTGGCGGCATTCCGGCGCGGTGATCTGGCGGTAGGTGCCGAGCACGATGTTGTTGGCGGCGAGGCTGTCGGCGGTGACGAAGAAGCCGAGGTTGCGCTTGACGAGGCGCATTTCGTCTTCGGAAAGCTGGCCGGTCTTCCACTGTTCGATGTCGCGCTGCATGTTCACTTCTTGCGGCATCCAGTGGTTGGCGCACTGCGCCAGGTATTTTTCCCAGGCCCACTTGTACTTGAACGGGACGAGCTGGTTGACGTCGGTCTGGCCGTTGATGACGCGCTTGTCGCTGGCGTTGACGCGGCCGGTGCCGTGGGCGTCCATCGAGTTGTTGGCGGCGGTAACGGGGGTGATCGGGTCTTCAAAGCTCAGCATGCGGATACTCCTGGTTATTCTTTCTAAAGTGTTTCGATGGGCTTCGGCCAACCTTCAAAGGTTGGCCGAAGCCCGATGTTTCAATGCCATTCCGAAACCGGCTCGGCGGAACCGGCTTGAGAATGGGGCAGGGGGCTGGCCCTTCCGATTGTTGCCCGGTCGACGGGCGACGCGGTGCTTCTTCCGTCTTGCGGCCGCTGGTTGCCTGCCGATCTACTTCAGTAGCCGCCGTTCACCCGGCCGGTGAGCGGGCGGATCGCGATTGACGACAAGTCGTTCACCTTCCACACCCGGCGCATGTGGCCGAAGTCGCGGCGCTGCGCGTCGCGCAGTTCCACTTCCGGCCGGTAGTTGAGGTCGAACCATACTTCGCCGAGGTAGACCGTTTCACCCTCGCGGATGTCGAACGGCTTGTTCAGCGCAAAGTGCGTGACGCGGTGGTAAGAAGACCACCACAGATCATCATCGCTCCACTGGCCCCAGGCGTCCTGCAGTTCGTAGCGCCCCGGCGGCAGCGCCACCAGTTGCAGCTTGCCTTCAGCCGGGCTCATGCCTTCTTCGCCGAACACGGTGTCGGTGTTGAAGCTGGCCCAGACCGTGCCGTGCCGGCTGTTGTCCAGACCGCGCCAGTTGAGGTTGGCGCTGGCGCTGTCCGGCGTGAAGGTGCGTACCGTCATCGAAAAGATCGCGTAACCCTGGCCCGGCGGCGGCTTCAGCGAGCCGTGCAGCTGGTCGGCCATGGTGGTGCAGCCGGCGAGCAGGGCGATGACACACAGCAGCAGTAAACGGCGCATGACAATCTCCTCGGCGACGTGAGGTCGCATGGGGTTTTGACTGGCCGGACGGCTACCGGGTTCGGCTCATCCTGAAGCCGGCTCGGGGAACCGGCTTGGGGATGAGGGGTTGGCCGAAGCGGGCTTCGCTTCGGCCAACCTTGGTGGAACGCCTCATTCCTTCGCAACGCTACGCTTGCCTTGCTCAGTCAGGGGCTTCCGCTCCACTTCTACATTATTGGCAAACCTCGCATGCCTTGCGGGCCTGGCGATTCACCGCGCAAGGCGGTGAGTCGCATCCGGGTTGTTGCTTCGCATCAACCGCCGATGGTTCCGCTTGCCTTACTGGCAAGCCTCGCAGTCGGGGTTGTCGATCGAGCAGAACTTGGCGTCGGTGGCCGGGGTGTTGTCCACTTCCGGCGCGGCGCTCACGGCCGGGGTGGTGGCCGATACCGCGTTCAGCTCGCCGCCGCGACCGGTCGACTTCTCGGCGCTGGTGGCTGCCAGGGTGCGCAGGTAGTAGGTGGTCTTCAGGCCGCGTACCCAGGCGTACTTGTACAGCTCGTCCAGCTTCTTGCCCGAGGCGCCTGCCATGTACAGGTTCAGCGACTGCGCCTGGTCGATCCACTTCTGGCGGCGGCTGGCGGCGTCCACCAGCCATTTCGGGTCCATCTCGAAGGCGGTGGCGTAGATCGCCTTGAGCTCGGCCGGGATGCGGTCGATGCGGCCCAGGCTGCCGTCGAAGTATTTCAGGTCCGAGACCATCACTTCGTCCCACAGGCCGAGCTTCTTCAGGTCACGCACCAGGTGTTCGTTGGTGACGGTGAACTCGCCCGACAGGTTGGATTTAACGAACAGGTTCTGGTAGGTCGGCTCGATCGAGGCGGACACGCCGATGATGTTGGCGATGGTCGCGGTCGGGGCGATGGCCAGGCAGTTCGAGTTGCGCATGCCGTGTTCCTTGATGCGCTCGCGCAGCTTGTTCCAGTCCAGGCGCTCGGTGCGGTCCACGTCGAGGTAGCCGCCGCGTTCGGCCGCCAGCAGGTTGATGCTGTCGTGCGGCAGCACGCCGCGATCCCACAGGCTGCCCTTGTACGACGGGTAACGGCCGCGTTCCTGGGCCAGTTCGCTCGACGCCCAGTAGGCGTGGTACGCAACCAGTTCCATCGATTCATCGGCGAACTCGACCGCTTCCTGCGAGGCGTACGGGATGCGCTTCATGTGTAGGCAGTCCTGGAAGCCCATGATGCCCATGCCGACCGGACGGTGCTTCAGGTTGGAGTTGCGCGCCTTCTTCACCGGGTAGAAGTTGATGTCGATGACGTTGTCCAGCATGCGCATGGCGATGCGGATGGTGCGCTGCAGCTTGGCGCCGTCGAGCGTGCCGTCGGCCTGCATGTGACGGGCGAGGTTGACCGAGCCCAGGTTGCACACGGCGATTTCATCGTCGTTGGTGTTCAGCGTGATCTCGGTGCACAGGTTGGAGCTGTGAACCACGCCCATGTGGCCTTGCGGACTGCGGATGTTGCACGGGTCCTTGAAGGTGATCCACGGGTGGCCGGTTTCAAACAGCATGGTCAGCATCTTGCGCCACAGGCTCAGGGCCGGGATGCGCTTGGACACCTTGATCTCGCCGCGCGCGGCCATGGCTTCGTATTCCTGGTAGCGCTTCTCGAAGGCGGCGCCGACCAGGTCGTGCAGGTCCGGGCACTCGGACGGCGACAGCAGCGTCCACTCGGCGCCGTCCATCACGCGCTTCATGAACAGGTCCGGAATCCAGTTGGCGGTGTTCATGTCGTGAGTGCGGCGGCGGTCGTCGCCGGTGTTCTTGCGCAGTTCGACGAATTCCTCGATGTCGAGGTGCCAGGTTTCCAGGTAGGCGCATACCGCGCCCTTGCGCTTGCCGCCCTGGTTGACCGCCACGGCGGTGTCGTTGACCACCTTCAGGAACGGCACCACGCCTTGCGACTTGCCGTTGGTGCCCTTGATGTGCGAGCCCATGGCGCGTACCGGGGTCCAGTCGTTGCCCAGGCCGCCGGCAAACTTGGAGAGCAGGGCGTTTTCCTTGATGCCTTCGTAGATGCCGTCGAGGTCGTCCGCGATGGTGGTCAGGTAGCAGCTGGAGAGCTGGCTGCGGCGCGTGCCGGAGTTGAACAGCGTCGGGGTGGACGACATGAAGTCGAAGCTCGACAGCACGTTGTAGAACTCGATGGCGCGGGTTTCGCGCTCCACCTCGTTCAGCGCCAGGCCCATGGCGACGCGCATGTAGAACGCTTGCGGCATCTCGATGCGGGTGCCGTTCACGTGCAGGAAGTAGCGGTCGTACAGGGTCTGCAGGCCGAGGTAGCCAAATTGCAGGTCGCGGCTGGCGTCGAGCGCGGCGCCCAGCTTTTTCAGGTCGTACTCGCCCAGGCGCTCGTCCAAGAGTTCGGCGGCGATGCCCTTCTTGATGGCCTGCGGGAAGTAGTCGACGTAGCACTGGCCCATTTCTTCCTGGCTCACGGCTTCGCCGAGGATTTCCAGGCGGATGTTGTTGAGCAGCAGGCGGGCGGTGACGTAGTCGTAGGCCGGGTCCTGCTCGATCATGGCGCGGGCGGCCAAGATGGAGGACTTGTTCACCTCTTCTTCGCTGACGCCGTCGTAGATGTTCTTCAGCGTTTCGGTGAGGATGGCGTCGACGTCGGTTTCGGCCAGGCCGGTGCAGGCCGATTCGATGGTGGCGCGCAGCTTGGCGATGTCCAGCGGCAGCTTGGCGCCGTTCTTGCGCACCACGTTGATGGTGATCTGGGTCAGGGCTTCGCCACGGGCGGCGCGCTCGCGCGAGCGCTCTTCACGGTACAGCACGTAGGCGCGGGCCACGTCGTGCTCGCCGGCGCGCATCAGCGACAGCTCCACCTGGTCCTGGATGTCTTCGATGTGGATGGCGCCGCCTTCCGGCTTGCGGCGCATCAGCGCACTCACCACCATCTCGGTCAGCTGGGCGACCTTGTCGCGGATGCTGGCGGAGGTCGCGCCCTGATGCCCCATGATCGCCAGGAAGGCCTTGGTCATGGCGATGGAAATCTTGACCGGTTCGAACGGTACGACGGCGCCATTGCGGCGGATGGTCTTGTACTGGCTGAAGTCGGCTTGCGGTGCGGCGGCTCGGCCGAGCTCGGCGGCAGTTTGCCCTTCAAAGGTGGTCAGTTGCATGGGGCCCTCTTGCTTTGGGTGGTGGATTGCCAGCGGGACGAATCCGCTGTGGACAAGTCTGTTGAAAAGCTGTGTGTTAGCTGTGGGCAAACACTATATGTATTGTTTTACTGCGGAACAGGCCCAAATTCTAGTGGTGAGTGAGCGGCAGAACAAGTCTTGACAGCGCGCTGGAAAACGGAAATCCGCGTGGTTATTGGCTTTGCGGCCGACTTCCCATTTTCGGTGCTTGCCGTGTTATTGCGGTGCGGCAGGCTACAAGCCCCGTATTACAAGGAAT
The DNA here is from genome assembly GCF_058781125.1 of Pseudogulbenkiania sp. FW507-F1. NCBI lineage: Bacteria > Pseudomonadati > Pseudomonadota > Betaproteobacteria > Neisseriales > Chromobacteriaceae > Pseudogulbenkiania > Pseudogulbenkiania sp. FW507-F1. The sequence goes on along the minus strand of NZ_JBYSWM010000003.1, from coordinate 23,496 downwards.
GGTTCGCTGGCAACAAAACAACACCAGATGGTGTGGGCATGGCGTGTGGCGGCGATGCTACGCCGCAGGCATGAAAAAACCGCCACGGTGGGCGGTTCGTGTCGGTGCCAAACCCGCTGCTCAGGGTTCGATCCAGATCAGGCTCGCCATGCGCCCGGTGGTGCGGTCGCGGCGGTAGGAGAAGAAGCGCTCGCGATCGATCACGGTGCAGAAGTCGCCGCCGTAAACCTCGCTGATGCCGAGTGCCGCCAGCCGCTGTCGTGCCAGTGTGTAGATGTCGGCCAGGAACTTGCCCTCGCCGATGTCGGTGAACGCCTCGGCGGCGGCCGGATCGTGCGCCATGAAGGCAGCACGTACCTCGGCGCCGACTTCGAAGGCATCCGGCCCGATGGCCGGGCCTAGCCAGGCCATGAGGTTGGCCGCCTGCTCGTTCATTGCGCTCACCGTGGCCTCGATCACGCCGTCGCACAGCCCGCGCCAGCCGGCATGGGCGGCACCGACCACGCTGCCGTCACGGCTGGTAAGCAGTACCGGCAGGCAGTCCGCGGTCATGATCACGCATACCGCGTCCGGGGTGCGGCTCACGCTGGCATCGGCCTCGGGCGGAGTTTCGGTGACGTCGGCGGCGTTCACCACGCGCGTGCAGTGCACCTGGTTGAGCCAGGCCGGCTCCTCCGGCACGAAGCGGCGCAGCGTCTCGCGGTTGAGGGAAACATGCTCGGGCAGGTCGCCGACGTGGGCGCCGAGGTTGAAGCTGTCGTAGGGCGCTTCGCTGACGCCGCCCTTGCGGGTGGTGATCAGAGTCTTGACCTTGGCCGGTGCCGGCCAGTCGGCCGTCAGCCAGTCGGGGTTAGTCGCGAACATACAGCACCTCGACATCGTAGTCTCCGTCGTCCCAGTCCTCGTCGTCCTCGTCGAGGTTGTCATGCTCGGCCATTTCCTGGGGCTGGCCTTCGCCGCCCAGTACCGCGAGCAGATGCTTCATGTCGTCCGGCAGCTTGGCCTTCCAGGTCATTTCCTGGCCCGTGGCCGGGTGGATCAGGGTCAGGCTGTAGGCGTGCAGCGCCTGGCGGCCCAGCGCCTTGACGGCCTCTTCGACCTCGTCCGGCATGGTGTGGCGCGGGTTGCCGTAGAGCGGGTCGCCGGCCAGCGGGTGGCGTGCTTCGCGCATGTGCACGCGAATCTGGTGCGTGCGGCCGGTTTCCAGACGGCACTCGATATACGAGTGACTGGGGAAAGTGGCCAGCACGCGCACGTGGGTGATCGCCTGCTTACCGCCGAATTTCACCACGGCCATGCGCATGCGGTTGTGCGGATCGCGCCCGATCAGGGTCTCGATCTTGCCGTCGAACGGCACCACGCCGTCCGCAATAGCCCGGTAGATGCGTTTGACGCTGCGCGCCTGCATCTGGCGTACCAGCTCGGTCTGCGCCGGGATGGTCTTGGCCACTACCATCAGGCCGCTGGTTTCCTTGTCGAGCCGGTGCACGATACCGGCGCGCGGCACGTGGGTCAGGGCAGGGCAGTGATGCAGCAGGCCGTTGAGCAGCGTCCCGGTCCAGTTGCCGGCCGCCGGGTGCACCACCAGGCCGGCAGGCTTGTTGATGATGATGATGTGGTCGTCTTCGTAGACGATGGGCAGTTCCATTGCTTCCGGATGGTAGGCGAGCTGTTCTTCGGTTTGCTGGACGGCAACCTCGATGTGCTCGCCGCCCAGCAGTTTGGTTTTGGGGGCGGCAGGCTTGCCGTCCAGCAAGACGTGGCCATCCTTGACCCACTGGGTCAGGCGGCTACGCGAGTAATCCGGGAGGAGTTTAGCCAGCGCCGCGTCGAGCCGCTCGCCTGCCAGAGACAGGGGAACGTCGAACTGTTGCGTCGCGGATACCTCGTTTTCAGAGATATCGCTATAATCCTCGGAGTCAAAGTAAGGATCGGTCATGAAAAGATACGTTGCAGCAATGTTGGTGGCGCTTAGCCTCGCCGGGTGTGCTTCCAATGAGCCGTATGATGAAACACGCAGTTGGACCGTTGAAAAACTCTACGCCGAGGCAAGGGACGAGTTGAACAGCGGTAATTATACCCGTGCTGTCAAACTCTACGAAACGCTAGAGGCCCGTTTCCCTTACGGACGTTATGCCCAGCAGTCGGAAATGGACCTGGCGTACACTCATTACAAGGACAATGAGCCGGAACTGGCCATTGCTGCGGCCGACCGTTTCATCAAGCTGCACCCGACACACCCTAACCTCGACTATGTGCTCTACCTGAAGGGCCTGGTGTATTACAACGATGATTCCGGTCTGCTGGCCAAGTGGGCCGGCCAGGACATGAGCGAGCGCGATCCGCGCGCGACGCGCGAAGCGTTTCTGGCGTTCCGCGAGCTGACCAGCCGCTTCCCCAGCAGCCAGTACTCGGCCGACGCTGCCGAGAAGATGAACAAGCTGATCAAGGCGCTGGGTGGGCACGAAATGCACGTGGCTCGCTATTACATGAAGCGTGGTGCTTACCTCGCCGCCGCCGGTCGTGCGCAGAACGTGGTGAAGGAATACGCCAACACCGGTTATCTGGAAGAGGCCCTGGCGCTGACCGTAACGGCCTACGACAAATTGGGCATGCCGCAACTGCGTGACGATGCCCGGCGCGTGCTGGAACTCAACTATCCCAAGAGTCAGTACCTCGCCAAAGGCTGGCAGACGGAAGAAATGCCGTGGTGGAAGTTCTGGAAATAATCCGGTTCGGCCGTTTCGGTTGAAGAAGACGGGTCGCAACAGCGGCCCGTTTTCTTTGTGCTATGCGCGACGGGCGCAGCCGGTGGGGTAGGCGGTGCTGCCTGGTTTTGAGAACAGGGCGCTACGGGTGGGGCTGCCTGAAAGGAGGAGCCAGGTGCAGGCTTGGTCGGTGGCGGGCAACGAGTTGGGTTGGACAAAAAAAATGGGTCGCATCAGCGACCCATTTCATTTTTAGCCGTCTGGCTCAGGCTTTCGGCTCGATGCCGATGATCTTGCCATGGCTATCGTGGTGTACCACGCAGACCGAGGCGGCACGACCGGCCAGAATCTGCTGCTCGCCCATGCCAAAGTGGTTGGCGTAGCTTTCCAGCGTTTCCTGCTGATGGGCAGTGGCTTTCGGCTTGCGGGATGGTAGCTGCGACCACAGCAGCAGAGTGCCGGAGGTGCCCAGCAATGCCACGACCGAATTCTCCAGCGAACCCGACGACCCGGTGCTCAGCGTCTTGGCCAGCAGTTGCTGGTAGCTGGCACCCCAGCTGGTGAGCCAGTTGGCGCCATTGACGATGGGGCGCCACAGGTACAGCCAGCCTGCCCATGCCACCGCGGTGGAAGCATTGGACAGCAAGCGCTGATGCCAGCGCAGGTGATGACGGGCGTTGATGATCAGGTTGTCATGCATGGAGAATCCTCTTTTCGATTCGATCAGGCGCGAATGCCGCGGTCCGGGCTTACCCACCGGGCACGTTTACCTTCACCACGCAGCAGTACCTTGGGGAAGGCAACAATGGTTGAACCAATGTTAATGATCCAGAACACCAAAGGATACCAGATCATCCAGTAGTAGTTGCGTCCCAACCCTCTGTCGTAGTGGCTATCAAGCCACTTACTGACGGCAAATTGCAACAGACAGGTGGCCCCCAGGATCACACCGCTCCATTGAGGAATCAGCGGTGATCCAACATGGGGCAGCCAGCCGGTCGGCAGCAACAAACCAGCGGCCCAGATGATCACCAGAAGCAGCATCACGTAGGACCAGAACAGGCTCAGGCATAGTTCGAGCATCAATGGCCACAAATAGTTCTGGCTCGGGTGGCGAATGACATCGAGGTTCTTCAGCAGGACCTGGGCGCCGCCCATGGCCCAGCGCAGGCGCTGTTTCCAGAGGCCCTTCAGTGTTTCCGGCATCAGGATCCACACTAGGGCATTGGGCTCGAAGCGCACGTCCCAGCCGTCCCGCTGCAGCTTCCAGGTAATGTCGATGTCCTCGGTCAGCATGTCCGCGCTCCAGTAGCCCACTTGGTGCACGGCCGACTTGCGGAAGGCCGTGATCACGCCGGACACGGTGAACAGACGGCCGAAACTGCGTTGGGCGCGCTTGATCATGCCGACGATGGAGGAGAACTCGCCAACTTGTACTCGTCCCAGTAGCGTGGAACGATTGCGAATGCGAGGGTTGCCGGTAACGGCAGCGACTTCCGGGTCCTGCACGAAATGGCGCACCATCCAGTGCGCAGCATTGCGGTCGAGGAGGGCGTCGCCGTCGATGCAGATCAGGATTTCATTCTTGGCGAGCAGGCTGCCCGCCTGCAGTGCCATGGCCTTGCCCTGGTTCTGCGCCAGGTGCACCACGCGCAGGTGGTCGTATTTGGCGGCCAGGCGGTCCAGTACTTCAGCGGTGTTGTCCTTGCTGCCATCGTTGATGGCGATCACCTCGAAGTCGGGATAGTCGGTCGCCAGGGCGTGGCTGATGGTTTCCTCTGCGTTATCCCCCTCATTGAAACAGGGGATAAGGATGCTGACCGGCGGCGTGTCCGGCAAGGGGGTGGGCTGGGTGTACGGACCGTCCTTGCGTTCATGGCGCCAGTAAAACAGTGCGGCGCCGATCATCCACAAATAGGACATGAACAGCGGGTAGTAGAACACGAAACCCAGCAGTCCCTGCCATAGTGTTTTCAGTAATGCAATAACCATCAGTCTGCCTAGTGGATGTCCGGTGCGTTCGGCTTGCTGTCCAGAACCGGCTTGAGCACGGCTGGATCCGGATGATCGCGATGCAGGTTGTCAGGGTAGTAACCGACATGGCGTACACCCCAACCATACAGGGTTCGGATGGTGTCCGCCATTTCCTGGCTCGGCACCGGTTTGTTGCTACGCCAGTCGATGGCCTGCAGTTCGAATACCACCTTGTCCATGGCATCCGGATGCTCCTTCACTTTATCGACTATTTCGTGCAGGAAAGCCATCGGGTCGGCGGCGTTTTCCATGTACGGCATAGCCATGATGGCGGTGAAGTCGTAGTTGGCGAGCGAGTTGTCGAGCGATTGCGAGTACCACACTTCGGAGCGCGGATTGAGCGCTACGGTGGCGTAGAGATTGCGGGCCGTCTTCAGTCCCGGCTGTTCCTGGCGCACGACGTCGGCCAGTTCCATGGCGAAATTGTCGAGGGTGTTGATCTTGAGGATGGTCCAGCGCCCCAGCAGATCGTCGTTGGCACGGATGTCTTCCAGCGAGGTCGGCAGGCCCCATTCCTTGTAGGTCTTCAGTGCCATCGGGCTGGCGTCTTCATAATCGGACAGCGTGACATCGTCGTGGAACAGCAAGCCCTCGAACGGCGTGGAGCGGGCGAGGTCTTGGTAGATATCCCGGATGACCTGGCGCGCACGCGGCGAGAACGGCGACAGGCGCGGATACCCCATGACGAGGTGGTTGGCCTTGTTGGGAAGGGTGACGACCTTGTCGTTCGCTGCCGGCTCGGTTTTCGGCAGTTCGAAAGCCAGCATTGGCATCCAGGCGTACAGGCGTTTCACCTTTGTGCGAGTACGAATCTGCCAGGCGACGCGGTTGAACAGATCGGCGCGCATTGGCAGGTGGCGGTTCGGGAAGTACACCGCGTCGGCGGCGCCGTTGCCGTCCGGGTCGGCGTAGGCTTGCAGGTAGACGGTATTTACGCCCATGGCGACGATGCGGTCGAGCAAGCGGCCCAGGTTGTGCTCCTGCTGCGCCGGATCCGGGTCGTAGATGTAGTCCAGATCGACGTGCATGATCTTGCCTGGACGATCGTTGTCGGAGATGTTGGCTTCGCGGATGGCGAGTTCCTTGCGGAATGCGTCGAGCGTGATATTGCCCTCGATCAGGACGCGACGCAGTGCGTGCAGCGGCGTTTGTTCGTTGTTGGCACCGTCGTCCAGCGTCATGCCGATCGGCATGCCGAGCTGGTGGGCCACGTCGCTGGAAGTGCTGTTGTAGCGGCCGTACGGCCAGATCATGATGCGCGGCGCCTTGCCGGTCTGCTTGCGCAGCAGGTCGCTATTGCGCTTCAGGTCGGCGTAGATACGTTTGCGGTAGCTGGTTTCGTCTTCGTAGCGCTTGAGCTCGGGCAGGTAGCGGCGTGCCGTGGCAGCCGGCTGCATATTGCCTTGTGGGTTGGCCAGAATGCCCTCGTGCATGTTGTAGGTGTGATTGGCGATTTCCACCAAGCCGCTTTGCGTCATGGCGCGCACGTCGTCCCACATCAGCATGACGTTGCGCGGCACGGGCTTGCCTTCGAATCGCACGGTGCCGTTGGTATCGAGCCAGTTGCCGATGAGCGCGACCACGGCCGGTGCCTTGAACATCTTCAGAACCGGGAAGGCATTGGCGTACATCGAGCGGTAGCCGTCGTCGAAGGTCAGCAACACGGCTTTTTCCGGTAGCGGCTTCTTGCCGCTGCGGTCGGCCAGCACGTCGTCCATGCTGACGAAGTGGTAGCCATTGTTCTTCAGCCAGTCCATCTGGCGCACGAAATTGGTCGGCGAGACGGCAAAAGCAGGCTCGAGAGCGTCTTTTTTGTCGGCGATTTCGTGATAGGTAAGGATGGTCAGCTTGTTGTCCGGCGTGGCGGCCAGGCCAACGCTACTGAGCAGGCACAGCAAGAATCCCCACAGCAAGGGCATCAGTCGAGTGGTCATCAGTCGTTTTTATATGTCGGTTTAAGTCGGGTCAGCGTAAACGGTGCCGCTAAACTCTGTGCCAGAGGCGACAGGGGCCCGGAGGGAGTCCCGGGAGGCGCGTCATTCTATCAGGAGTGGGCGCGATTGCGAGCGGGAAAATGAGTTTATGTGCAGTGCAAAAGAGGCGCTGTGGTGGAAAGGGGACGAGCTGGTTTCGTTAAGCTTGCCGTAATCTGCCTGTGCGACGGGAGGGTTGGCAAGCAATTGAATTAAAAGGGATAAAGCGGGAGGGTTTCCCGCTTTCGCTGAGATTAGACGGCGTCTTCGTTGGTTTCGCCAGTGCGGATGCGGATGACCTGTTCGACCGGGGAGACGAAGATTTTGCCATCTCCGATCTTGCCGGTGCGGGCGGCATTGATGATGACCTCGATGGCGCGATCGACCAGATCGTCGGCGATGACGACCTCGAGTTTGACCTTGGGCAGGAAGTCCACCACGTATTCGGCGCCGCGGTAGAGCTCGGTGTGCCCTTTCTGGCGCCCGAAGCCTTTGACCTCGGTGACGGTCAATCCGGTGACGCCGATTTCCGACAGAGCTTCGCGCACTTCGTCCAGCTTGAACGGTTTGATAATGGCCTCGACCTTTTTCATTTTGGGGTGCTCCTTGACGGCACGTGGGTTTGTTATGGGTGGGTAAATGGAAATTTTGCCAGGCATAACGGCTGCCGGCCTTAAGTTCCAAGGGTTTTTCCTGTATTATTACGCGCTTTCCTGATACTTGTCGCGGGTGTCGAATGTCGCACATTCTCAAGCTGCGGGGCGGTGTTGCCCTGTCCCAGTTCCGTTTGGACAAACTCCTGACCGCTGCGCGCGAGGCTGGTTTGCCTCCGCTCACGCTCAATGCCGAGTTCTGGCATTTTGTCGAAAGCGATCGGGCGCTCTCTGAAGAAGAGCAAGCGGTTCTGGCCAAGCTGATGACCTATGGCGAGCCGCCGCTCGCCACTGCCCCCACGGGCGAACTGTTCCTTGTCACCCCGCGCCTGGGAACGCTGTCACCGTGGGCTTCCAAGGCTACCGATATTGCCCAGCATTGCGGCTTGGAGGGCATTCACCGCATCGAGCGCGGCACGGCCTTCCATGTCCTGCCTTCCGCGCCGCTTTCCGACGATCAGCGCCGTGTGCTGGTCGGTTTGCTGCACGACCGCATGACCGAAACGGTGCTGACTTCGCTCGACGAGGCCAATCGCCTGTTCACCCACGTGGAGCCGCAGCCGCTGACCACGGTGGACATCCTTGGCGGTGGCCGTGATGCGCTGGTGGCCGCCAACGGCGACCTAGGCCTGGCGCTGTCGCCGGATGAAATCGACTACCTGGTCGAGAACTTCACTCGCATGGGGCGTAATCCGACCGATGTCGAACTGATGATGTTCGCTCAGGCCAACTCGGAACATTGCCGTCACAAAATCTTCAACGCCCAGTTCATTATCGACGGTGAAGAGAAACAGAAGTCGCTGTTCCGCATGATCCGCGATACCCACGAGGCGCACCCGCAGGGCACCCTGGTGGCGTACAACGACAACGCCTCGGTGATCGAGGGTGCCGAGATCGAGCGCCTCTATCCGCAGCCGGACGGCCATCAGTACGCGTTCCACACGGAACAGACGCATATCCTGATGAAGGTGGAAACGCACAACCACCCGACCGCCATCTCGCCATTCCCCGGCGCGTCGACCGGCAACGGCGGCGAGATTCGCGACGAAGGCGCGACCGGTCGCGGCTCGCGCCCGAAGGCGGGTCTGACGGGCTTCACCGTGTCCAACCTGAACATCCCCGGCTACAAGCAGCCGTGGGAAGTGTATGGCGAGCAACAGGCCGAGTACGGCCGTCCGGGTCGCATCGCCTCGGCGCTGCAGATCATGCTGGACGGGCCGATCGGCGGTGCCGCCTTCAACAACGAATTCGGCCGTCCGAACCTGACTGGCTACTTCCGTACCTTCGAAGAGCTCTTCGAAGGCGAGATGCGCGGTTATCACAAGCCGATCATGATCGCCGGCGGCCTGGGTAATATCCAGCATCAGCAGATTCGCAAGAACATCATCCCGGAAGGCGCTCTGCTGATCCAACTGGGGGGGCCGAGCCTGCTGATCGGCCTGGGCGGCGGTGCTGCTTCCTCGATGGACACCGGTGCCAACAGTGAAGACCTGGATTTCGATTCGGTGCAGCGCGGCAACCCGGAAATCGAGCGTCGCTGCCAGGAAGTCATCGATCGCTGCTGGCAGCGCGGCGACAAGAACCCGATCGTATCGATCCACGACGTCGGTGCCGGTGGCCTGTCCAACGCCTTCCCGGAACTGGTGAACGACGCCGGCCGTGGTGCCATTTTCGAGCTGCGCAAGGTGCACCTCGAAGAGAAGGGCATGACGCCGATGCAGATTTGGTCGAACGAGTCGCAAGAGCGCTACGTGCTGGCCATCCTGCCGCAGGATCTCGACACCTTTACCGCCATTTGCGAGCGCGAGCGCTGCCCGTTCGCGGTGCTGGGCGTGGCCACCGACGATGGCCACCTGCAGGTGCGCGACGACGTCTTCGACAACAACCCGGTGGACATGCCGCTCAACGTGCTCCTGGGCAAGCCGCCGCGCATGACGCGCGACGTGAAGAGCGTGGACGTGCCGCAACGCCAGTTCAACGCCTCGGCGTTTGATCTGCGCGAATCCGCCTATCGCGTGCTGCGCCTGCCGTCGGTAGCCGACAAGTCGTTCCTGATCACCATCGGCGACCGCACCGTGGGCGGCATGACCGCACGCGACCAGATGGTCGGCCGCTGGCAGGTGCCGGTGGCGGACGTGGCCGTCACCACCATGGGATTCAACACCTATCGCGGCGAAGCCATGGCGATGGGCGAGCGCACGCCGCTGGCGCTGTTCTCGGCGCCGGCCTCCGGCCGCATGGCGGTGGGCGAGGTGCTGACCAACCTGGCTTCGGCCAACGTTGGCGACCTCGGCAACGTCAAACTGTCTGCCAACTGGATGGCCGCTGCCGGCCACCCGGGCGAAGACGCCAAGCTCTACCAGACCGTGGAAGCGCTATCCGGCCTGTGCCAGCAGATCGGTGTGAGCGTGCCGGTGGGCAAGGACTCGCTGTCGATGAAGACGGTGTGGGAAGAAGCCGGCGAGAAGAAAGCCGTGACGGCACCGCTGTCGCTGATCGTCTCGGCGTTCTCCCCGGTGGAGGACGTGCGCAAGACGGTAACGCCGGAACTGAAGAACGACGCCGCGACCGACCTGATCCTGATCGACCTGGGTCACGGCCGCTGCCGTCTGGGTGGTTCGGCGCTGGCGCAGGTGTGGAAGTCGATGGACGGCAAGGCGCCGGACGTGGAGAGCCCGGCCGAGCTGCAGGGCTTCTTCAGCACCATGCAGTCGCTGCTGGCCGACCAGCTGGTGCTGGCCTATCACGACCGAGCCGACGGCGGCCTGTTCGCCACGCTGGCCGAGATGATGTTTGCCGGCCGCGTCGGTGTTACTGTCGACCTGCAGGAACTGCTGATCGAGCGCAAGAACACCCAGGCCTACCTGGACGACTTCGTGCCGCCTTCGGCGGAAGCCGCGACGCACGGTCGCGTGATGCGCGTGCTGTTCAACGAGGAGCTGGGTGCCGTGATCCAGGTGGCCAAGGTTCACACCGCCGAGGTGATCGCCCGCTTCGTCAAGGCCGGCCTGGAACGCGCCCTGTTCGTGCTGGGTTCGGTGAACGGCGACGAGCGACTGGTGATCCAGCGTCAGAACGACGTGCTGCTCGACGAAAGCCGCCTCGATCTGCAGCGCGCCTGGTCAGAAACCAGCTACCGCCTGCAGCGCCTGCGTGATAACCCGGCCTGCGCCGACAGCGAGTACGCCCAGCTCGACGACACCGCTTCGGGCGGCCTGTTCGCCAAGCTGTCGTTCGACGTCGACGCCAACCCGGCGGCGCCCTTCATTGCCACCGGCGCGCGTCCGCGCATCGCCGTGCTGCGCGAGCAGGGCGTGAATGGTCAGATCGAAATGGCGGCGGCGTTCACCCGCGCCGGTTTCGACGCGGTCGACGTGCACATGAGCGACATCATCGGCGGGCGCGTGTCGCTGGCCGATTTCAAGGGCCTGGCGGCCTGCGGCGGCTTCAGCTACGGCGACGTGCTGGGCGCCGGCGAAGGCTGGGCCAAGAGCATCCTGTTCAATGCCCGTGCACGCGACGAGTTTGAAGGTTTCTTCCTGCGCGCCGACACCTTCGCGCTGGGCGTGTGCAACGGCTGCCAGATGATGTCGAACCTGTCCGGCATCATCCCGGGGGCGCAGCACTGGCCGAAGTTCCACCGCAATGCTTCCGAGCAGTTCGAGGCGCGCTTCGCCATGGTGGAAGTCACCGCGTCGCCGTCGATCTTCCTCGCCAACATGGCCGGCAGCCAGCTGCCGGTGGTGGTCAGCCACGGCGAAGGCCGCGCGGTGTTCACGGAAGGCCATCAGCCGCAGGTCATCACCGCGCTGCGCTACATCGACTTCGCCGGCCAGCCGACCGAGACCTATCCGCTGAACCCGAACGGTTCGCCGGAAGGGATCACCGGTGTCACCACCGCCGATGGTCGCTTCACTATCATGATGCCGCACCCGGAGCGCGTGTTCCGCACCGTGCAGAACTCGTGGCATCCGGCCGAGTGGAACGAGGACGGCGCCTGGTTCCGCATGTTCGCCTCGGCACGCAAGTGGGTGGGCTGAGCCCCCGGCAATCAGACAAAACGGACGCTGCGGCGTCCGTTTTTTTATGCGCGGGTTGAACCGCTGGGCGGCAAGCGGCGGAACGCCGCGATGTAACAAGGGTTTCGGTCTTTACGCGAGGCGGCTGTCCGGGCACTGGCGCAGCACGCGCCGGCCCTGTTCGATGATGGTGGCGGTCAACTGCCGCGCCAGCGCGACCTCCATTTGCCAGTGGTGCCAATAGAGCGGCACGTCGAGATGCTTGCCGGGCGCCAGGTCGACCAGCCGGCCATCGCCCAGCCCCGCTTCCGCCATGCCTTCCGGGATCAGACCGTAGGCGATGCCGGCCAGCGTGTAATCGAGAAAGCCTTGCACCGAAGGCAGGGTGAGCGCCGGGAAGTCGAGCGTAAACGCCAGTTGCTGCTGCAGGAATGCCTGGTGCAGGCTGTCCTTGCGGTCGAACAGCAGCGCCGGTGCCGTGCTCAACGTGGCGTGGCTGACGCCATCGGCAAAATAACGCTGGACGAAGTGTGGCGCGGCCAGGCAGAGGTAGCGCATCGAGCCCAGGTAATGGCTTTCACCGCCCTGGATGGTCTGGCAGCGGCTGCTGACGCAGCCGCTGACGTGGCCGCCGCGCAGTAGCTCGTGGGTGTGTTCTTGATCGTCGACGCGGATGTCGAGCAGCAGGCGCGTTGCTTCCAGTGCCGGTCGTGCCGCGTCGAGAAACCAGGTGGCGAGGCTGTCGGCATTCACCGCCACCGCCAGCGTCGAGAAGCCGGCGTGGCCGTCCCCGGCCTGCAGTGTTTCCATCAGCTCCGCCTCCATCAGCGTGAGCTGGCGGAAGTGCTGGATCAGGTGGCGGCCGTGCGGCGTGGCATCGACCGGGGTGGTGCGCGTGACCACCGGCTGCCCCAGGCGTTCTTCCAGTTGCTTGATGCGCTGGGAGACAGCCGACTGGGTCAGGAACAGCGCCTTGGCGGCCTTGTCGAAGCCGCCGTTTTCGACGACGGCGGCGAGAGCCTGCAACAGCTTGGGGTCGAGCATGTATCGGGTGTCCGGTGGCCTGGCGGGTGCCGGGCAAAGTGATGTTAATGGTAGGGTCTTGGCAAATCTGCTAGGCTCTAGCCCACACGGCAAAGACCGTGACGAACTCATGAAAAAAGCATAATAAGATATACGACCTGCTTCGGCCAAGGTTGGGGAGACAGGGGAGACTATGCAGACAAGCCATGGCGACGAGCCATTGCATTCACTCAGCCGACTGCTTGGCTTTCGAGAGGAAGACGGCGAGACCTTACGACGTCATCAAGACAAGCTGTTGCTGGGCCGCGAGGTACTGGGCAAGGAGTTTTACTGGTACCTGCTGAAGAATCCGGAAACGTCGGCCTTGCTGCCGGCCATGAGCGGTGAGGGACTGGACCGTCTGATCAGCCAGCAGATGGATTACTTCGAGGGCGTGGTGTCGCAGCCGCTGAGCGCATCGCAGGCGGAAAAGGTCATCGCGCTGGGCCAGATGCACCACCGTATCGGCGTCAGCATGGTGTGGGTGGCAGGGGCGTACGAACGTTATCTGTCCCACATGCTGAGCCGGCTCAACGACGCGCACTACCCGGACGAGGTGCGGCGGCCACTGACCCGGGCCATCCGCAAGCGCATCCTGCTCGACATGCTGCTGCAGTTGCAGGGCTTTCAGCAGTCGATTTCTGCCGAAACCCAGCTGCAGCACCGCCACATGCTCGACATGTCACGCATGTACGCCACCTTGAGCGGGGTGAGCCTGGCCTTGATTCACTCGCGCAGCCGCGACGAACTGTTTCACGCCATTTGCTCCACCTGCGTGGAAAAGGGCGGGGCGACCTACGCCGGCATCAGCTGGATCGATACCGCCACCAACCACCTTGAATACAAGGTCTTCGCCGGACCGGAATCCACCGATTTCATTCATCAGTTGTCACGGGCGTTATCGCTCGACCCATCCAACCCCTACAGTCGGGGTCCGACCGGTCAGGCGGTGCTCACCATGACGCCGCAGGTGGTCAATTGCTGCGAGGCCGAGCCGATGATGGCGCCCTGGCGCGCCTTGTTCGAGCGTGAAGGCATCAAGAGCCTGCTGGCGGTGCCGCTGTTCATGGAAGGCAAGGTGGTCGGGACGCTGACGCTGCACTCGCGGCTGGCGGATTTTTTCGATCTCGACAAGGTGGCGCTGGTGCAGACCATGGCGAGCGAGATCGGCCACGCGCTGGAGCGGCTGGATGCGCTCGATCGCAGCTCGCGCGCCGAGGCGCGAATTCGCTATCTGTCGGACCACGACCCGCTGACCGGGCTGCCCAACCGCCAGAACATGCAGGGGCTGATACAGGGGCGCATCGAGCAAGGGGCGGGCGCCGAAGCGGTGGTGGTGATCGCCCTCGCCATCGACAGCTTCCACCAGATCAACGCCCGCCTGGGGCATGAAGGCGGCGACCTGGTGCTGTGCGAGGCGGCCCGGCGCATCGAGCAGTGCCTGGGCGATACCGGGCGCGTCGGTCGCGTCGGTGCCGCGCGTTTTGTCATCACCAGCGGCTACAACGACCGGCTGGAGAACCTGCTGGATCGCCTGCTGCAGGTGATGCGCGAGCCGGCAGAGTGCCTTGGTCAGTGGGTCGACGTACGTTCCAGTTGCGGGGTGGTGGTGAGCCATGCCGACAGCGACGCGGCGACGCTGTTGCGGCGTGCCGAAGTCGCGCTGGCCCGCGCCAAGGAGTCGGGGGGCAACCAGTACCGCCACTACGACCAGCGCATGGACGAGGAAATCCATCGCATCCACAGCTTGCGCGCCGCGTTTGCCGAGGCCCTGGCGAACAATGCGCTGGAGCTGTTTTACCAGCCCAAGATCGATCTGCGCAGCGAGGTTTTGCAAGGCGTGGAGGCGTTGGTGCGCTGGAAGCGGCAGGATCAGTTCGTGTCGCCCGGCGAGTTCTTCCCGGCGATCGAGCACACCGATCTCATGCGCGAGCTGGATTGGTGGGTGCTGCGTCAGAGCCTGAAGCAGATTACCGACTGGAAGGCGCGGGGCCACGTTATCAAAGTCAGCGTCAACCTGTCCGCGATGACGCTGAAGCAGGAGGGCTTCCTGCCCGGCATCGAGTTGCTGCTGGCGAGCTACCCTGACGCAGCCGGCCTGCTCGAGCTGGAAGTGCTGGAGAGCGTGTCGCAAAAGGAAGCGGAGCAGGTGGTGCACAAGCTGGAGCGCTGCCGCCGGCTCGGCATCTCGATTGCGCTGGATGACTTCGGCACCGGAGCGTCATCGTTGGTACACCTGCAGCAGTTGCCATTCGACACCATCAAGATGGACCAGAGCTTTGTGCGGGTGCTGCTGGAGGCGCCGGGCAACGAGGCGATCATCCACAGCATGGTGGCCTTTGCCCGCTACACGGGGCGCAAACTGGTGGTGGAGGGGGTCGAGAGCAAGGCCATCTGGCTCCGGCTGCTGGAACTGGGCTGTACCGTGGGGCAGGGCTACGCGATTTCCCGGCCGGTGCCGGCCGAGGTGCTGATCGAATGGGCCATGCAACAGCAGGCCGGTGCGAATATCAATATTTCTTATACAGTATAACATTTAGTAGTTTTATTTATTTTTGGCGCGGGGCTAAGCTGTCGGCAACTTTCGAATTCCGGAGCTTGCCATGTTCAACACACAGGTCGCCCTCGCCGCCTTCTCCCTGTCGCTCAGCCAGATCGTCGGCATCGGCCCGCAGAACGCCTTCGTCATTCGCCAGGGCATCGGCCATAGCCATGTCTTGCCGATCGTCCTGATCTGCATCGTCTGCGACCTGTTGCTGATCGCGGCCGGGGTGTTCGGCATGGGCAGCATGGTGCTGTCGATTCCCGGTTTCCTGCCTCTGGTGACCTGGACCGGAGCGGCGTTCATCCTGTGGCTCGGCATCAAGGCGTTCCGCTCGGCCTGCAAACCCGCCACCTTGCGCACGGAAGGGGGCAGCGTGCGCGACCGCGACGAGGTGATCCGTACGCTGCTGGCGGTGACGCTGCTCAACCCCTATGTCTGGCTCGACACCGTGATCCTGATCGGCAGCTTGTCGGCGGCGTACGGCACGGAAGCGCGGCTGTCGTTCCTGGCGGGCAGTTCCACGGCGTCGGTACTGTGGTTCGTGGCCATCGGCGTGTTCAGCATGAAACTGGCGCCGCTGTTCCGGCAGGAACGCAGCTGGCGTGTGCTGGATGTGATGGTGGGGGTCTTGATGGTGATGACGGCGGCCTCGCTGATCCAGCAGCACGGCTTGCAATATTTGTAATGCGAGTTGGGATGGCGTGGCGACTTTGACGTGGTGCGTTACCCGTGGAGGGGTTTTGTCTGCCGGGTCGGTGCCATGAGCCCGCCGGAGGTGCCGCGATGCCGTCATGAAAATGCTTCGGCCAACCTGTAGAGGTTGGCCGAAGCATTTTGGCGTGGGTCAGATCGGGTTGTTGACCAGATCGTCGTGCGTCAGCAGGAAGACGAAACCGTCACCGCCGCTGGTTTCCATCCACATGAACGGCAGCTGCGGGAAGGCTGCCTCCAGTACGTCGCGGTTGTGGCCGATTTCCACCAGCAGCACGCCGTGTTCGGTGAGGAATTCCGGTGCGCGGCGCAGGATCTCGCGCGTGGCATCCAGCCCGTCACGGCCCGAACCCAGCGCCAGTTCCGGCTCGTGCAGGTATTCGGCCGGCAAGTCGTCGACCGACTCCTCGTCCACGTAGGGCGGATTGGAGATGATGAGGTCGTATTTCTCTTCCAGACCCTGGAACAGATCGGTGTGGACCAGCTGGATGCGGTCTTCCAGGCCGTAGCGCTGCACGTTGATCGAGGCCACTTCCAGCGCATCGAGCGAGATGTCGACGGCGTCGATCTGGGCATCGGGGTAATGATGCGCCATCTGGATCGCCAGGCAGCCCGACCCGGTGCAGAGGTCGAGGGCGCGGTGCACCAGTTCCGGATGCTCGATCCACGGCGCCAGCGGTTCGCCCAGGAGTTCGAAGATGAACGAGCGCGGCACGATCACGCGTTCGTCGACGTAGAAGCTGAACTCGCCCTGCCAGGCCTCGTGGGTGAGGTAGGCGGCCGGGATGCGCTCTTCGGCGCGGCGCTCGATGATGTCGATCACGTCCTGGATTTCGGTCGGCAGCAGCTTGGCGTCGAGGAACGGCTCCAGGCGATCGAGCGGCAGCTTGAGCGTGGCCAGCACCAGGTAGGCCGCCTCGTCGTAAGCGTTGTCGGTGCCGTGGCCGTAGCTCAGTCCGGCGTCGGTGAAACGGGAAACGGCGAAGCGCAGCAGGTCACGCACCGTGGTCATGACGGTAGCAGCTTGGGCGTACATTGCGGGTCCTTTCAATGGGAAGGGGACAGGCAGCGGCGGCCACCTGTCCCCAGAATGGGAATGTCCGTTACGGCGACTCAGAACGGCAGCGGGGCCGACGTCGCCTGGCTCAGTATCTGGCGGAAGTCGTGCTGGATACGTTCCAGCGCCGCCTCGTTATCGGCCTCGAAGCGCAGCACGATCACCGGCGTGGTGTTGGAGGCGCGCATTAGGCCGAAACCGTCGGCGTATTCCACGCGCAGGCCGTCGATGGTGATGACCGATTCGGCGTTGTCGAAGCGCGCGGTCTGCTGCAGCTTTTCGATCAGCGCGTGGTTCTCGCCCTCGCGCTCCATCTTCAGGTTGAGTTCCGGCGTGGACACGGCATTCGGCAGCGCGTTGAGCAGCGCGTTGGGGTCCTCGACGCGCGACAGCACTTCCAGCAGGCGGGCTCCGGTATACATGCCGTCGTCGAAACCGTACCAGCGTTCCTTGAAGAACACGTGGCCGCTCATCTCGCCCGCCAGCAGCGCGCCGGTTTCCTTGATCTTGGCCTTGATGAAACTGTGGCCGGTGCGTGCCATGACCGGTTCACCGCCGTTGTCGCGAATCCACGGCCCGAGCAGCCGGGTGGACTTGACGTCGTAGATGACCTTGGCGCCCGGGTTGCGCTCCAGCACGTCGGCGGCGTACAGCATCAGCTGGCGGTCGGGCCAGATGATATTGCCTTCCTTGGTGACCACGCCCAGGCGGTCGCCGTCACCGTCGAAGGCGAGGCCGATTTCGGCATCGGTCTTGGCCAGCGCGTCGATCACGTCCTGCAGGTTCTCCGGCTTGGCCGGATCGGGGTGATGATTGGGGAAGGTGCCGTCGACGTCGCAGAACAGCTGGCGCACGCGGCAGCCCAGGCGGCGGTACAGCACCGGGGCGAAGGCGCCCGGGACGCCGTTGCCGCAATCGACCACGATGCTCAGCGGGCGCTCCAGCTTGATGTCGCTGGTGATGCGGTCGAGATAGGCATCGACGATGTCGTGCGTGCGGTACTGGCCGTCACCTTCGGTGAAATCCTTGTCCAGAATGCGCTGGTACAGCGCCTGGATGTCCGGTCCAGAGAGGGTGTCGCCGGCCAGCATCATCTTGAAGCCGTTGTAATCCGGCGGGTTATGGCTGCCGGTGACCATGACGGCGGACAGCGTGCCCAGCTCGTAGGCGGCAAAATACACCATCGGGGTGGCGACGCGGCCGACGTCGATGACGTCGATGCCGGCGGTGACGATGCCTTCGGCCAACGCCTCGCACAGTTCCGGCCCGGACAGGCGGCCGTCACGGCCGACCACGATGGCCTTGACGTTGCGGGCGCGGGCTTCGGAGCCGATGGCGCGGCCGATCTGGTAGGCAGTCTTGTCGGTCAGGGTCTGGCCGACGATGCCGCGGATGTCGTAAGCCTTGAAAATGTCTTTGGACAGTGCGCTCATGAGCTTGTCTTGTTCCCAGGGAAGCAAAAAATGATGAGGCGGCCGGTCGCCCGGTCGCCTGGGGTTCAGGCTGCGAACGACTGGCTGAGTTGCACCAGTTGCTCGAGCTTGGCGCGGGCGGCGCCGCTGTCGATCATTTCACGCGCCTTGGCAATGCCGGCGGCCAGCGTGTCGGTGACGTTGGCGGTGTAGATGGCTGCGCCGGCATTGAGCAGCACGATGTCTCGGGCCGGGCCGGATTGGCCGGCGAGCACCGCCAGCAGGATGTTTTTGGACGCCTCCGCCGATTCGGCGCGCAGTTGGTTGAGCTCGCACAGCTCCAGGCCGAAATCGCGCGGGTCGAGCCGGTATTCGCTGATTTCGCCATCCTTCAGTTCCGCCACCATGCTGGGGCCGGACAGGGTGAGTTCGTCCAGCCCGTCGCTGCCGTGCACGATCATGACGTGGCGGCTGCCGAGCTGTTTCAGCACGCGCGCCTGAATGCCGACCAGGTCGGGGTGGAATACACCCATCAGCTGGTTGTCGGCACCGGCCGGATTGGTCAGCGGACCGAGGATGTTGAAGATGGTGCGCACCCCCAGTTCCTTGCGCACCGGCGCCACGTATTTCATCGCGCTGTGGTGGTTGGGGGCGAACATGAAGCCGACGCCGATCTCGTCGATGCAACGGCCTACCTGCTCGGCGGAGAGCGCCAGGTTCACGCCCAGCGTTTCCAGCACGTCGGCACTGCCGGAGCTCGACGACACCGAGCGGCCACCGTGCTTGGCCACGCGCGCGCCGGCGGCGGCGGCGACGAAAGCCGACGTGGTGGAGATGTTGAAGGTGTGCGATTTGTCGCCGCCGGTGCCGCAGGTGTCGACCAGGTGCTCGCGCTGGGTGACCGGGACGTGGGTGGCGAATTCGCGCATCACGGTGGCGGCGGCGGCGATTTCCAGCACGCTTTCCACCTTGACGCGCAGGCCGACCAGGATAGCCGCCAGCTGCGCCGGTGATACTTCTCCGCGCATGATCTGGCGCATCAGATCGAGCATCTCGTCGTAGAACAGTTCGTTGCCGTCGATCAGACGGTTCAGCGCGGCCTGCGGCGTAATCATCACGCAAACTCCTTGAGGAAGTTGTCGAGCATCTGATGGCCATGCTGGGTCAGGATCGATTCCGGGTGGAACTGCACGCCCTCGATCGGCAGTGTCTTGTGGCGTACGCCCATGATCTCGCCGTCTTCGGTCCAGGCCGTGATTTCCAGGCACTCCGGCAAGGTTTCGCGCTCGATCACCAGCGAGTGGTAGCGGGTGCAGGTGACCGGGTTGGGTAGGCCACGGAACATGCCGATGTCGTGATGCGAAACCGGCGACACCTTGCCGTGCATCAGCTGCTTGGCGTGAATGATCTTGCCACCGAAGGCCTGGCCGATGCTCTGGTGCCCCAGGCAGACGCCGAGAATCGGCAGCTTGCCGGCAAAATGCTTGATGGCGGGAACCGAGATGCCGGCTTCGTTTGGCGTGCAGGGGCCCGGGGAAACCACCAGATACTTGGGTGCCAGGGCCTCGATCTGCTCGAGCGTGATTTCGTCGTTGCGAAACACCCGCACGTCCTGTTTCAGCTCACCAAAGTACTGCACCAGGTTGTAGGTGAAGCTGTCATAGTTGTCGATCATCAATAACATTATTGGTCTCAAAGCCTTATTCTACGCGGCTTTAAGTGCCGCAAACATCAAATCTTATCCGGTATTTTATCCTGTTCCGCAGCGGATAAGGCCGGGATGCTGCGGAACAGCACACAGGATAACATGCCGAATATCATGATGGCTGCTTTAGCCTGTTGGCTATCCACTCATCGACTATGTTCTCCGCCCAGCGCGACGCCGCGCCAATTTTGATGGGGGGAGGGAACTCGTTTTTGTCGATCATCAAGTAGATTTTTGTCTTCTTCAGGCCGAGTTTGCTCTCGACTTCCTTCAGTGTCAGCAGTTGCATTTATCTCTCCTTGTCAGGTTAGGGCCTAACCCCATTCATTCACTTGATGTACACCCGGCCGCCGTCGGCGCTGTGGTAATACCGACCACCGCGGCTGCCGGTGAAAATCTCGCGCCCGTCAGTTGTGGTGCCAGAACCGATCAGGTCGGCGCGCTGCTGGCTGATGGTGTTGCCAGCCGCGATCAGCACCGCCTGGGTCTGGTCGCTGGGCATGACGGGGGCGGCATTGAAGGCGTAGCGCTCGCCGTATTCGGCCGGGCCAAGGCGGTGTTGATTGCCAAGGTCGCTGGCGAAGGCGGCGGAGCTGGCAGCCGCCAGCAAAAGGGCGGAGATAGTGGTCTTCATGAAGTGCTCCTTATTGATCAATCCGCAGCGTGAAAGCCATCGCAAACTCGCCGGCACTGGCCGGCGGCAGGATCGATGACACTCGGTGCATGCCGAGGTGGGCGATCTGATGGCCGGTCGCCTCGATCGCTCGCCCGATAACATCCCAATCGCCGGCCGCCACGATCTCCAGAGATCCACCGTGGCGGTCGGTATGGGCCGTGGCGCGGATGCCGGGCAGGGCGCGTAGGGCTTCGGTCAGGTTCTCGAGCCGGGCGTAGTCCTCGCGGCGCTGGTCAATTGCGTCCAGCGTGGCCTTGGTGTCGCTGATGACGCGGCGGATAACCCATCGCCAAACACTGGAGCTCCACCATGCCGGAAAAGGCACTCTCCCTCTTGGACGCATTACTCATCGCCCTGGGTCTCGGCCTGACCGTGCCCGTGGCACGCGGGCTCTTGCAAGTCCCGCTGCAGCGCTGGCAAGTCCTGCTTGGCCGGGCCCTGCTCAACGGCATCTTCACCGTCACGCCGTTTAGTGCGCTGGTCTGGTGGCCGGATGCCAACCCCTACGCCCTGGTCGGCGCGAGCGGCTTCTGCGCCCGCCTGGGCTGGGACGGCTTCAACTCCTGGGCCGAGCGCTACCTCGAAACGCGTTACGGCAAAGGAGGCGCCAACGACTAAACCCCACCACGCAGCCCACCACCACCAGCCCCGCGTCAGCCACGTCGCGGGGCTTTTTCATGACAGGAGCCACCATGCCGCTCACCCTCGACCAACTGCACCGCATCATGCCCAACGCCCGTGACAAAGCGGGCGTTTTCTTGGGGCCGCTCAACCTCGCCATGAAGGAATTCGGCATCGCCGACACCACCCAGCGCGTCGCCATGTTCCTCGCCCAGATCGCCCACGAATCCGGCGAACTGCGCTACATGCGCGAATTGGCCAGCGGCGCCGCCTACGACACCGGCAATCTCGCCCGGCGCCTCGGTAACACCCCCGAGCCGGACGGTGACGGCCAGCGCTACAAGGGGCGCGGCCTGATCCAGATCACCGGGCGCGACAACTATGCCCGCTGCGGCGTCGCACTCGGCCTGCCGCTGCTGGAACGCCCCGAACTGCTCGAAATGCCCGTCAACGCCTGCCGCTCGGCAGCGTGGTACTGGGCGGGCAGGGGGCTCAACACCCTGGCCGACAAGGGCGCCTTCGACACCATCACCGCCCGCATCAACGGCGGACAGAACGGACGCGAAGAACGCCGCGTCTGCTGGGCGCGCGCCAGCCAGATCCTGAAAGGATGACCATGTGGAGAAAAGCCCTTCCCTGGCTGGCGCTGTTGGCGGTGCTGGCCGGCTCACACTGGCTCGCCTACCGCCACGGCAAGGATGTGGTCTCGGCGGCGTGGAAGCTGGCCGACGTCACACGCGAGCGCAACCACAACGCCGAACTGAATGAACTGCAGCAACGACTGCGCCGCCAGGAAACCGACGCAGCCCGCCAGTTGCTCGCCGCCGAAACCCGTTACCAGGAACAACGCCGCCATGCCGAATCCGAAAAAAACCGCATTCTGGCTGACCACGCTGCTGGCCTGCGCCGGCTGTCAGTCCCCATCAAGCCTGCCGCCTGCCACGTTGCAGACCCTGCGACCAACCCTGACGGAAGCACCACCGATCCAGCGCCACGAGCCGAACTTTCAGCAGAGGCTGCTGGATTTCTTGTCGGCCTCGCCGCCGAAGCCGACACCGTCGCCATCGAACTGAACCGATGTGCCGACCGGCTGGCCCTTCAACACCAACTGGAGAAGCCGTGAAAAACCACTAACCACCATCAACAACCACACCAAAGCAAAAGCCCCCAACTGTTAGCGCAGTGGGGGCTTTCTGTATCCCAATCCTTATAGGGAAGGAAAGGAATCTGTCGTGAAGTATACAAGAGGAAGATTCCAAATGACACGTCAAGGCATTGATCTCAAGACACAATTCTCACCCTGGCTGCGTTTTTGCATCGGCATGGGCATCTTGTTTTTGGCGCTCACGCCGCTGCTTTGCGCCATCACGCCTCTGCTCTCAGCGATCCGCTGGTGGTAGCTTGCTGACGGGGCGTGGTGGCCAGTCCACCGCGCCCGCTCCTCAACATCACCCTCCACCACCAGCCGACAACGGGAGGCCTCAACGCCTCCCCAACCGCTGCGCCGCCGCCGTGATGATCGCCGTCAGTTCCTCACGCTCAAAAAACGCCCCCGGATCGGCAATCAACTGTGCCCACTCACGCGGGCTCGCCACCATCGCCTCGCTCGGCACCTCCCGCATCACCATTTCCCCGCGCACATCGAAGTGCATCAAGAAGCGCTTGCGCCGCATCAGCTCCGCTACTGGCAAGGCCGGCACCACGTTGGCCGAAGCCCCGGCCTGCTGCTCCAGCACGTCCAGCACCCACTGGCGGAAGGCTTTGGCGCGTTGGGTGTGGGCGAACATGGCGATCAGGTGAGCGCCGCGAAGAGAGAAGATGCGGGTTTCGTTGCTGAGTGAGCCGCCGTTTCGCGAGACCCTCAAATTGAGGGTCTCGGTCATCGCTTCAGTGAATTCATCCTTGTTGCGTTCGTAGATCTGGGTAACGGCGTCAGCTTTTTTGTAGCCGAGAGCTTGGGCGATGTCTGCTGCTCTAAGCCAAGGCTGACCAAGGTGGTCGACGATATCGAAATGGGTCTCGTTGAAGGACAGGGTATTCATGGTGGTAGCTCCGGTTCTAGACGGATTGGCCACCTCGAATGGGGTGGCCGGGAGGCTAGAAACCGCTACCACGCGGCGGACTTCTTCCCCTTGCGGGTCTTGTATCCGTCACCCTCCCGGCCATTGATCGGAATTCTGGCGCAGGTGCGTGCCGACATATCCGCGGTAGGCGGACTATGGGCGCAAAAAATCCACGGCTGACGGGCGTGGGGTCGTTCCGGTGGTAGCAAGAGTTTCTAGGCTCTTACGGCGGAGGATAGGCGGGGTGGGGTGGGGGT